>JBDTLP010000021.1:0-51685 GCA_039934735.1 Ferruginibacter sp. | reverse complement strand
AATGCTTCTTTTCAAATGGAAATGAATAAGTATGAGAATAAGGTAATGAAGAAAGAGTTGTATTAAATGTAAAATGTAAAATAATGAATGTAAAAGTAATCAACTTCTAAACTTACAAACCAGCAAGTACCCACAGCTCTTCTTGGTCAAATGAAAACTAATTATTATACTTGCATAACATTGCAAATAACCTTTCATTTGCATGCTCCAAAACTGACTTGTTGATATCCCATTGATGAACGTACCTGGAATTTCTCGTCTAAGCGAAAAATAAATGATATCGCACAGAAAATAATTGGCCATTTCACGTGGCATGAGCATGAATTATGTTTGTGTCATGTTGATTCACTTATTAAATAATCAACCCTTACTATAAAAGATAAAAACCTAAAAACAACGAAAATGAAAAAGTTAACGCTATTAATGCTATGTCTTGCAGGTTGTGTATTATTTTCTAATGCACAGAGGAAGAAAAAAGATAAAGAACCTGAAGTGGTAATAAGCCTCGATACTGTAACTAACCAGTGCCAGGGAATAGCACAGGAAAACAAACCCAGGGTTACGGTTCCACGTTTCAATGTAACTTCTCCAAGAAGGCCGGATGGTGATTTTGGTCCAAACCTGGCAACCATGCTTACCAGTTTTTTACAGCAGGTAGGATGTTTCAGGGTACTTGAACAAAAAAATAATATGAGTGACATTGATGATGAGATCAACCAGGGCGATTCACGCAATGCAGATAAATCTACCAGTATTGAAAGAGGAAAGCAACTTACTGCAAATGTTATAATAACAGGAGAGGTTACCCGCTACGAGGTAGCAAGTAAAACATCTAATATTATGGGTGTAGGAAATACCAAACATACCGCCAGTATCGGGATCGTGATAAAAATTATTGATCCCAGGACCCGTGAAGTACTTGATGTACGCAATTTTAGTGCAGATAAAGAAACAAGCGGAGGAAGCTCGGTGAGTATGGGTTATTTACATTTTTCAAATAAGAATGATCAAAATCCTGCTTTGGAAATGGCTGCACAGCAGGTTATAAAACAAGCTGCTATTTTTGTTGCACAGCGAAAAGATATCATGCCTATGTCAGGCAAAGGAGCGGCTGGTAAAAAAGCGGAGGGCACTGGAACAAGCAATGGAAGTTCTACAGTGATCATCACAAATATTGAATACGAACAACTGTCGGCCCTCTCAGGTTTTATTGAAAAGATCAAAGGAGTTAAAACTGTGAACAGCGATACTTATGAAGATAAAAAAGCAACCATATTTATAAATCATTCTTTAAAACTTAAAGAACTGGTTGATAAGATACTTACAAATACAGGTGTGAAATTAACTGTGGCATCCATGAGTAAGGATGTTGCTACGCTTTCGGTAAAGTAGAAGACGTTGCAAGCTATTAGCTATAAGCTTTAAGTTTGTTTTCTTAAAATGAGAATATTTTTTTTGAATGAACTTAATTATTTACAAAAACCCAACTTAGCGAAGCAAGTTGGGTTTTGTAATTTTTTTAAAAGCAGAAATGTCAAGACTTACAATTTTATTTTTATTTTTTTTGTTTTGATAACATACGCATGTCGTCATCACAACAAAACCCCAGATGAACTAAAAGAAACATTTTTTAAGAATAAAGCTGATTTGGATTTAGTTATAAAAAGATTGCAGAATGATAAGGAAATGGATACGCTCATTCAAAATTGGGAAGGATTATCCAGGTTAAAAAAATCATATCCTGATATTTATTCTTTATTGAAAAATATTGGGATTAAACATATTTCGTCGCATCAGAGTGTTTACGTTAGAATGGCACGTTGGTATTATTTCGAAACAAACTGGCCAAATGAATACCTGATTTGCTTAATCTATGATCAATACGATTCCAGCCAAACAAAAAAAGGATATTATTCGAAAGATGAAGTTGCAAATGAGACCTGGGGACTTGGAAATAATTGGGACATGTTTCGTTGGGTAAAGAACAAACCTTATGTCCAATAGATTTTACAAAAAGCAATTATCAAGTAATTCCTACAAGAAATATTTTACCATTTTATAAAATCAACTTACAGCTTATAGCTTACGGCTTACGGCTTTCTTCCTTATTATACTTCTTCCTATACTCAACCGGTGATAACCCCGTTATATTCCTGAATACCGTTCTAAATGCTTTGTTATCAGAATAACCTACGTCATACATCACTTCATTTACATTCTTGCTGTTTGTTTCAAAACTTTTTTTAGCAGCTTCCATTTTTACACGTTGAATATATTCTGTAATGGTGTTGGCGGTAGCCTTTTTAAAGCGGCGCTCGAAATTCCTGCGGCTGAGGGCAAGCATACCCGTTAGCTGGTCAACAGATATCTTTTCATGATAATTATTCTCGATGAACATCTGTGCTTTTTTTACAGGTTCATCTTCGTGAGTTTTTTGTCCTTCAAAAATGATAAAAGGAGATTGGCTGCTACGATCAATATCTATCATAAATGCTTTGGAAATAGCGATCGCAATTTCACGCCCTGCATATTTTTCAACAAGGTATGCTACCAGGTTGGTGTAGGAATAAGCACCACCACTTGTATAAATGCCATCGTCTTCCGTCATGATCTTATCATCCACCAGTTTTGTGAAGGGATACATGGCCCTGAATTCATTGGCAAATTTCCAATGAGTTGCACAGCGTTTGCCATCGAGCAATCCTGTTTCTGCAAGAAAAAATGCAGCGATACAAAAGCTTGCTACTTCTGCACCAGCTTTATATTGTTTTTCGATCCAGGGAAGAAATGATTTATTGTGCTTGATGGATTCTTTTATATCACCGTGCATAGCAGGTATGAAGATGAGATCCGTTTTTTTTACATCGCCTATCAATACATCTGGTGTTATCACATACATGCCATTTCGCTGTGAAGTTTCTTTGGCAAGCCCAACCAACTGGATATTAAATATGGGTTCCTTTCCCATTGAAACAAGCAGGTTGTTTACTTCAGAAAATATCTGGTGCGTACCATCAATGTTGGGAAGGCTGCTATGCCCCAACGGTACAAGTATGGATAAATGTTTCATCTAACAAATATAAAAAAACAAGCTGTCGTAAACAACCCTTAAGATTGGCGTATTTGCACCCGAAGGATTTGGAATTTGGGGCGTAGGTTTGTGTCGGCAATCGGGAATCGAAACCCTGTCGGCGGTTGCAAACCCCGACAGCGGTTGAGTGGTGAATAAGTGAATAAGTGAATAAGTGAATGGTGAATGGTGAAACCTTTGAAGTTTATAATTTGAATGGCGTTTCTTTAATTCATAATTCTTAATTCAGAACTCTATAAAAAAATCACTCAACTTATAGCTTATAGCTTGCAGCTTATAGCTTGCAGCTTGCTAAAAAGTTCTACCTTAACATCAACTAAAACCTAATCAAATGAGAATAGTAAAAAAGATCCTTATCGTATTGGTCAGTTTGTTCGTTGTTCTTTTAATTGCAGCGCTCTTTATAAATAAAGATTACAGCATTACAAAAGAAGTGACCATCAGTAAACCTAAAGCAGATGTTTTTAATTACATCAAGTACCTGAAGAATCAAAACAACTATAGTAAATGGGCGAAGATGGATCCCAATATGAAACCAACATTTACAGGTACTGATGCAACAGTAGGATTTATATCAGCATGGGAAGGCAATAAAGAAGTTGGAAAAGGTGAACAGGAAATAAAAGGCATTACAGATGGAGAACGTTTAGACTACGAGATCCGTTTTAAGAAGCCAATGGAATCCGTTGCGCAGGCTAATATGACAACCACTGCATTAAATGAAAATCAAACAAAAGTAACATGGACCTTTGCCGGCCATATGCCATATCCTTTCAACCTGATGCGTTTATTTGGTATGGAAAAAATGGTTGGCAATGATCTTCAAACGGGACTTGACAACCTGAAAGCACTCCAGGAAAAATAATTTAAACATAAAATAAAAACAATGGCAAGCATTAATCCCTATTTGAATTTTCCGGGCAATACGGAAGAGGTATTTAATTTTTACAGATCCGTTTTCGGGGGAGAATTCCTGGCGGTACAACGTTTTGGCGATACACCCGATGCTGATAAAATGCCCGAAGATGTAAAGAATATGATCATGCATATTTCATTGCCAATAGGGAAGGGCAACGTACTCATGGCTACAGATGCACCGGCGTCGATGGGGTTCAATTTGGTGCAGGGAAGTAATATGTATATCTGCATAGGCCCCGATAGCAAAGAAGAAGCTACCCAATTATTCAATGGCCTTTCGGAAGGCGGCAAGATAACCATGGCTTTACAGGAAATGTTTTGGGGCGCTTTGTACGGCGATTTTACTGATAAATTTGGGGTGAAGTGGATGGTGAATTATGATATGAGTAGGAAGGGTTGATAAACTTGACAAGGTTGATAAAGTTAATAAGGAATAGCTTTTATTATCTTTATCAATCTTTTTTAATTCAATCAATGTTTTAAATATGTAACTGATTTTCAAAACATTGAGAAATTTATATCCCTTTATTATCTAAATAAAGTATTGTTCTCAACAGTACCCAAAAAAACTTTAAATAAAAATTGCTTTCTAAAAAACCGGGTATTATCTTTACGCCCGGAAGGTTAATTTAAACTTTCCTGCTTACCGTACCTCATCCACACATTCTTCTGAAATTCTTCTTGAAATTTTATTGTCCCACGTCTTAGGAATTACTGCTGTTTAAGCAAGCCTAACCTGTTATAAACAGTTACCCGTTCCCTCATCCTACACGAAGCCCACAAGAAACTTCTCCTACAAAAAAACAATTTTTGTTTACCGGCATACGCCTTCAAACCCCTGGGATTATGAAAACATCTTTACGCAATTTTAAAATTGGATCTTTCAATTCGTTGAAATTATTAATGCCATTGGCACTTTGTTTTGCGGGGCTTAATGTAAATGCACTTACAAGAACATGGATTGGCTATGGTGCTGGTGGGACTGCTGCAAAAACAGATATTTCTGCAGCCGCAAACTGGAGTGGTGGTACTGCATTATTATCAACAGATGATTATGTAATGACATTTAATGGAACGCTGGGATCTAATGGAACTACAGCCACTTTTACACTTACTCAATCAACAGTGCTTACTTTTAAATCGCTTACGGTAACTTTTGTGGGAAACGGGAATGCGCAAAAGACAGTTGTCATTAAAACAAGCAAAACATTTACAATAACCAATGCATTATCTATAACGAATGCCACGAATTCAGGATTCGCAGATCATGAAATAGATTTTAGTGTAACAGCCGGAACAGTAACATGCGGCTCTATAAGCTTGACTGCAAGTGGTACTGGTGGTTTCTTTGGCCTTCCAAACTTATACTTAAACGTTAGTAATGGTGCTTCATTGGTTTGTTCTGGTGCATTTGCTGCAACTTGTCCTGCCAATAGCTGGACGACAACTTCGATTGAAAATTATGGTACCATTACATTAAATGGTACTACTACTGCTAACAGTGCTGGTAACACGCAAATATATTTTGATGTAAATACAGCCGGCGTATTTAATATGAATGGGGCCGTTTCATTGGGAACTTCGGGTTCGACAGGCGTATTTTTAAGTACATTGGTTGCTGGTACTTCAACCGGAAAATTTTATTTCAGGGACAATGTAACATTTGGAAGTCTTGGTTTTGTAGACCCATTGTATAATCCACAAAGTTATACTTTTGATGGAACAGGTACACAGGCATTAAGTACTGCAACTTCAAATGTATATTTTTCCAATCTAATCATTGGACAAACAAATTCTCCAACTGTTAAGCTTGTAGGAGCAGCAAGTCCATCGCTTACGTCAAATGCCAGCGCTGCAAACCTTTCTGTTAATAATAGTTCGATATTAAATCTGGGAACACAAACATTGAATCGCAGTTCTGCAGGTGGAACTTTATCTCTGAATAATTCAGCTTCATTAATTTTAGCAGCAAATACAGGTGGCCAAACAGGAAGTAATTTCCCATCTAATTTTAATACTGTTACTTTAAACAATACAAGCACGGTAGAATACAATGGTGCCAATAGCATTACACAAACCGTTTATGCTACACCTGTTTATGGCAATCTTAGTTTAACGAATAGCAGTGGTTCAGGAACTGCTGCAAAAAATATTACTTCAGATGCAGTTGTAACAAATGTACTGACCTTCAATGATCGCATTTCATTTACGATCCCGTCAACAAAATCTGTCACATTAAAATCAACAGCAACTTTAACTGCAAGGGTGGCGGAGATCATTACGCCGGCAACGGTAACGCTCACGTATAGTGGTTCAGGATCTACCCAGGGTAAATTTATCGTGGAAAGATATATATCCGCAGTAAAAGGATGGAGGTTTCTCGCCGTTCCAACCAATGGCACAGAATATATTCATGATGCATGGCAGGAAAACCAGGCTGCCAATAATACATCACTTGCAGGTAAAGGAATACAATTGACAAGCAATCTGTATCCCAACGGTTTTGATCTTTATACAACTACCAGTTCATTAAAAACGTATACGCCTGCTTCCAATAGCTGGACAGGAGTTGCATCAACACTTGCTACTTTTAACAGCAGCCTGGGAGGATATATGACTTTCATACGTGGGGACAGAACAGTGAATGGTTATGCGCAATCACCAACTGCTACCGTGTTGCGTACTTCGGGCCAGTTGTATATTGGCAACATGTCTTATTCAGCAACAGCAGCAAATAAGTTTGCGGCGGTAAATAACCCGTATGCGTCGGCCCTCGATTTTACAAAGATCTATGCAGCCAGTTCAAATATCGATAACCAATTTTATGTGTACGATCCTAAAGCCGGTACGCCCGGCATTGGAGGTTATCAAACAATCATCAAAGTTGCTGGTGTTTGGAAAGCAATTCCAGGTGGAGGAAGTTATCCTTCTTCAGGTGCTGTGAATCCTAACATCGAAGCTGGACAGGCATTTTTTGTTTATTCAACTAGCGGGTCAGGTACCGTTTCTATTAAAGAAAATACAAAAGTAACAGGAGGTTTACTTGTTAGCAGGGAAACAACTTCTAATGCTATTGCACAAGGTTTACACACAAGCATCTATACCGTAAATGCAGATTCAAGTGTTCTATTATCAGATGGCGTTTACAATGATTTTGATGAAAGTTTTTCCAATGATGTGGATAAAATGGATGCAATGAAAAGTACCAATTTTGGATTGAACTTATCTATACGCAGAAATAATAACCTGCTTGTTGTTGACAGGACAAAGCCTGTTAATTTCAATGATACCATTTTTTTAAATCTTACAAACGTTAAAGTACAGCATTATCGTTTTGAATTTATTGCTGATAATTTATCCATCAATGGCATGCAGGCATACCTGGAAGATAGCTACCTCGCTACAAGAACTGCTATTGATCTTTCAAATACGACAACAGTAGATTTTAATATAATAAATGTTCCTGGTTCTTATGCTTCAGATCGTTTCAGAATTGTATTTGTGAAACCACTGGGAACATTGCCCGTTAGCATTACAAGTATTGCGGCCAGCCGTAATAGTAATGCAACCATTAAAGTTGACTGGAAAGTAGAAAATGAGATTAACATGGATCATTATGGAACAGAGCGCAGTGCTGATGGGAAAAGTTTCACTACATTAAATACAACATTCGCAAAAGAAAATAACAGCAGGAGTGCGGCTTATTCTATTGTTGATAATACCCCGTTCAATACAGATAATTTTTATCGCATCAGGGCGGTTAGTACCAGCGGACAGGTTCAATACAGTGCCATCGTAAAAGTGAGCCCGTTAAAAGATCAGTCAACCGTAAGTGTATATCCCAATCCTGTAACAGGTAAAATAATGAATATCCGTTTCCTGGATCAGCCTGAAGGAAATTATTCATTACAGCTGAGTAATATTATGGGACAAATTATTTACCGCAATAGCATCCAGGTAACAGGAACAAATATGACAAAATCTATTGGACTTGATAATAGCATACCTGCAGGTATCTATCAATTAACTGTTATTGCAGAAAATGGAACGAAATCAACATTGCAGGTTACGATTAAATAAATACACAATTAGAGATACGCACATTGAGAAAGCACCCTGGGTGCTTTTTTTAATTTTAGGATGATAATAATGCAGAATTATGAATTAGAATTATGAATTGACTAATTTTTGTTTATGATAAATGCAGGAAAATATACCAAACTTTTTTTATAAAAAGTAAATGGTTATTGTTTTAACTTCATAGAGTGTTATTAAAATAATCGGAAATTTAATCAATACTTACTGTTCTCATAAGCGTTTATTATTTTTAAATAAGCAGTGTTGGGGCCAGGCTTTAAAAATGAATCATGAAAAAGTTTTTCAATACGATCGTTGCATTTTCTTTATTCACCTGCTGCCTGGCGCAGAAACAAAATCTAAGGTTGAATCTTTCCATAGGGGAAACATATTTTTATAATGCCACTACGAACATGAATCTTTCTGAAGATATAAATGGAAAAGAAACGATCGTAAACTTATCCAGCAATGCAATTGTGAATTATAAAGTAATCGATAATCAAAATTCGGTATATACAATGCAAGCGAGTTATGGTAAAATTTCATTTAGGGTAGAAGTTCAAAATAAAGGGCAGGAATTTAGTTCTGAAAGCAATGATGCTTCTGATGCGCTGTCTAAGTTTTTAAAAGAGATGACAAACAAACCATTCTTCGTAAAGATGTCATCACTGGGAAGAATAACCGAGGTTAAGAATATCGACTCGTTATTCATCAACATGCTAAATAAATTTCCGGAAATAGCTGAAGAAAAAAAACAACAGCTTATTACACAGTTGAGCCAATCCTATGGAGAAAAATCTGTTGCAAGCAACCTGCAAATGTGTACAGCAGTTTTTCCTGAGACTCCTGTAAAGAAAGGCGATACATGGCTGATAAAAAGTATCATGGAATCTTCAATGTCATTAAACATGGAAACAACTTTTCAATTAACAGAAACAGGGCATAATTATAATGTACTAACCGGCAATGCAAATGTTAAGAATGTAGGTAATGATACTTATGTAAAGATTGGGTCGTCATTCATAAAATATAATTTAACTGGTACGGCTACCAGCAATATTAAGATGGATAAAAAAACCGGTTGGGTGATGGATGGAAAATTAACTATGAACATTGCAGGAACAGCTCATATAAAAGGAGATGATGAACACCCGGAAGGATTGGATGTGCCGATGACAATAGTGAGTGAAACAGCAATTACGAAATGATTTGAAGATTTGAAGATTTGAAAATTAGTTGATTAAAAATACCATGATATAGGTAAAGCATCCAATGGTTGAGATCTCAAGAGATGTCAACTGGGTAGATGTTAACTCTAAAAAACAAAAATCTTCAAAAGTTCCATCTAATATAACGGAAGCTGCTATCCGAAACCTGGCACTGGCAAAGGGGCTCGTGGACGTGAAGGTTTGTGCGGTGGATGAAGTGTGGTCGGGATAGAAGCTGGTGATCAGAGTGAAAGATCGAAAGGGTTGAGATATCAACACTAGAAACATTTACATACTTTGGGGACGGATTGATCCTTAGAAGATGAAGTGAATTTAGAATTATGAATTATGAATGTGTTTATAAATATTGGCAGGTTTTAATTATTAGTTATGAAAGCACCTTAATGGCAGAGGGGAACAAATAATCAGAAACAAATTCATAATTCTAAATTCATAATTTTCCTCTTAGAACTTTAATTTAAAATAAAGCGTCTAACTTGTCCAAATAAAAGAATCTCGTTCGTCAACCATTTTTAAACCATAAAACTTTATACAATGAAGGATTATTTATTAGTGTACAGAAACGATTATAAGTCAGTGCCACCACCCGCCACCGCAGAGCAGGGCCAGGCCATAATGCAAAAATGGATGGATTGGCTGGGTGGAATTGCCAAACAAAATAAACTAACGGACCAGGGACACCCGCTTGGATCTGAAGGCAAAGTTATACGTGCCAACAATGTAATAACCGATGGCCCTTATACCGAGATCAAAGAACTGATCGGTGGCTATTCAATCATAAAAGCAGCATCCTTCGAAGAAGCTGCAGAGATTGCAAAAGGATGCCCGATACTCGAAGATGGAGGCAATGTGGAAGTGAGGGATTTGGTGAAGATGTAATAATATGTATGATTTAAGATTTAAGATGTAAGATTTTAATACAACGTGAAAGAAGCATAGAGTTTCATTTATAAAAAAATCTTAGATCTTACATCTAAATTGCGCCTTTAATAAAAATTGACTCCTTAGCTCAGCTGGTTAGAGCAACTGACTCTTAAGGTTCATTTTTTGCCTGGTAGCGAAACATCCTATTGAATTTTGATTAAAAAATTATTGAAACTGGGATTCGATTATTTAATGATGGGTAAGCTTTCTCTTATAGACGTATGCGAACAGCAACTTCAATAATGTAATAGGATATAATATTCATCCGCATACAAAGTTCTGATGCCGGTTGTATTTTTAAGTTGATAGAAATTTATTTCCCGGGCATCATTTCAAATTTTGTCTTAATCTTATTAAAACAAACCCTTGCCATTTTTATATTACTCCACTGGTTCGCATTTTTATTTATGGGACTAAATAATTCGAGTTCGTATATTATCTTATCTACAAAGCGATGAATGATATGCCCATTTAATTTATATAGTTCGAGACTTTTCATGGCAGTTTCTATGTATCTTTTTACCTCCTCCTGTGAAGTGGCGCACATGATTTTAGAAATAAGTTTTCCCTGGTATTCTGTTAACGACAATGACATAAAAATATTTATTAAAAAGATGGTCTTTAAAATCAACTCAGTTAGGAATTATATTTACTGATCGCCAGTTTGAATCATAACTTACGAAAATGGACAACCATATTGCTCTTGATAATCTCATAAAATATGGCTGAAGCAACAACATTAGAACTGAATTAATAATCAGCCATATAAATACGCGGTTATCATCTACTGAAAATCCAATCAATACCCACCAGGCAACAAAAGTGCTTACGGAAAAAGCGACAGCCAGCGCATAGCTTACATAACCTGTTCCATAATAAAATCCTGCTTCAATTTCCATCTGCTGGCCACACACAGAACAGTGATCATACATTTTCATAAAGCTTTTAAGTTTGTAAGAACTTTTATCTATAAACATATCACCTTGCCGGCAACGGGGACATTTATATTTGAAAAGGGATAATAATTTATTGGGAATTTTATTTTTTTCTGTTGTATTCATTGTGGTAAATATTTATGCTGAAGAACCTTCACTTTCTCATTGCATGTTAGCTTGCTTATACTTTTATCCAAAATTTCAAAAGATTATTCATTGCCGATCCAACTACATGAAAAGCAGGAGGTATTTCATCTTCAAGGCTGTGAAAAGTAGCAAGTCTTGTTCCTGATGGTTTTTTATTTAACTGGCTAAATAAATAATGATTGTAATAATTAAATAATTCTGAAGAATATGCTATGCTATCATCAATCCTGGTTGTGCCAGCTATATTTTCATAAAATGAGTTATAAAAATAGAAATGATCATACTTTTTAAAATCTATCTGGGTAAAATTGCTGTTGATGAATGAAACATTTTTGAAGTGAAGCGTACTCTTTGCTTTTTCTGCATGACATATCAAATTCCTCCTCTGTTCAACACCGTAATAAAATGCTTCAGGCTTAAAATATGCTGCACTTAAACAAAATTTTCCAACACCACTTCCTATATCCAGGATGCTTACATTTTTTTCGGCTGCTAAAAAATTGGAGGCCATTTCTGATACCTCGAGTTTCGTCCAGTGTTTGTCTGCCAATAACTGAATGGATAAAGGATATACCTGGTTAAAAGTTACATCTGAACTGAACCATTTTTTTGAAAGCCTTTCTCTTTCAATAACGAATGAGGCAGCGCTTTTAATGATTGGATTTTCGATTTGTAGATTTACATGTTTCATTTTTGTGCGCCATTCTTTGTTGATAGCTGAATTCAGATCACAAAGTTACTCTTCGAAGTATTTGACTGTGGTAAAACTTATCACTCAAAAAAGTAAGTTATATCACTTTTTAAGAAGTAAATTTGTGGCCACATGAGCATAAGAGGAATTTTTCCAATTGATAAATGGGATTTTAAAAGTGAATCGATCATTGCAGATCTGCCTTCGGTAGATTTTGAAATGCTTATGACAAATAAGATAGAGCAACTATATAAAAAAGGAGAAATTATTTTTAGGGAGGGAACATATCCTAATGGTATATTTTATATATCACAGGGAAAAGTAAAAAAATATAAGTTAGACAATGAGCGAAAGGAGCAAATAATATATGTTGCAAATACCGGGGAATTGATAGGTTATCATGCTATTCTATCTGAAGATTCTTTTCCGGATTCTGCAGCAGCTTTGGAAGAGAGCACAATCGTTTTTATACCTAAAGAAGATTTCATCAATACACTTCGTCAATCAACTATTTTTACAAACCGGCTGCTAAAAACGCTTAGCCATGAATTTGCTGTTTTAGCAAATAGCCTGACGCTGTTTTCACAAAAATCAGTGCGGGAAAGATTAGCGTTACAATTAATTGTTCTGAGAGAAAAATATAAAATAGACTTTCAACCTGGCATGCCCGTAGAGATAAATATGGGCCGTGATGATTTAGCAAGCCTTGTAGGAACTGCAAGAGAAAATGTAGTAAGGCTTTTAACAGAATTTAAAACAGATGGCATTCTTGAAACCCGGGGCCGCAAAATAATTGTAAAAGATGTAAATAAACTTATTGTCATTGCAAATTACAAATAGTAGTTTGCTGCACTTTATTTTTTCTTTCTGAAGATAAACGATTTTTATTTCAATCCAGGGTTCGGGTCCCTTGTAGGCACTTTGAAGGGAGAAGGGTTCAGGCTGTGATGGCTTGAAATAATGTTTTGTAGGAATATTCTCTTTTTGTAACAATATTTCTGTAACAAAAAATATTATTACAGATTTTTTGTTACAACTCTGTGACAATATTCTAAATTTTTAAAAACTTGTCACAATGTAGCTCTCAATTATTTGAAGTATTGTTTTAGGATTAAAATTAAATCCCTAGTTAAAAAATACTGATAGCTGGGGCTTGTTTAAGGTTGTAGTATTGCGTTTCATGGGGCACGAATCGTGGCATTGGGGGGATTAAAATTGAAATCAGTAGTTAGAAACTACGGATAGCGGCGAAAAGGCGTTAGGTGTGTGCATCTTCCAAATCAAGAACGATATGCAGCAGTTTAATGGCAACTTTCATGCAGAGAATTTATCAAATCTGTTTCAATTAAAAAAGGCCACCATCAAAACGGCAGGCAAATAAAAAAGTATTGTAACTCGAAAAAATAACAATTCAATCTTTAATTATCATTTTTTGGCACAGTTTTTTCAATATGGATATTAATCCTACAAACACCTTACGAAAATAGTTCTCCAATACCATTGAAATACTTCCTATACTTTTGAAGAACAACCTATACCATTGAAGAACAACCTATACCATTGAAGAACAACCTATACCATTGAAAAACGACCACAGAAACCATTTACACATGAAGATTGGCAACAATCGTAGGTTTAATATGCAGGTGGAGTTGTTAGCGAGCCCAGGGCAACTGGTAACTCCATCTTTTTTAAGACCCGTTTTTAAAATCCGTTAAGCAGGATTTAAAAAGTTTCAAGAAAAGCCTTGACAGAAATGTTAGGGCTTTTTTACGTTTAGGAATTTGCAGTGGCAGCATGTAATCATTCAAAAAAAACATATTCATCTGTTCTTTAAAAAAAAGATGAGTAAATTTTGAATGGAAGGGCAGTAGTTTTTAATAAAGATTTTAAACGTGTCAATGAATTAGAAAATCAACTTACAAAATATTTCGAACAGCATAATAATGTAAAAGTTTCAACAAGTTAAATGCCTGGTAGTTTTTCCGATTGGGATTTACACCGTAACTAAACTGATGGAGATATTGAAAGGATAGAAGTTAAAGCAGATAAAAAGTAATAGATTTAATTTCCATATTTAAAGTTAAGATGATGGAATGATATTCAAGTCTGATTATTTTAAATTAAAATTTTATTGCCAGGTATTCTGCCCAATATTTTTTACTCAATTCATTTTTAAATAAACTGTTGCAGGATTTAAACTTACAATGATATCAAAAAACAGTAAAGTATAACGGTCATCCACTTAAACTCCTTAGTAAATTTACTAAAGGATTCTATAGCAATAAATAACAAACCAAAGTTTTCAACAATATAATTCCTTTTGTGAATAAACATACTGACAAAGTAAGCATGCAATTACTAATTTAGCTGTCTCTATTAAATTTAATATTCTTCTTACCATGAATACTCCACAACAAGAAGCAGCAGTAAAAGCAATCATTAAAATAAAAAACAAAATTCTTCAATCAAGCGACTGGGATGATATTTCTTTGATGATACAAAATGCCATTGATATTTGTGTAACGGTTTCTCCGCACGAAGCATTGGATCCACTTGACAGAACAAAAGGCAAAGAGTGGAATGTTATTTCATTAAAGCGATTGATCAGGTCAGTAAAGGAAAGAGATTTTATCAGCCTTGATACTGCTTATCCTCAAATAACCACTTCATTATTACGCCTCGCCATGGTTTTTGTTGAAAATGGATTGGAAGATGTAAATAAGATATTGGCGGAATCGCTTTTGAGCAATGGGATTTTTGGTGCAGCTAAAAAAAATATAGTAACAAAGCGTTCTTAAATATTTACTTCCGTATTTTTTTACAATTAATTATAATGCCTTTTTTAGTTTATATACTTCCAGGCAACTTCAGGCGGATATAGGTTTAATATTTTCCCATTACAAAAAATGATTTCCCATTTTTCTGGGTGATAAAGGGGTATAGGTATTTTTTTACCATTTGGATATGCAATGGGTATCGAATTATCAAAAATCACGGGGTTTAGAAAATCAGGATTTTTTTGAATAAATTTATTATCATTCCAAAAAACAAAAAAAATATTCCCTTTAAGTGCATATCCATAATATTCTATCGAATCTTTTCTTCTTTTAAAAATTTCGTAGTAATTAATACTTGCTTCAATATAAGTACTGTCGTTATTGTTCTGAAAATAGACTCCGATAAAAAAATCAGAGTAATTAAAAATGCCTCTCTCTGGTGATGTGATATATTTATACATACCAGCAATAAAATTTTTTACGATCGGATCTTTGATTGTGATATTACCAGCGTCAAATTCTTTTTGGGCTGGTTGAGCATAAATGGAATAAAAAGCCACTGAAAATATAAAACACAGTATTGGTTTTTTGTAAAACGACCTCATGTTTCAAATTTAGGTAAATATGATGGAGGTTACTTTGCCATTACAATAAAAAATCGTTCCTTTAATCGTCATTAGCCCTCATTGCTTATAAAATTAATTGCGTCAAAGAAAACTGCTGACATCATTAGCCATGTGCAATAACCTCCGGCAGCTTGTATTTTTATTCCTTGTTTTTATTTCTTCTTACTCATTTGCGCAACAACAATTGTATGATGATTATGAAAAGAAGGCTGGCATGCTGATGGAGAAAATTAGAGCAAAAACAAACAGTGAAGAAGATAAAAAAGAATTGAGCCGCATTGCCATTGGTTTCCAGAACTACGGCCAAAACTTTGACCAGCTATCTCATGATTATATAAACTCATTAAAGTATGTTGATAAAGCAATTGCCTTTTTTATTTGCCTGGATGATACGGCGGGCATTGCTAATAATAAGAAATTCAATGGCTACCTGCTTGGTAGGTTGAAACGTTTTCCCGAGGCAAAACAGGAAATTAAAACTGCCATTGAATTATATTCATTGTTGAAGAGGGACAATGGCGTTGCTGTATCTCAATTCGATCTGGCAAAAGTATATGCATCTGAAAATAAAATTGATTCAGCCATTTACTATTGCGATATTTCTTCCCGTTTTTGGAAAGCAAAGAACGATAGCGGCAGGATATTCAACAATCAAAATATGATGATCGATCTTTTAACTAAGATGGGAGATATAAAAAATGCAAAGGCATTGCAGGAAGAAACAACGAAATACAATGCAGCCCCAAAAAATCATTGGTTATCGGTTATTGATTTTTATACTGTGTCAATTCATTTATTCACTGCCGCAAATGAAAAAGAAAATGTGGTTCGTTATGAAAAATTATTGGACGATAAAAAGGCGGAACTTAAAAAGCAAAATATCGAAGCTCATTCATACTATGAAAACGAATAAAATCCACTCGTAAAAATTAAAGAGTTATGATAAATTTAATTTTATAAATAAGATTTGGCAATTGAAAAACAACCTTTATATAGTAGCTTACATTTCCGAATTTCCAAACCGATAAATTTTCAAATTAATTTTTATGTTCGGACTATTTAGCAAGAAAGATCCCAACAGGTGCCCTGTCACAGAAGAGAACAGGCTATGGATAGAAAGTTCTTTTTCTTTGCTTGTTGATCTTTTTGGAAAGGAAAATATAATGAATCGTGCGGTGCTGGTGCCGCATCATTCGCATTTTCCAATACAGTATAATGGGGAAGATAAAACGGCCATTGATACGTTAAAGATACTTGCCAAACAAATGGAAGTTGAATTTGATGATATAGCGTTGAATTTTTATCATGAAGGTTTGACAGAACTGGCAACAGGCAGCCCATTGAATGGGGCACGTATTTTTTTAAATTCAGCTCCAGATGATAAAAATTCAGCAGGACTTTATTTTGGTAAGGAAGAAGATGGCAAATATCATATTGCCATGGAAAGAAGGAAATTAAAACAACCTGAAAATATGGTTGCAACACTTTCACATGAAATAGCACACATTAAATTGTTGGGAGAAACAAGAATTGAAGATAATGACGAAAAATTAACTGATTTTACAACTGTTATATTTGGCCTTGGGATATTTAATGCCAATGCCGCATTCCAAACTTTTAGAACCATTGATTCAAGTGGCTGGCGAAAAATGGGATACCTCAGCCAGATGGAGTGGGGCTATGCATTGGCGTTATTTGCTCATATCCGCGGAGAAAAAACACCGGACTGGATCGAATGGCTCTCTTTAAATGTAAAAGGAGATTTTAAACAGGGAGAACGCTTTATTGAAAATTACCCGGAGCTGTTATTCAAAACTTAAAAATGTAAGATGTAAGATATAAGATTTAAGATGTAAACTTTTGACTTTTACCATTTATCTTACATCTTACATCTTAAATCTCACATCTTACATCTTACATCTTACATTTATGAAGCTTCGAACAGAACGCTTATTGATCACAGACCTTTCATTGGCTTACCTCAATGAAATTCACCAGTTGCATTCATTGCCTGAAGTGGATGAATTTAATACACTGGGCATTCCCGAATCTATTCAGGTTACTAAAGAACTGATACTCGGCTGGCTTGAACAAAAAGAAGCCACACCAAGAATGTCATATGTTTTCTGCATTAAATTAATTGAGACAAATCAATTCATTGGGTTGATAGGTTTAAAGAGTGGAAAATTAAATTATAAAACAGCAGAAGCCTGGTTTAAAACGCATCCCGATTTTTGGAACAAAGGATATACCAGTGAAGCATTACAGGAAATTTTAAAATTCGCGTTTCATAAATTAATACTTCACAGGGTAGAAGCAGGATGTGCTGTTGGAAATATCGCTTCAATAAAAGTATTGGAAAAGGCAGGCATGACTAGAGAAGGGATGAAAAGAGAAATTTTACCAATAAGAGGAAAGTGGGCAGACAATTATTTTTATTCGATTCTGGAGAAGGAGTTTGGATAGAATGGAGAATTATGAATTCATAATTAGTAAGAGCATACCACTTGAATGAACCTATTAATTTTTAATTCTTAATTTTTAATGCTGAAATGCTTACAATAAAAGGAACTCACTTTTATAAGGATAATTTTAAATTGAAAAGAGTTGAATTTGCCAAAGAAAAAAACCTTGAATAATAAGAACAGCTATAACAAATGGACGCAATAATTATATTAACAGCCACAGCCTTTTCTGAAAAGTATCACAATACTAATGGGCATTCAATAAGCGGAACTTTGTGCTTTTGGGGGCAATGGTTTGAAAGGCCTATTGATAATTTATATAAAGTAACTGATGTCAATTTTGATTCAAAAGAAAACACATTGACATGTACGTTTTCAGGAGAAGAAACTTTGGTGATAACAAATCCCGGCATCATTGAACAACATATAAACAGGATTGAAATAAAAACAGCCGACAGGGTTTATTTTCAATTTCATGACATGGATAGCAGTAAGAAACAAATAAAAATATTGCACTATGATTTTATACGTGTTGACAGAAAGATCACTGGTAAAACAAATATACATTGGAGTGCTATTAATCTTAAGGAACTATCCATTCACAAACCGGCGGTGCTTTTAAAATGGTAAGGCTCAGATATAAATGATATAATTCGCTAAATTAACATCATGAATAAAATAAAAATTTTCATTTCTCTTTTTGCAAGCTTGTTAGTATTTCATTCATCTTCTCATTGCCAGGCTGTTTTTGATTCTGCAGTAAGTACTTATTTGAATGGCAATGATCAGAAATCCATAGAGATGTTTACTTTATTAATAAATAATAAAGAATTGCTTATGAAAAGTAACAAGCAGTTAGCTGCTTGTCATATGTATCGGGGTGCTGCAAAGGCTTTTTTAGGAAAATTAGATGAATCATTAAAAGATCTTGATTCTGCCAAAGCAATTGATTCCACTGTTATGAGATTACATTTTTATTATTCAAAAACATACTTATTCAAACAGGAAGGAGGAAAAGCGCTTCACTTTGCTAATTTAGCCATTGCTGAAATGCCGGAATATGCAGATGCGTTTGATCAGCGTGCTGTTGCAAAATTTATGCTGAATGATATTAAAGGCACCATTGAAGATGAAGACACTGCTATTAAATTTGATTCTACTGATTATAATTTTTATGTAACACGAGGCTGGGCAAAATCAACATTAAAACAGTACAATGAAGCTATTAGTGATTACGACAAAGCATTGAAGTTGCAACCTGATGTAAAAGCATTTGCAAACAGGGGCGTTGCTTATTCAAAATTAAACGAACATGCAAAAGCCATTGAAGATTATTCAATGGCCATTGCAATGAATGAAGAGCTGGGAGATGTTTATTATTTCCGTGGACTTTCTTATAAGGCATTGGGTAAAAAAATACAGGCTTGCCTGGATTTTAGCAAAAGTGCAGAGCTTGGATATAAGGAAGCGGCGGCAGAGCTGTCGCTTAATGGATGTCGTTAGGTTGGTTATATTCGTTTTTTTTTGAAATGCAACTCTCCCCGGATGGAATTAAAAATTAAGCATTAAAACTTAATTTTGATTCTTCCTCATTAGATAAACCCATTCTTTTTTAATTCTTAATTTTTAATTAAAGGAAGAAAGCAACTAAACTAAAAATAACTTTCCTACAAATGACAGGAGAAAAAGACTTAAACAAATTAATAAGATCAATGAAACCAAAACATGTTCAGGGTGAATATGTTTTTTGTACCATCCCTGATCCTGAAAAAATTAATATTAATGAAATTATTTTGTTATTCAAAGAAGATGAAGGATATACTATCATCATAAAAAAAGAACTGGCCGATCAATTAAAACTTGAATATAGTTTTATCGCAGCATGGATCAGCCTTACCATTCATTCATCATTGGAAGCAGTAGGGTTAACTGCTACTTTTTCTTCTGCGCTTGCCAGTGAAAATATTAGTTGCAATGTAGTAGCTGGTGTTTATCATGATCATTTGTTTGTAGATAAGAAGGATGTGACGAAGGCGATGGAAGTGATGGAGGGATTCTCAAAATAGATAACAGTTGAATAATTCAAAGGTAATATCATTCAATCCAGTTGACTGCCTCGCAAAGCTACTGACGCAAAAAGTAAATCAATGAAAACCCCTGCTTGTCCCATATACAGCAAACCTATTGAAATAAAAAGTATCTTCTTTTAAAGAAGGGATGCACAATAATATTTTCTCCTAAACCCATAAAATTCTTATTATTGTAATGCCAACATTTTATATAATTCATGGCATAAATAATAAACGACATGTTACAAAATCAAAAACAAGAACCATTACGATTACTTATTTTTTCTGTTTCTTTAAGAGCAGGATCACTTAATACTCATTTGGCAAAACTTGCATCAGCCATTGTTGAAAAACATGGAGCTGTTGTTGACTATGCCGATATGAATGAATTTGATTGCCCTTCTTTTAATGGGGATGTAGAACAAAAAAATGGAATTGCAGCAGGCGGGGTAGCATTTAATAAACGTCTTGTAGCAAATGATGCATTCATTATTTCATGTCCTGAATACAATGGCTCCATGCCGGGTCTGATAAAAAATACGATTGATTGGGTTTCACGATTTCGTCCCCAACCATTCAATGCGAAACATGGTTTGCTGATGTCAGCCTCGCCATCAATGGCTGGAGGAAATAAAGCGCTTTGGTCGCTTCGTATGCCGCTAGAGCATCTTGGTGCAAGGATTTTTCCCGATATGTTTTCTTTTAGCAATGGCGCACCAGGCATTCAATACTGATGGAACGCTAATCAATCCTGTTTTAGAAAAACGGTTCGAAGAAAACATTGTCGCATTCATGAGTCTTGTAGAAGCTGCAAAAAATTATCCATGTATAAAAAAAGCGTGGGTAGAATTTCTTGGAGAACAACCTGATCCTGTTACAGAAAGATTAGAATAGTAGATGATATGCATTTTGTTTGCCATCTCACAAAGAGTTAACTTGGTATTTCGTCTATATAATTGTTACCTGGCGTATTAATGCAGCGAAAAAAAACAAAACCAACTTGATTAATTACAGCAATACGATATCAAAAAATAAATTGAAATTGATCAGGGTTAAGATCATTCATACTTTGATCTGGATCTTTTTCAACTTAGTAATCTCTTATATGCTATATGCTGTAGTGATTAATAAAATTGACAAATGGCTTTGGATTGGATATATCATCATCTTCCTGGAAATAACTACGTTGCTTTATTTTAAATTATCATGCCCAATAACAATTGTTGCACGCAGGTATTCAATTTCAAGAAAACCCAATTTTGATATATTTCTACCGGTTTGGCTGGCAAAATACAATAGAATAATTTATGCTGGTATTTTAATCACCGTAATTTTTATAACAGTATATCGACTGCTGAATTAATTACCCGTTGTATTTTGTTTTCATTCCCACAATGAATTATCTTGAGGTTACTATAATATAATTGCTGACCTTAATTCCATTTACAAACAGATGAGAATAATAATAACCACAATCGTTTTCTTATTTTTTCTAACAAAAAGTTTTGCACAAACCACAGATAGCAGTTTGAAAATTACACAGCTATCAGGCGATTTTTATATTTATACAACCTATAATTTATACAAAGGAAATCGCATACCTGCAAACGGAATGTACCTTATTACAAATGACGGTGCTGTTATGTTTGACACGCCCTGGGATACCACACAGTTTCAACCATTGCTGGATAGCATCATGATAAAGCATAATAAAAAAGTGATTTTATGCATTGCAACTCATTTTCATGAGGACAGAACCTATGGACTCGAATATTACAGGCAACATGGTATTAAAACATTCACGACAAAACAAACAGATGATCTTAGTAAAGAAAGAGGTAAGAAGCGAGCTGAGTTTTTAATTTATAAAGACAGCATTTTTAATGCTGGACAATATTTTTTTCAAACTTATTATCCTGGTGGCGGCCATACAGCAGACAATATTGTAATTTGGTTTGAGAAAGAAAAGATCCTGTATGGTGGTTGTTTAATAAAAAGTGTAGAAGCCGATGACCTTGGTTATTTAGGAGATGCCAGTGTTAAAGATTATGCAGCAAGCGTAAAGCATGTTCAGGAAAAATGCAAAAACCCGAAGTTTGTTATTCCCGGGCATGATGACTGGACAAATATAAAATCATTGGAGCATACTTATAAAATGGCGAAGGAACTTCGAAAGAAAAATAAGGGCTGACAAAAGTGTAACTTATAATGAAAATCCTACTTATCATATTCGCATCATGTTGCTGTAGTTTTTTGTTTGGTCAAACTTCTGTATTTCGGGGGCAAATTTATTCTGACAATTTAAAGGTAACGGGAGGCTCGGTAATTTTTCCTTTGACAAATGATACTTTGCTTATTGGTAAATCAGGAGTGGTTGAATTTGATTTAAAAGATTCAACCAAACGTGTTTTTTATTTTTATTGGCAACTTAGGAAAAGCAAAATATTCAGATATAAAGATGCTTGCCTTGACCTTGTTCATAAAATATCTGTTCCAGATAAATTATTTTATGAGGAATACTATGCTTTAAAAAAATGCCCAATTTGCTTAAAGGGTGGCAACCTTATTCCAATTGAATATGGACTTTCGGGAGGAAAGATGACACCTGAAGTGAAAGATAGTAGCATAAGGCTGGGAGGCTGTGTTATGTATGATGGAAATCCATTTTGGTATTGCACAAAGGACAAATTTGAATTTTAGTATTTTGATAGGCATTGCTTGAATAAACATGAAACTTATAAAACGAATTTTATTTATCAGACTTAGTTCAGCAGTAATGTATCAAACACTAACGGTAATGAACGCTGACTTTTAAAGAAAATTTAGTGCAGCAGGTTTATGACAAAAGTTTATTCAAAACGTGATCTTTTTTACTTCTATGGCAAACGCTTATTAGTAAGTTGCTCTTTGCTGGTTTTCTGTGGCTTTGGCTGTTGGGTAATACAAGGGCATTGGTAAAAGAAGGGTATATCTCAATTGTAATTGTTGCTGTTTTTTTTGCTTTATTTTTTTTATGGCTCAAATGGATCATATGCAATCAAAACGAATTAAGTCCTTGTGAAATTGAATATGGTATTTCAGGACATTACCGTGAATGATATTTAGCAATAGAAACTATCTCAACAAATGAGCGCAAAAAAATACATATTATTCTTAACGATCCTGCTGTTAATTACAGCAGGAATTTATTCCTTCACTGTAATAAGCCATGATGACGAAAATATTATTGGTTACCAGGTTGACATAAAAAAACAGAACCTAAAACTTTATTGGAAAGACAAAAATAATCAACCCATTAAAAGTTTGGGAAACCTCAAAAACTTTCTTGCAAAAAATAAACAAGAACTTGTTTTTGCAATGAATGCAGGAATGTATCAAACCGATAATACGCCATTAGGACTTTTTATACAGGAGCATAAAATGATTACTGCTTTAAACAAACGTTCCGGCAATGGGAATTTTTATTTAAAACCCAATGGCGTTTTTTATATTTCCATGGATAATGAAGCAACGATTTGCAAGACAGAAGATTTTGTTGATAATGGAAAAATAAAATATGCAACACAGTCTGGGCCAATGCTAGTTATTAATGGAAAAGTTCATTCGGCATTTAATACTGGTTCTACAAATTTGAATATAAGAAACGGCGTTGGTATTTTGCCAAACAATGAACTGATCTTTGCCATGTCAAAAACAGGAATTAGCTTTTACGACTTTGCAAACTATTTTAAAAATCTCGGATGTAAGAATGCGTTATACCTGGATGGTTTTGTTTCAAGAACCTATTTGCCGGAAATGAATTGGATACAGTTTGATGGAAATTTTGGGGTTATGATTGGAGTAACCAGGAATATACAACAATGATAATGTAGAATTAGCAGAAAAGTATAAATAATAATTTCAAGAAAGCAATTTGATGAGGCTTATTTCTGGAAAGCTTTTGGCAAAAATAGGAACGAGTTGTTGCTTAAGGATTATTTAAAAAATAGTATTATTTGACTGAAAGATTTTTTTTTATTGTTTTTTTTACTTCATGTCTTTGTGTGAAACAAAACTTCAGCCTCCGCAAAGACGCAAAGAGTAGCATACTGATAAAAATATGTTTCCTCCATTAAAATAAAAAATCGTTTCTTTAAACAAGCATCATTTATACAAAAAATTCTCCTAAAATTATAAATACCATGGAACAAGATGCCGAACAGGAAATTACCCGTGATGAGATAAAAAAAGAATTCCAGCTTGAACGAATGATCTTATTCAGCGATGCAGTTTTTGCCATCGTTATTACATTGATGGCAATGGAGATTAAGATACCGGAATCAGATATAAAAATCACGACTGATACTTTACCAGACATCCTGTTGCATCTTTTGCCAATGTTTTTTGCATATTGTGTAAGTTTTATTTTTATTGGTGTTATCTGGTTCAATCATTTGAAGATTTTTAGCATACTTAAAAATTATGATAAAGGGCTGGTGGTGAGAAACCTGTTGCTGTTGTTTTTCATTGGCTTATTTCCATTCTGTGCCTCAGTAATTACCCGGGCCAAAAGCAATATGATCGCCTTCTTTATGTACCTCGGTATTATTTTGTGTTGCATGATCGCACAATATTTTCTGTATCATTATATCGTGGTAACAAAGCCGGCATTGCGTGTAAATACAGGTATTGAAGAACACAGGATTGAATTGCATAAAAGAAAAATTGCATTGATAGGATTTGTAATAATAATGACATTGATTGCGATCACCTACATGCTTATTCCTGATCCGGAATTGAAATCAATGTCTTCATTGTGGATGGTTGGTTTTTCTTTTTATTATAAAATCATGACAAAGAAGAAAGCAACAAAAAAAGTTATATTTTCTGAAGAAGTTCAATCTTAAT
This sequence comes from Ferruginibacter sp., assembly GCA_039934735.1. Classification (GTDB taxonomy): domain Bacteria; phylum Bacteroidota; class Bacteroidia; order Chitinophagales; family Chitinophagaceae; genus Ferruginibacter. The sequence goes on along the minus strand of JBDTLP010000021.1, from coordinate 26,846 downwards.
ATAAATAGTAATTATTTTTTTCGGTTTCTTTGCCAGGGCGGCTAAATGTTTTATAAAAAAATCATTGGTAAATCCCCGTTTTTATTTAACTTAAAATGTAAACAAACCCGATACTAATTAAATATAAACTTAAAAATCATGGATGCGAATAATGAGTCAATCGTAAATAAATTTCTTATGCGGCACGGTATCACCAATAAGGGGATAATGAAAGAGATATATGATGCATTTGATCCTGGCAAACGTATTTATGAGCAGCATATATTCCCGAATGATCGGTTGTTTCAGTTTATGCGAAATTCAAGCCAGGGAAATTCTTCGGTACAAACAGGAAACTGGTTTTGTCTTGCAGGTGGAAATATGAATGGCGTTGCGATTTTTTCCGGTGGTTCTGGCAGGCAATTGATTGAATTTAAAGCAAACCATCCACTTATTGTATTAGAAGGCACGGCAAATAAAATGGATATTAATTGGAAGCTTGCCATTGGTAACGGGCAAGGTGGAATGACCCAGATTTATATCCCACGTAATTTATTATTCTCTCTGGAAGCTATCGGAAAGCGCTAAAAACAGATTTTAAATTAAGGAGACTTTTTTATTATTTTGACAAAGCAACAATAATGACTAAATTTTAAAAACACCAAAAAAGTTATATGAATAAAGCTTTTAAGATCGCCGTACTGCTTGTGTTTATTTTTGCGGGAAAAATTTCTTTTGGGCAGGCCAATATTGAAGAAGCTTTGTTTAAAGCCAAAGCCGCTGTTAAATTAGAAGATGAACAAGGCAAGTATGATGAGGCAATAAAACTTTTTGAAGAGGCGCAGAAACTTGATCCGGATAATATCAACTATCCGTATGAGATAGCTTATGCTTACACCTCTAAAAAAGAACCTAAAAAAGCATCAGACGTTTTGGAAAAATTATTAAACCATAAAGATGTATCGGGAAGAATATACCAGGCATTGGGAAATGCATACGATGAACAAGGAAATCCATCAAAGGCAATTGAAACATACGAAGCGGGATTGAAAAAATTTCCAAATTCGGGAGAGCTTTACCTGGAGATGGGAAATATGAAAGTTGCAGCTAAAGATTATGATAAGGCGCTTGGTTTTTTTGAAAAAGGAATCGAGATGGATCCTGCTTTTCCTTCAAATTATTATTGGGCATCAAAAATATTTTGTAGCACAGATGAAGAATTGTGGGGCATGATCTATGGAGAAATATTTTTAAATCTTGAAAGGAATAGCAAACGAACAGCAGAGATCAGCAAGATGCTTTTCAATGTTTATAAAAGTGAAATAAAATTTATTTCTGATACTTCGTTTTCAGTAAGCTTTAGTAAAGAAGCTAACATAAATGTGAACGATCTGAAAGATATGAAAAATGCGAAGCTTCCCTATGGTATGGGTGTGTACGAGCCAAATTTAATGATGGCAGTGCTTAGTGAAAAGAGCATTGACATCAATTCACTCGATCGCATTCGTACCAGGTTTCTTGAATCATATTTTAAAGGCGATAATGCGAAAAAATATCCCAACGCATTATTTGATTACCAGCAAAAAGTAAAAGAAGCTGGTCAGTTGGAATCTTATAATCATTGGATTTTAATGAAAGGCGATGAGGATGGATTTGATAAATGGAAAGCTAATAATAAAATTAAGTGGGAAGATTTTCTTAAATGGTTTGGAAAAAATCAAATGATCGTTTATAAGGAGCATCGGTTTTACAGGGCACAGTATTAATATTTGTTACAAGAATATATTCTAAGTGGTTTGTGAAGACACAAACCACGGGGCAGCAAGTGGTTTTTGTTTTCACAAACCATGGGACACCTCGGTCGGTGTCCACACCATAAGTGTTCGGAAGATTTTCAATACTTTAAAGTTTTGATCAGCCCCAATGATAGATACACGGATGACACGGATTGAACGGATAATCACGGATAAATGCAGCTGACGCAGCATGTCACTGATAATAAACTTAATAATTGATCCGTAATTTTTGGGAACAAAAAATAAATCCGTTGTCATCCCTGTCTGAATGGCTTCAGCCAGGCAGGCGTTCAATCCGTGTCATCCGTGTATCTATCATATTTGGGGGTAAAATAAAATCTTCCGAACAGTTGTGGTGTCCACACCGTCCGAAATCACATTGATCATGTTTACATTCAACAAAAAATATTTCATCCTTACCCTGGTTTTATTTGTGACCGAAGTGTTGATAGCTTTATATGCACACGACAAGATCATCAGGCCTTATATCGGCGACGTACTTGTGGTAATACTAATCTATTGTTTTTTTAAGAGCTTTCTCAACGTATCTGTGTTACCGTTAGCAATTGCGGTTTTGATCTTTTCTTTTTGTATTGAGTTTCTTCAGTATCTACATATAGTTGACCTGTTGGGTTTAAGTCAATACAAAATAGCACGTATCGTTATCGGGACTTCATTTGCGTGGACTGATATTTTGGCTTACTGTGTGGGAATTGGAATTGTGTTGTTGGTTGAAAGGCCCTCTCTATCTCCCCCGAAAAAGCGCTTCTAACTCCCCGAAAGGGAGGAAATGAAATAGATTGTCTAATAGATCATGTTATAGAATTCTTTATATATTTTTAAAAATAAAATCAGTGAATAAGTGGCAATATTTTGCGCAAGCAAAAATAAAAAGGAAAGATAGTAACTAAGTTCAATTTTAATAAATCACATGCAATTCAAATATTTCAAACAACCAGAACTTTTTTCAAGCTTCATCAACGAACCTGTTGCCTGCAATATTTGTAAAGAAGAAACCAAGTGTTTTGATGCATCAACTTTCATTGGTATAGAAGAGATGGAAGCCATTTGCCCAACATGTCTTTCAGCAGGAAAACTTAATGAAAAAGATATTACTACCTGTAGTGGAGATATTGGCGAATTAAAAATTCAACTTAAAGCTTTAAATAAAAATGACACTGACGCAGAAATTGATAAGACGGCATTGGGAAAAACAAATGAACTGGAAAAAACAACACCGCCTTTAATTACCTGGCAGGATTGGGATTGGACCTGTGCAGAGGGGGATTATTGCCAGTTTATAGGTTATGGTTCTGTTTCTTTGTATAAGAAACTTGCTGCTGTTGATGATCCGAAGAAAATGTTTGAAGCATCTATTTATTATAATTTACTGGAGGATTCAGATGCAGAAACTTTGTGGGAAAAAGATCTTCCAAGGAAAACAATAAAAAATTTGGAAGACAGTAAAGCCTATTCCACGCAATTCTATGTTTTTCAAAGTATTCATTCCGATAAGATCATTACCATTTGGGATTGTGATTAACAAAGAATAAAACTGTAGTCAATATTAAAAATATTTTATAGAAAAAAATAATAACAAAATAACTTATTGATTTTATCTCTTACAATACCTTTGTAAAATAAAGTATGAAACATGCTTAAAAACGCAATGAAGTATATTTTAGAAACAGAAAGATTATCACTCCGGGAATTTACAATCAATGATACAGCATTCATTATTGAATTGGTAAATACTCCAGGCTGGATAGCATTTATCGGCGACAGGAATATTAAAACAACCGAACAGGCGAAAGAATATCTTCAGAACGGACCAATGAAAAGTTATGAGTTGAACGGATTCGGTTTGTCATTAGTAGAAATAAAAACAAATAAGACCGCCATTGGTATGTGCGGAATTATTAAAAGAGATAATTTGGAAAATCCTGATATTGGCTTTGCATTTCTACCTCAATTTACGGGTAAAGGTTTCGCTTTTGAAATCGCAAATGCAACCATGAATTATGCCAGTGATATTTTAAAATTACCAACTGTTTTTGCGATAACAATTCCATCCAATGAACGCTCGATAAAACTGTTGGAAAAAATAGGATTGAAGTTTCGTCAGCTATTTATTTTCCCTGGAGAGAAGGAGGAGTTGATGTTATTTAGTAACTGATGGTTTTTTTGTAATGGTCAACCTTATGCTGGAATTAAAAATTATGAATTAAAAATTAATGCTTTGAAATAATATTAATTTTCTTATTCAATGTAAACCGATTAATTTTTAATTCATAATTTTTAATTCTGGCACAAAGTATCCAATATAATATAAAACCCACCACATCATAATTACATATTGCCTGTAATTGGGAAACCAATTGCTACCGTTGGGAAAAATTGACTGGAAAAATATTGATTTGTTGAGTAGCTTTCCCACTGCTATTAAAAAACCCTAACATGACGATTACCAATAGTGGCTTTGACGACATCGAAACTATATTTTCATTATATGCCGCCGGTACTTTATATCAAAAAAAATTAGGAAAAAAACAATGGAGGGGTTTTGAAAGATCTTTAATAGAAAAAGAGATCACTGAAAAGCGCCAATGGAAAATTATTTTTGATGATGAGATTGCCTGCGTGTTCGCTATAGCATTCAGCGATCCGATTCTGTGGCAGGAACGGGATAAGGATCCTGCTATATACATTCACCGCATATCAACAAATCCATCATTTAGGGGAAATGGATTTGTAAAGCATATTATACAATGGGCCAGGCAGTATGCAATCGACAATGAAAAAAAATTTATAAGAATTGATACAGGAAGCGGCAATGAAAAATTAAATGATTATTATATAAGCTGCGGCTTTAATTATTTAGGAATAGTAGATTACGAGGATGCAGGAAATTTACCTGATCATTATAAAAACGGCAGGTCATCAAGTTTATTCGAGATAAAGGTGGGCTGATGAAAGCAGTAATAATCACCTATGAAAAATAACCCAGTGTAAATACACCAGGTTTCTTTCTTATTTAAAAACTACTGCTTGTAAAACCCGTATAATATTTAGTTAAGCTCTGTTGTAATTCATTTTATTAAATATAGGTTAGCCATTGCTTTTCTGATTGCCAGGATCTTTTATAGCGATCGAACCATTTGCAACATGGATAGAGCAGGAGTATCAAACCAATCCATATAAAATACACAGTGGCCAGGTTAAAACCATAACCTTTTAATCCAGGCACGCGGTTAACCCTTGTCGTTAATATCATATCCGACAAATTGTATCCTAAGAACATTGCTCCCATTACTGCAAGCAAGTGTATTACAAAAAGAAGAAGGATATAATAAAAGAAAGGAACCCTTCCAAATACAGCGATTCTTTTTGTAAGTGCATTCAATGGATGTTCTGCCAGAGATAAGAATACCATGGCAGGCCCCAATGTGATGAGTATATAAAGAAGAGAAGGCGGATACTTTGTGACATTCAGCATAGATAATACACTGAAGAAAATATTTTTTTGCATGGACCATGCTGCTGCATCACCATAGATATTGAATGCACGCAGTACAAAAAACAGGATGATCGCAACAATGCCATTAAAGAACAATATTAATTTTCTTCGTTGGGCATCATAATAAGGATCGTAGAGGCTGCCATAATAATATCCGAGCGCTATAATACCTATCCATGGGATTAAGGGAAAATGCACAAGTACATGCACATTGCCATAAGCAAAATCTCCTTCCTCATGCAATATTGACCATATTAAGCTTGCACCACCTGTTCCGGGTACATGTATATTGTCGAGTAGATTATGGCCGGTAATGAGTACTATTGCAACCAATAGAATGATATGCCTGTCGAGGTAAATCAGGCCTGACAAAACGATCATGCTGATGCCGATGGCCCAGATCACCTGCAGGTTGAACATGTGGTAACCAGGATTGAATGTCAATATAAGTGAGATGATGAAGAGTTCAACAAATACAAGCCATATTCCTCTGGTAAAAAGATAAAGGGCCAATTCTCTTTTACTTTTTTTCTGGCCATATAAATACGCTGATAGCCCCGCAAGAAATACAAAGACAGGTGCACAATAATGTGTAATGAATCTTGTAAAAAATAAAAAGCCACTTGTACGACTAAGATCTGTAGGGCTATAAAAAAAGGCATCACGATGAAAATAATCCCTTACATGATCCAGCGCCATAATGATCATTACAAAACCTCTTAACAGGTCAATTGATTGAATACGTTCTTTTGTTACCGGCTTAAAAGTTGAATTCCCCGGAAATGGATCTGTAATAGCCAAGGTTGACATGTTGTAATCTGAATTTTGAGTATAAAAGATATTTTTCATTGTTAAATATTTTTTAAGAATAGTTATCCTGTGAAAATTATTTAGGTACAAAAGTATAAAGCAGTTGAAATTTAAAAGATGTGTAATCATCTATTGGCAGTAGGGTAGTTATTTTCGGCAATGGCTATTTCCCGATCGGTTTAATTTGATTTATTTTTTTGCGATGAGAAGAATCGCATGTTTTCTAATTAGCCGCTGTCGGGGTTTGCAACCGCCGACAGGGTTTCGATTGCCGACTAACGATTCCCATTGTCGCCATTAGAATAATAAATTACACCTCTTATCATCCGGCATCCACCGCCCGGTAAGTCTCAATTTTTAAAACCTTTATTTTAATTTATTTGCAGTCAACTTAACAGCAGCTCCCTTTTTACAAAAAATATTTCCTGGTATGCTGATCTTGATTCCTATTAATCTTATTGCAATTTTTTACTAAACAATGGAATTATGAAACTGATGATATTTATTGTAAGCATATTCTCTAAAAGAAAAGTATCTCTGTCTTTTTATGATGAAGCAGTGTCGGAAGGGATAACGGATACGTTTCGGGAAATGGGCTACTCTGTGAAGGAATTAAAAATTAAGAATTAAAAATTAAGAATTAAAAATTAATTTGTGCGCATTGAATTAGTGGGTTCGTATTGCTTAAACCCATTAATTTTTAATTCTTAATTTTTAATTATAGCATAGACTTCGATTTAAAAAAAGACGCATTGAAACTGATGATATTTATTATAAGCATCTTTAAAAAATGAAAGCATCTATTTTTGATAATGAAGTGTCGGAAGGAATTAGAGACGTTTAGAGAGATGGGCTACTCTGCGAAGGAATTAAAAATTAGGAATTAAAAATTAATTTGTTCGCATTGAATTAGTGGGTTCGTATTGCTTAAAGCCATTAATTCTTAATTTTTAATTATAGCATAGACTTCGATAAAATAAAACACCAAATGACCAAGCTTAGAAAAAATGCCAACAATCAAATCAGCCTCATCGCAACTAGCCTGGCAGAAAAATTTGTAAAACCCATGTACGAAGCCAACAAGGAGAAAAATTATTTTGTGTATGTAAGTTGTCTGTCAGAGATACTCAACTGGTCAGGCGAATTTTATAACAATTATTTCCACAAACTAAATGACTGGAAATCTTTTGAAACAAGCAAAGACAATATTTATAATGCTGTTGACAGAGATGATTTTTTAATGGCCTGGGGATGTAATAAGATCAGGCAATTCTTTGTAAATAAGAAATAAGAAATTTAAAATAAGAAAGTATACTTTTATAAGTGATTTTACTTTCTTATTTCTTATTAATTATTTCTTATTCCTTATTTCCTTTTAATATTTGAAAAACTCTTTCACCTTTACAAGAAACTGTTCTTTTTTTCGGCGGCTCACTTCTATTTCCATATTATTGCTCATGATAACACTGCCACCTTCACCACGCAAATATTCTTTTATGTGAGTAAGATTGATGAGAAAAGATTTGTGTATACGGAAGAAAAAAGTGTCTGCTAATAACCTGTCATAATCAAACAAAGGCTTAGAGATCATAATGGTTTTATTATTTGTAAGGCGAAAAATAGTATAACTTCTCAGTGCTTCACAATAAACAATTTCTTCCAGTTTCACGATGGTAAATCCTTTTTGCGTAGGCAGGCAAAGTTTCATTTCCATTGGGAAACCTGATTTATTGATATTGTGCAAAAGCGTTTCAGCCTGCCCGGTATCTTTTCCCTCGTTCATTCTTTTTGTTACCCGTTGCACCGCTTCCAGCAGCCTGTCTTCATCAACAGGTTTCATCAGGTAATCAACAGCACTGAACTGTAATGCCTGTAACATATATTCGTCGTGTGCAGTAACAAAGATCACTTCAAAATTCTTTTCCGATAATTCACCCAACATATCCAGACCGCTTTTTCCAGGCATGCGTACATCAAGAAATACAAGATCCGGCTGCAGCTCTTCCAGTTTTTGTTTGGCAGTAATGGCATTGGAGCAGGTCGCTGCAATTTCTATCTCGGGAAAATTTAGCTCCAGCATTTTTTTTAAAGTGCGTATGCCATCTGGTTCGTCATCTACAAGTATTGCTCTCATAACAATAGTTTATTCGTTATTATATTAAAACGCAAAACTGCGCTTGTTCCAGTTTTATCTTTATTTATATCACTCAGATCTGTTAGTTGAAGCGTGCAACCTGTATCATATTTTTCATTGAGGATCTTAATGCGGTTACGAATATTGGCAAGTCCAACGGATTGGTGAGTCGGCCTGTTTACCAGCTTCAATTCTTCTGATCGCTTTATGCCGATACCATTGTCTTCGATGCTGCAGGAAATAGTTTCTTCATAACGGGTAAAGCGGATTACCAGGTTTTTTTGTCCTTCCTGATGCATCAGTCCATGCCAGATCGCATTTTCTGCCAATGGCTGTATCATTAATGTTGGTATCAGTATTTCTTCCTTATCAATTTCTTCGTCTACTGTTATCCGGAAGTTGAATGAATCATCAAAGCGATGCTTTTCCATCAGCAGGTAACTTTCCAAATGTTCAATGTTTTCATACAGCGTTGTAAATATTTCTTTGGATTGATTGAGTGTTATCCTGATCATTTGTGCAAACTTGCTCAGGTAACGGGAAGCTTTTTGTTGTTCATTCGCAAGTATCATTCCCTTAATGCTATTGAGGGAATTAAAAATAAAATGTGGATTCATCTGCGTTTGCAAGGCGGATAATTGTGCTTCTGCCAGTTGCTGGTTGATCGTGGCGATTTCTTTTTGTTTTATCAGCAAGGATTGTTCCGATTCAATTTGTTTTATTTTATTTCCAACAAGTGTTGCGATGGTAGTTAGAATTTTAATATCTCTTTCTTTAAAATGATTTTCTTCCGGGTGTTCTGAATCAATAATGCCGATCAGCTCATCATTATGAATAATGGGCACACACAATTCACTAAGCCGGTTAACATCATCTACACGATAACGCCGATCCCACCTGGTATCGGGGATGAGTAGGGGCTCTTTGGTTTGCATTACCTGTCCAACAATACCTTGTCCTGTTTCAACATCAAATTCCTTAGCACTAATTGCTTTTGGATTTCCTTTTGGGCCGTAAGCAGCCTTCTGTATCATCTTTGTTTTGTCGTGGTTCCACAGGTAGATCATACAATCAACATAATTCATCCTGCCGATAAGATTTTTCGCAACATCCCACAATACATCTTCCACATTTTTTTTGTCTGCAAGCGATGAAGAAAAATAATGGCTGATCTGTTCTAATTCAAACTGGCTCTTGTATTCTTCTGCTATTAATTCCTGTATATGTGTTTTTGCCCGTTCTTTTTTACGGATTAGACCTGTTCTCCATTTAATCAGTATGTAAGCAATGGTGAGCAATAAGATGCAAACTGCTACTATAAACCATGATCTTTTCCAGAATGGAGCGGGTATGATGATAACAATTTCTTCTATTTGTTCCTGCCATCGGTTACTAAGGGAAAAAAGTTTTACCTGCACACGATATGTACCGGGAGAAAGGTTGGAAATGCTGAATGTATTTTGTGTCCCCAGTTGCTGCCAGCTGCTACTGTCATTTTTTACCAGCCGATAAGCAAAACGTTGACTATTGCTGGTAAAAAAATTAATGCTGCCAATCGTTAACGTTATTTCATTGTATCTCCAGGTTGTTGTAAAATCTTTTCCCGGGAATGGATATTTTTTTTGGTCTCCTGTTGTAATACTTTCAATAAAAAGATGTGGTGCCCGGCTTCTTTGAAAAATGATGCCGGGATCAAATTGCACAACTGTATTGGTAAGTCCTAAATATAATTTATTCGCACTGCTGTCGTAGAAAAACTTAGAACTTATTGCGATGGGCAAATCAGGGAAGCCATCTTCTTTTCCAAAACTACTGATCCTGAAACTATGCAGATCCATACAGGCAATGCCTGAGAAACCAGCCATCCACAATTTATTACGGATCACAATCAAGGCTGCAAAATTATTGTCAGGCAACCCATCGTCCCTGGTAAAATGGCGAAATATACCTTTGTCAATGTTGTAACATATCAATCCATTATTATTGCTGTTTATCCAAAGATTATTTTGTTGATCAATGGCGAAAGCATTTACCTGCAAATCTGGTATTCTTATAAAAGGCAACGAATCAATAACACGATCAATTTTATTTGATGTTACATTGTACCTGAACAAACCATGGCCAGCTATCCAAATATTACCGGAAGTATCAGCTTTGAGCTTGGCGGCCCATTGAATTTTATTAAGAAAATCTTTATACTTTAATGCAATAGAGAATTTTTTTGTTACCGCATCGTATTTATAAATATGATCGGAAGCGACCCACACATTTTTATATTTGTCGCGGCACATATCTGCAATCCATCCTCCGGGCTTGTCAAAATCCTCCAATGCAATTTCGGATTTGACATTATTTTGAAGATCCAGTTTTACAAGTGGCCCATTTGCACCTACCAACAAATTATTTTCATCAATAAGGGCGAGGCAATAAATATTATCAGCAGAGGTTCTGAATTTTTCGAAACCCAACCTGTGAACGAACTCAAACTTTTGTTTATCAAATACCAATAAACCGCCATTTCCTCTTGTGGCAACATAGAGGCTATCGTTATTTGCATAAATATCATCGATCACAATATTCGGAAATGAATCCTGCAGGGCCGATGGTATAACGGTTTGTCGTACACGAATCTGGCTAATGTCCTGTTTCAGCAATCCTTTATTGGAAGCAATCCAAAATATATGATCCTTGTCCTGTAAAATGCTGCGGCAATAATAAGCCGGAAAATATTTTTTTCTACAAAAATTTACTTCACCTGACTGAGGATAGAATTTTATTTGATAAAAACCGGATGCATTTCCCGTCAGGTAAAAAGTTGTATCGTTTATCGGGAACAACGCTGAACGATAGTCAAATTCTTCACTTGTTTTTGTAAAAGGTAAATGAGTGGTCGTTCTTTTCTTTTCAGCAATATTTATATATACAAGGCTGTCTGCAGCCGAGTATAAGATGAAAAAACTGCCAGGTTTTACCTGGTAAAACTGGTAATCTTTGATTGGATAATCAAGGTATTCTGCCAGCATGGGGCAATCAGATGCCTCCAACCTTTTAAATTGTCTTGTTATAATATTGTAACAAAAAATCCCGGTTTCTGAAAAAACAAGAAGACGCATTTCATCCAGCCATACCAATTCTCTTCCAAATGAAAAAGCTGTTGTTGTTACTTGTTCTTTTGTATAATAATCATAACGAAATAAAAGCTGGTAATTTTTATCATAGTGATACAGGCCCGAACGTGTAAGCAGGAAAGTATTTCCTGCAGCATTTCCTTTTACGTCAAGGATCTTATTGAATTTGTATTGGTATTTTTTATCGCTGTAGGGAATAGTCAGGTTTTTTGTTTCACCTGTTCGTGTATCGATGATATGTAAACCCTCCGCAGTAAGGGCAGTCAGCTTGTGATTATCCAGCCATGCAAGGCTACTGAGATATTCTTCAGGAAGTGAAAGACTATCATTACTGCTGTGGAATTGTACAAAATTGCTTCCATTAAAACGGTTCAACCCTGAAACCGTTGACACCCAGATATATCCTGTAGAATCCTGCGCTAACCCGGTAATAATATTATGTGACAGCCCCTGCTGTTTTGTATAAAGCGTAAAATTATTTTTCATTAATATCCTGTGCCATCAATTGTTTATTGTTCATAACAAGTATGATCATTGACACTAACAGGAAGCGAAGCAGGTTTGGCCGATGTATCATTGATAGCTTACCGTTTATTTTAATATAAAGGTACTCATACGTTCAATACAATTTTGCCTGTTGCAAACAGGTAATTATACTGTTCACCGTTTAAAAGAAAAATACAGCCTTTAATAACCCAGCGGTTGCCGATGGGAGTAATTAAACTTAAAATTTTTTTTAGCAGCTGTTTAAAAATGTCATCTCTTCGGAAAAAAGAAACAGCCGATGGGTAAAGTTGCAAATCCACGAGCCATTACTATTTCTAATTTACGCCCGAATCAGGTAGGCATGCATATTTTAATTGCAAAAGCTTATTTGATTTAGTAAACAAATTTCTTAAAGTATAAAAATTTTAGCCATGAAATTTTTTTTAACCGTTTTTATTGTAGTGATTGTCGCCATGGGCATTCACTTTAAAAAAGAAGAAAAACAAACAAAGACAGGATATCAGTCTGCAAAAGGAAAAAAAGTAATCGTAACCACTGTCGCAGGCGATGGTATTGGCGGCTACATGAATGGGCCCGCCCTGTATGCAAGATTCTATTTTCCCGAAGATGTGGCAGTAACCACCGACGGAACCATTTATGTAAGCGATGTTGCCAATCGCCGTATCAGGAAGATCAAGGATGGCCAGGTATCGAGTTTTGCCGGTAATGATGGATTCGAAATTATAAATGCCAATGGTGCTTCAGCACAATTCAAAAGCCCCTACAGACTGGCGTTAGATGCACATGGAAATATTTACAGCACGGACGAGAATGATCCCCGTAGCCGCAAAATAACTGCTTCAGGAGATGTTTCTACTTTTGCCGGATCAGCTGCAGAAGGATTTGCAGATGGCCATGTTAATGCTGCGAAATTTTTTCCGGGTAATAGTATTGCCATCGATATACATGGTAACATTTATGTGGCAGATACAAAGAATAACCGCATCCGGAAAATTAGTGTATCCGGGCAGGTTAGTACCATCGCCGGAAATGGCACAGCAGGTTGCAGGAATGGGAATGCGTCAAAGGCGCAGTTTAATTCTCCTGGTGCGATTACCATTGATACAGCGGGGAATTTATACGTGATTGACCAGGATAATTACATGATCCGCAAAATAACTGCTAACGGAAATGTAACAACCGTTGCAGGATGCGGAAAGGCAGGCTATAAAGATGGTTATGCAGATGAAGTGAAATTCAGTATTGATACCCATGATATTGCTGCTGACACGCAAGGAAATTTATATGTAGAAGATGGTGATCGTATTCGTAAAATTGCTCCAGATGGATATGTTTCAACCATTGCAGGCAGCAGCCCGGGTTATGCAGATGGGGATGGCGCTTTAGCAAGATTTAATTTTCCTGCAGGACTGGGTATTGATGCAAACGATAATATTTATGTGGCCGATCTGATGAACAACCGTGTGCGTAAAATTAGTTTTGAGTAAAGTAACCAACTGCAAACAGGTTAAAAGAGAAGACGTCTTTTCGTAAAGATGTCTTCTCTTTTTTGTAAATTGTGGATGCCACGGAGAAGCCCTCTGTAAATTACTCTTTATTATCAAAAATATATTAGCATGCATCCTCAATTTCGTACCACCCTTTTCTACGTTGCATGCCTGCTCAGTTTCTCGGAACTGAAAGCCCAAACAGAATATATCGTAGAAGTAAATCCATCAACAGCTGCCATTACAAAAGTTGACAGCATTCCGGGTGTTACCTGGCTCGTAGGATTTAACTATCCTTCATATTGCGAAAGCAATCACCATTTCAGTTTTATTGGCGGTGATGATCCTACCGGGAATCCATTTTATTTATTTACAGTTGACGCAATAACGGGGCAGACTATTTCAAATCCTTTATTCCCCGATCACCCTTATTTTCATTGCCTGCAATATTCAAGGTCAGGTAACACATTGTATGGAATAAAAAATAATATTGGTTCAGATTACGTCTCCCTGTTTGTTATAAATCCTACTACAGGAATCTATTCATTATTAAAAGATTATCCTGGCATATCGACAATTATTAAACTCATTGTTGATGATACAAACAACCGCATATTTATGTACGGGGTAGCGGGAGGAATACGAACACTTCTAACTGTTGATATAACCAATGGTAATATTATAACACAGGCAGGCCTTGATGATGTAGTTGATTTGGTGTACAATTATCTGACAGATAAAGTTTATGGTTTGGCAATACATGATCCCGTAACACCACAAACTTATCCAATATATGCTTTATGCACTATAGATATAAATTCAGGCGCTCTAAATAATATAAATGAGATTCCCAATCTTTTGCAACCAAATTCAGGATATGAAACCTTAGATGTAAATGGGGGACGTTACTTTTTTATTTCAAATAATACGATTGATACAGCGTTACAACTCTACACAATTAATATTACTAATGGAAATATTATAAGTAAAGTTCCTGTACATGAAGGAGGAGGAATTGATCGTGATAATTTAATTGAATTTCGTTATGATAATAATTTGAATAAATTATATGCACTGTTTTGGGAAGCTGTTACTTATATATCTCCACCAGCCCATCCCGATCCGGTGATAATAGATTCCAGTTGCAGGCTTGATCTTCAAACCAAAATTTATCCAAATAATTTTAGCCATTCGCTCATTGTTGAAAAAAATCCCACTATATGCAAAGTGACAATGAATATATACAATATGATCGGGCAAGTGATGCTAAAGGGAAAGATGATTAACGATAGCCACAACGAAATTCCATTGACAAATTATTCAATGGGCACCTATTTTTATGAATTTATTTCTAATGGAAAAATTATTTTAAAAGGAAGATTTTTTAAGCAATAAGCAGGGTTAATAAAAATTAAATAAATAGAGTACAAAAGATACATGGATCATTTAATTAAAAATTATAGAATAAAAGAAGCATCCAATGGGAATTTAGTAGTTGATTATTTAAGAACTTCAAAAGATATTTATTTCAGCATTGCGTATTTCATTTATTCAATAGTACTTTTTTTTGTTTCATTTTTTTTGATTGCACATCTCGTTCAAAGAATAATCAATTTCAATACAGTTATTGGCTACCTGGTTTCTGTTGCGTTATTCCTGGCAGGGCAGTATTATTTTTTTATTTCTTTTAAAACAATTACCAAAGCAACCAAATCTGTTTTCATGATCGATAAAGAACAGGAAACATTTGATGCAAGGCCCACGAGATATAAAAAAATCCGTTTTCATTTTAATGAGATCAAAGGCTTTTATACAGATAGAAAGACTATACCTTTTGAAAGTTATTATAAAGGGGTAACGTATAAAAAGAAAGCCAATGTCATCGGGTTATTCGTTAGCCTGTTAAATGGAGAGGCTATTAAAATACATCAATTTGAAACAACCAATCTTTGGATTTCAAATAACGAGAATGGAAAAAATAAAGAAGTGAGAGACAAGAGCAGGCAAGTCACAATATTGCTGGCAGAAGCTTGTGGAAAAATGTATTCTCAGAAGTTTAAAGATACCCATGATTAAAATTATCATTAAAATTATCAAGCTTATCCCGGTTGTTTTGTAAGAACGGTTGCTGAGTAATAATATCCTTTCTTTAAATTGCACCAGCACATTATACAAATCACGTATGGAAATAATTTATAAGTTTGATATAACACCTACACCCGAACAAATCATTGACCTATACAACGCTTCAGGTTTGCCACGCCCCACAAATAATGCAGCAAGGATAAAAGCAATGTTTGAAAATTCAAATCTTATTGTTACTGCGTGGGACAATGAATTGCTCGTTGGTGTTTCCCGTTGCATTACAGATTGGGTATGGAGCACGTATCTTGCTGATCTTGCCGTAATGCCTGGTTACAAAAAAAACGGTATTGGAAAAAAACTGGTTGAACTAACAAGAGAAAAAGTTGGCGAACAATCAATGGTATTATTATTATCTGTACCAACGGCAATGGAATACTATCCGAAAATTGGATTTGCAAAACAAGAGAGTAGTTTTATTATTAACAGGATAAAATAAAAATGAAGAAAACATTATTGGATAAACAAATTGCCGGTGAAATCATTGAAAGGGCACAGCAATTACAAATTAACAGTGCCTGTGTTTGGGGAACAATGAATGTGACTGAAATGCTTTTTCATTGTAATGTTTGTAATAGAAATATTTTAGAAGGAACGAGTAAATATAAAAAGCCAGGCATTAAACAACAGCTGTTAAAATTTATTACGTTTGAATTCCTGTCATCATTTCCTAAAAATTTAAATGGCCCTGTGCTTAATAATACAAAAGGATTGATTGATAAAAATGAATTTGAAAAACAAAAACAACGTTTTATTGAAACTATAAAAAAATTTCCATTGCATGAAAAACCATTCATGGCAATACAACCTTCGTTGGGATCGCTAAATAATAAAGAATGGGGAATGTTTGCGTGGATGCATATGGATCATCACCTGCGGCAGTTTAATGTTTAAAAAAACGGTATGAGTAAAATTGAAGAGCGTCTCAAAGAACTTGGCCTGGAACTTCCGATAGCTGGGACTTCTGTAGGAAATTATCTCGGTTGCAAAAGGAGTGGGGATTTATTATTTGCAGCCGGTAGGGTTAGCAGCCTGGCAGGTGAAGTTGGAACAGCTATTACAGAAGCACAGGCAAAAATAGCAGCACGCGATACTGTGCTCATGATCCTTGCAATTATTAAAAATGAAATAAAAGATATTGATGAACTTAAAGCCGTAGTGAAAATGCAGGGCTTTGTTCGCTCTGCTCCGGGCTTTACAAAACAACCTGCTGTAATTGATGGCGCATCCGACTTATTGATAGAAATATTTGGTGAAGATGGAAGACATGCTAGAACTGCAACTGGAATCAATGAATTGCCATTCGGTGCCTCCGTACAACTGGATATTATTTTTCAATTGAAATAAATATTAAGGCATCTCTAAAAACCTACCTATCCTCTCTGTTGGAGAGGAATTAAAGTTGAGGTTTAAAGGAAAGTATCGGTTTTTAGAGATGCCCATAATTATTAATGAGATCAAAAAAACAGCTTTATATTCATTTTATATTCTCATACACTCACGGGTAGGGATAGCTCAACTTAAGCTGCTGAATTTCTCATTCCAAAAACCTGATTCTAATTTATTATATATAGGCGTAGATAATGAAATGAAGTTAGGAAGACAGGTAGATGTGTCGGGAATAAGAAAAAGGCAGAAAGCGTAAGCGGGTTGAGAAATTAATTTGAAATTTAGAATTATGAATATAGAATTATGAATGGTTGAAAGGATTTTCTTTTGATTTATAATTCATAATTTTTAATTCTTAATCTGTTCTGTCTTTTCACGGCAACGGGAGGGTGAAAACACCCTATTTGCTTCCAGTTTACCCCGTATTTGCTTTTATGCTATAAACGGTATCTAATAATATATATTTTTACCTCGGTTTTTCATAGGATATTGGATTTCAAACCGGGGCTGGATTTTTATCCTGGCCCTTTTTTTTTGACTTTAAGGAATTATGCGTAAGTATTTCAATTTATGGAACCAGCTCATAACTTATAACTCCAATAAATATTTCAAAAGATGAATACATTTATCTTTGAAAAAGCCTGGGGCCTTAATCATGGCAATCATATTAATCACACAAATCAAGGGGCAAACAACTTCTGAAACCTTTGAAACCCCTGAAATATTTGAAACACTTTAATCATGACAAATAAAGCATGTAAAACCATACTCACTATTTTAATCCTGACTTTTAGTTTGGGAATGAGCGCTCAAAATAAAAAAGCAGTTGCTACTTATGACGCTGCATACATGCCAAAGAACTATGTTGAAATAAAACATCCTGCCTGGAGTAAAAATGCGACTATTTACGAAGTGAACTTACGGCAATATACAGCCGAAGGAACTTTTAAAGCATTCGAATCTCATCTTCCACGATTGAAGGAAATGGGTATTGACATCATCTGGCTAATGCCAATAAATCCCATTGGAGAAAAGAACAGGAAAGGTAAAATGGGCAGCTATTATTCTGTGAAAGATTATTATGGGGTAAACAAAGAACTGGGAACCAGAACTGACCTGAAACATCTTGTAAAAAAGATACATTCAATGGGCATGCACGTGATCATTGATTGGGTCGCCAATCATTCTGCATGGGACAATGCCCTGGTAACACAGCACCCTGAATGGTACACGAAAACGCCTGAAGGAAATTTTCAACCCACGCCCTGGTATGATTGGGAAGATATCATTGACTTCGATTATGATCAGCCCGGTCTTCGCAAGTACATGACAGATGTTTTAAAATATTGGGTGAAAGAAACCGATATCGACGGTTATCGTTGTGATGTTGCAGGCTTTATTCCCGTTGATTTTTGGGAAAATGTGCGTAAAGAACTTGATAAGATAAAACCCGTATTTATGCTGGCAGAATGGGAATCACGTGACTTGCATAAAAAAGCTTTTGATATGACCTATTCCTGGAGCTTGTGGGATAAAATGCGTGATGTAACTACCGGCAAAAAAAATATTGACGGCCTGGTTGAATACATGGCTCATGATGTAAGTACATTTCCAAAAGACGGTTATAGAATGACCTTTACCGACAATCATGATAAGAATTCATGGGAAGGCAACCAGTATTCAAATTTTGGCGATGGATTACAGGCATGCATGGTGCTTGCAGGTATAGTTAATGGCATGCCACTCGTATATAGCGGGCAGGAGGCTGGTTTAGACAGGTCGCTTGCCTTTTTTGATAAGGATACCATCACCTGGAAACAACATCCTTTTTTCGAAATCTATAAAACTTTATTTGCACTTAAACACAGGAACCAGGCACTATGGAATGGCAGCTGGGGCGGCGAAATGATCAGGATATTTAATGATAAACCCGACCAGGTAATTTCCTTTTCAAGGTACAAGAATGGAGATAAAATAATTGCTGTTATTAACTTCAGTGCTAAGCCAGTAGCGGTAAAACTTAATTCAAAATACCAGGTAGGAAAATACACTGAATTATTTACAAAAACAGGCTATGAATTAAAAGGCGATGATGAGTTATCCCTGCAGCCATGGGGGTACCTCGTACTGGCAAAATAAAAAACCGGCTATGGCGTTTAATCGTTTGTAAATTAAAAAGAAATGCTATTAATTATTTTTTCGGTTTTTTAATATACTTTCACGTTTTGCCATAACCAAACAAGTTTAATGCGACTACTTTC
Source organism: Ferruginibacter sp. (assembly GCA_039934735.1). Classification (GTDB taxonomy): domain Bacteria; phylum Bacteroidota; class Bacteroidia; order Chitinophagales; family Chitinophagaceae; genus Ferruginibacter. Next base: position 7,696 of record JBDTLP010000021.1, on the reverse strand, counting down.
CAGCCCTTACTAAATTAATATGAAGCATCGTAGATTTCGAAAAGAATTATTGGCGTCCATCATTATAAGCTCCATTTATTTGTGTTTACATGTTTTCCGTTATCATCTTGATAGGTATGGACCAAGTATTGGGATTGCTCCAATTATCAAAATAGTTTATTTGAGCCTTTTTATTCTGCTGGGATTCAACATTTATAAAGTAATACAAAGAAGAAAAAAATCGAGGGGAGCAATAAAATTAAGATTGATCTTTTATTTACCGACAATCATTACCCTGGCTGCTCTTTCTTATAAATACAGCCCGGTGAGATTTAGTTCAGAAAAACTAGATAGTAAGACCGTTCTCAGCGGTTGTTATGGAGGAAACCTGGGTGAACTTTATATTCGCTTCAGAGCCAATAAGCATTTTGATTTACGTTGGGTAGTTAATAGAAACATGAGCTCAGAGTGGTATTATGGTACTTATGAAAAAGACAAAGATACTTTGCAACTTACCTACGAGGAACAAACACCGAAAATGATCGGTGCACGTATCTTTAACAATGGCCGGAATTTAATAAGTATTGATACCGCAGGACGGTTCGGCAACGATTATATTATTTTTTTGGTAGGAGATTGCGAAGGATATAGCCGATGATCAAATTGATCTGAGTGAGTAAGTGAATGGGGCAGTTTTCATTACTTACTAATTATTATCAACTATTCACTTATTGACTCATTCACTCATTCACCCATTTCACCCCTCAATTATAGTTACTTTCGTAATAGTTTAAGTATAATATATAAATATGAATAAGTTTATAGCCATCGTATTTTCTCTTTTCTTTAGCCATCATTCTTTTGCTCAATCCTTTTATCCTTATGGAGATATAAAACTTGAAACGCCTTCTGATTATAAAGATGCAGAACCGATGGTAATGAATGCAGCAACTTTTTTACTTTCAACCCCCTTTAAAAAAGCTGATACTGATAGGGAAAAAGCATTCCTTTTCCTTATAAAATGGACCAAGGGCGATCCGGATTATCATTTTGAATTACATGGAGTGATCCTTGAACTAAGGGATAACAGGGAACTGATGTCGCTGTTTATTCCTGCAATGGCAAAATTTTGTCTTGAAAATAAAACATTAGGATCAAATGTTTCACTGATAGAAGCCAGTGCAGTTAAAACAGTACTTGATTATTGCAATGATCCCATTAAGAATTTTACACTCACAAAAAAAATCCGCAAAAAACTGGAAGGGAATTGATTTGATAATTTGGTAGTGGGTCAGTTTGAAAATAAATATTTTGGATTATTGGTTAGGATTACTTAAATCCCTCTTTTTATAATTGCCTCTTTTCTTTGCAATTGGATCAGGAACCAGGTTTGCGATATCTTCTATTGTCATAACTCTTTTTATTAAACCCGCTTCCATTGCAGGAGCTACTCGTAATGATTTATGAATCTTTACAAAGTTGTAATAAACAAAGTGCAGGGCTATTGCATGGCAATGGTTTTCTAATTTCTTTGAGAAAGCATTTGTTAACCTTGTAAACCTACGCATGTGCATTCTCATTGTTAAGTTTGATCTTTCAACATAAGAGGTAGAAATATGAAACTCATCAGGTTCGCCGCAAATAACTTTCTTTTCTATTGATTTAATTTTCGCTGGACTATATTTTTGTTCTGTTTTGCTATTAGCACCTGGACTTGTGCCGTATATTTTAACTAATTGTGCAAAATCAATTTGTGAACCAAAAGCGTTTGTTGTTGCTTCAAGGTAAGCGTGTAAACCATCAGTAGTTAACTGTACACGAGTTTTCAGCCTGCTGGCTACATCTAACATAAATTCATTTGCCACTTCTGCCGTTCTACTTCCAACAGCCCAAGAAACAATTAATTTTGAATCTGCGTCTATCGCTGTCCATGTCCAGGCATCGCCTTGACCTTGTTGTAATTTTTCAGGTGTAGCGTTTTTATCCTTGCACCCAACAAAACTCCAAATCTCATCGGCTTGAATTTTTTTGGAGTTAAGATTTCTTACATTTTCATCATGGAATTTCTCACACGCCCTGCCTAATTGTACTAAGTATTTTGTGACTGTATTTTTTGAAATATCCAATATCCTTGTAATAGAACGAATTGAATTTCCTTCTACTAAAAGTGTGATGATCTGTACTCTTTTTTGTAATGGTAACTGATTCATAATTCAAAGGTAATACATTATGCTTGACCGGTCAAGTATTTTCTATAATTATTTTAACTAAGAACCTTATAGTTCTATCAAAACATTTACTACCTTTACAGTAGGAATAAAAAGTGCCCCCGGTGGGATTCGAATCCACAACCGCCAGCTTAGCAGACCGGTGCTCTATCCAAATTGAGCTACAGGGGCATCTTAAGAAATAAAAAAAGTCTTCTGCCGTCGAAAGTTGAAGACTTTTTTATTTAAGCTATTTTTGATTTCACTTGTTCCAGTTTATTCATATATTTTTCTGTAAAAGTATTTCCATTCGACCATTCAGGCAATCCATAAAAATATCCTTTAACACCAACAAATGCACACTTTGATAAATTACCTTTTGAACACATTTTGTTAAGGGCTACCGAGAGCCCTACAACATAATTCCTCTTTTTTTCTTGATCTTGTAAAACTTCCGGAGTTCGATAAAACATACATTCCAGTATCCCTAATGTTTGCATTGGCCTATCATTAGCCTTAATACAATCTAATGCTCTTAATGTCCAGGCAATATCATCATAGGAATTATCGCCTCTAAGTGCAGCTATAGCATTATTTAACCTATTCAATTCTTGAACAAGTGCTTTCTTTTTTACCTCAAGAATCTTAAGAGCTTTATGTTCAATAATCTTAGCCATTCACTTATGTTTACTTATAAATAGTTATAAACAAAATTAAGGTTGGTATATTAATATGCTAAAATAGTTGTTAACACAGCCTGCTTTTAATCTATATTTATCCCTTAAAATATTAGCGTTTAGCTATTTCTGTAAAGAAGAAACTGGGAAATTTCAACTTGCAATCACAGAATTAGGACTGAATGCTCATGCTTTGGCGTGGGCTATAGTTCGTTCTGGATTGCGGGTTCTTCCCAGTACCTTTCTTTCAGGCGTGGCTATTTGTCCCACGCTATTTTTATTTACAAACTGCCTGGGGACATAGCAGAACAAAACTCTGTTATGAGAATACTAATCTATACTCTTCTTTCCATTCTACTATTATTCGGGTGCGGCATGTCTAAAAAAATGACTAAGAATTTAGATTCATGGATGGGGCTTTCTAAGCATGATTTAATACAAGCATGGGGACCACCTACACAAACAACATCCGATGGCAGTGATGGCGAAATATTAGTGTATGCCAAGCGTACCTATATGAATATGCCCAATGGAGTAGTTGATTATTGGGAATACACAATGATGTATGCGGATTCTAAAGGCGTTTTATATCATTGGTATTATAAAAGAAATCCTAACCCACCTGAAAGGGTAGATGTTCGATTACTATAAACTAACTGATATGAAAAAAATAACATTACTACTATTCGCCTGCATTGTATCAATTTGTTCTTATTCGCAAGATATAGCTGGCGGATTCCAATTCAATTCAAAACTTTACAGGGTTTTTTATAAGCAAGCTGGTGAAGATACATTTAGGCAAGCTGCAAAAATGGAAGATCATACGATAATATTTTCTAAGGATAAGAGGCTTTTGACGTATCAAAAGACATTAGAATTTGAATTGAAAATATTACATGAATTGCCAAAAACCACTTCGGAGAAAATGGAAACTTATGAGTATAATTGTCTTGATACTCGTACGCTAAAAGAATGTACTGTTAAACTGATTTTTTTTGAAGAAAAACCTTTTACGCTTAATATAGATTTTGGTGAAATAAGGGTTGAATATTTTTTAGAAGAAAAATAAAGTCAAACTTTTATTTTTTCCACCTTGCAGCAGCAGCTTTTTTTGCAATAGCAGTACGCTTCTTTGCTGTTAGTGCTTTTGCTCTTGCGGGACCACCTTTTAGTCCTCCTTTACGTCCCAATGCAGCCGCAGCAGATCTGATTTCTTCTGAAACTGTATTTTCTTTTTTATCTTCGCTCGTAGCCTGATCAACTATTGATTTAGCCCTTTGATTTGTGTCTCTTGGAAGTATTTTTTTTGTTGCCATAATGCTAACAAAGGTAAATAAAAAAAATGCTTATTCGCACAAGCATAATTTATCAATATTTTTACTAAAATTCAAACTGACCCACTACCGATAATTTGATGATTTGGTAATTTGAAAATGAGGAGCCTCTAAAATTTGAACACAGACGCATATGAAAGGGTTTTCATTTTCAAATTTTCAAATCTCCAAATTTCCAAATCAATAATATCTCATTTTTAAGTTATACCTTTCAGTGCTAATAAAAACAACATTTTTTAGGTAGAAAATCATAAACAACAATTATAACTAATTCAAACACCAAAATTTAAAACGATCATGAAAAAAATATTTTTAGCCATTGCGGTTAGCTTTTTATTCGTGACAGCCTTTGCGCAAATTTCAAAAATAACTTTGTCAAATAGTGGTGCTCTCGAATCTATCTCAATAACGATAGATGATGGTGTGATCATGAACCTGTCAGATGAAGGAACCATTATAAAATTTGGAACAGTTCCTTACAACCTGCGAACAGAAAATTATGGTGATTACACCGACAGGTTGGATGCATACACTGGCAGGATAGAATATTATTCTCAAAGTGACAATGAAGCATTTCGCGGTAAAGTAAAATATATTGGAAAAACGCCAATTACTTATTATGCTTCCTATGATGAGGAATCACTTAAAGGAAAAATAAAAAGCATTGGTTCAAGTATGATTGGCTATTACCAGGCTTTTGAAGACAAATCTATCAGGGGAAAGATGAGTAAGATTGGAGGTTTGGATCTTGGCTATTACACTTCTTTTGATAACGAAGCTTTCCGTGGAAGATTAAGAACGGTTGGAATTACTACTTTATCGTATTACACTTCTTACGATGATAAACTATTTGCCGGAAAGATAAAGAGCATCGGAAATTTTTCTTACACCTATTATTCTTCTTTTGATCGTCCGGAATACCGTGGAGCTAGAAAGACAGGGCTGCAACAGCAAAATATTAATGGGATAAAATTCTATACGAAATAAAGTTTTTTTACGAAATAGTTACTTTTCACTTCTAAGAAATGTTCAGAATACAACGTACAATTTTCAATGTTCATGATTGTGTTTATAACAAAAATTTTCATTGATTATTGAACATCGTACGTTGTATTTTGAAAATTAATTTTAAAAGGTAAAAATCATTTATATGACCTCCGATCTATTTGTAAAGATGTCTCTCTCCGCCTGGAAAACACAAAACACGAGATTAGACGAACTACTTGCCAAACTTTCTGATGAACAACTAATGCAGCCAACAGCACCCGGAAGAAACACCGGCACTTATTTATTGGGCCATCTAACGGCAGTGAATGACAGCTTATTTAAATTCCTCGGTTTTGGTGAAATGATGCATCCTGAACTGGAAGATGTTTTTCTAAGATCACCCGATGGATCTGGTAAAACAATGCCAACAGTAAAACAATTGCGTGATTATTGGAGCGAAGTAAATACTGCACTTTATATTAAAATGGATGCAATGACTGCTGCAGATTGGTTTGCAAAACACAGCGCCGTTTCAGAAGAAGATTTTATAAAAGATCCGCACAGGAATAAACTCAATATTATTTTAAACAGGACAACACATCAGGGGTATCACCTTGGACAGATTGCGTACCTGGTGAAGAAATAAGAAATAAGAAATAATTAATAAGGAATGAGAAAGTCAAATACACATCGCAAGTTGTTTTAATTTCTTATTTCTTATTTTATATTCCTCTTTTCTTATTTACTTAGAACTCAATTTTCTAAAAAAATCATACACTGTTTTATTAAACAATTCCGGATGCACCTGGCAAACATGATGCGGTGAATTGGGAAATATACAAAGTTGTGCGCCGGGGATAGATTGATATATTTTAAGTGTGTGTTCTAATTTTATGACATCATGATCGCCTGCCATTACCAGCGCCCGGCATTTTATTTTTCCAAGATCAGCATAGGCAATATTGGGTTGATCAATCATCATCTGGTTGAGTGTGCGGTCTTTTTTTGAAGTTTTTTTATCTGCAACAAAATCTTTCATGCCTTGTATATCAGCGGCACTTATTGCAGTTGAATCGGGGACTGTATTAGCACCCGTAATTGCAATCGCTTTTATTTTCTTCGGGCAATGCATGGCCATAATAATTGCATTGATACCGCCATCGCTCCAGCCAAGCACATATACTGAATCAAGTTTAAGATACTCCAGCAATGCACAAAAATCATCCGCCATCATATTGTAGGAAAGGCTGTCTTCACTTCCGCCCGATTTTCCCTGCAGGCGGCTATCAATGGCAATCACTTTATAATACTTTGCAAAAAAAGGAATTTGTTTTTCAAATGCGCTGAGGTTGCCGCCATTCCCATGCAACATGATCAACGGCTCACCGCTGCCGTAAGTTTCGTAGTATAATTTTATTCCATTGATGGGTGCATACTTTCCAGCAGCAGGATTATTGTCGTAGGGAATTTTTTGAGCTACACAAGTAAATTGGATTGCAAAGAAAAATACCGTGAATAAGCAGATTTTATTTTTCATAACGTAAATCTATGAAATAAGGAATAAGAAATAATTAATAAGGAATAAGAAATAAGAAATAATTAATAAGGAATAAGAAAGGAAGTACATTCGGCATGGCGTTTAACTTTCTCATTCCTTATTTCTCATTCCTTATTTCTTATTTACATGTTCTTCTATGATGACCCGTTCAATCCTTTTATCAGGGATGAACCAGATACAAGCGACAATAATATACAATGCAAAGCCGATCCTTGAATCGATAAATGAAGATGCAAGGCCAACAATATAAAGGACTATTGATAATTTTCCTTTATAATCTTTTCCAAGTGCTCTTGCAATGGTGGAATCTTTTCCGTGAAGCTTCACAAGGCCGATGGCAAGAATAGTATAAGCAATGGCACACATCAGCAAGTTTACTCCATATAAAATCACCGGCCATTTTGCAAAATGATTTTCACCCATCCAGCCGCTGGTAAATGGAATTAATGAAAGCCAGAATAACAAGTGAATATTAGCCCACAACACGCTTCCGTTTACATGCTGAGTTGCATGTAGCATGTGATGATGGTTGTTCCAGTAAATGCCAACATACACAAAACTTAAAATATAACTAAAAAAAACAGGAATGATCTCTTTAAGTGATTCCAGGTCGGCATTGTGCGGTACTTTTAGTTCAAGTACCATTATTGTTATGATGATGGCGATTACACCATCGCTGAATGCTTCTAAGCGGCCTTTGTCCATAAATTATAATAAGTTATTTACTGAATTTATGTAAAATAAGGAATAAGAAAGAATTAATAAGGAATAAGAAAGTAAATACATTTTGAAATTCTTCAACTTTTTTATTGCTCATTTTGTATTTGGTTATTTCTTATTCCAAATGTAAACTACCTGACCATTTATTGAAATAAAATAATCCTATCAAACAAAACAACGTACCCCTCCGTCCAAGTACATCTTGTTGCAACTACCCTGATCCATTAGTTTTGT
>JBDTLP010000020.1:0-51841 GCA_039934735.1 Ferruginibacter sp. | reverse complement strand
TAGGGGGTCAATTTGAAATGGCGGAAGGGGGTCAGTTTAGCCGGAATTTACACTATAGTATCGCCAACTTTTACAGTAGGTTTTCCTGATAACTTCTTAGCAATATTTGTTTGAAGCAACTTCAATTCTTGGGGCACTTCCAAAGTTAAAATATCGTATATCTGGACTTCGCACTTTCTTAGCCTTGATCTTGCATCACCACATCCGATGAGTAACCTATGAATTAAGTCCGATGACTTTTCAAGAAATTGTGTATAGTTTTTCATTTTTATAAGGGTATTTTATTAATCAAAGAATATTAAGAAACTAGATTACTATTTTTGATCTTGTCATAGAAACATTTTTATTCCTAGTCCAATGCAAAGTACAATGATAACTATTATAAGAATTTTCAGTAAAGAAATTTGTTTGCCTTGTGCAGCAAAAAGATCCTTTTGCTTCGATTCCAAACTATTAAACTGGCTTGTAATATTATTTTGAAGTGCTTCCTGCAACTGTGTTCTTTCTTGTCTAATTGATACTTGAATATCTGAACTAAACCTTTCAAGTTTTGATGAAACAGTATCTTCAAACTCTCGAAGATTCTTTTTATTTGATGTAATAAGAGCCTCAATATGTTTTTCATTTTGCTTTTCAAGATTTCCTACTGAATCATTTAACGACTTCAAAGAAGCCTGGATATCCTTTTTAGTTCCATCAAAGTTCTTGTTTCCGATAGACAATTCATTTACGCCCTTCTCAATAATTGTTGATAGCTCAGATACCCTAGCTAAAACCTTATTATTCTGTTTTAGCATTTCAGCCTGCTTTTCAAGCTGGTCTATAGTTTCATCTAATTTGGAAAAGTTCGGCATATATATCCTGGTTTATTTTTGTAATTCTTGTTGTCGAATCTGAAAGCAGAATCTCCGTCGTATATTCATCTTCTAACGCCTTCTGAATCCTCTTTAATATTCGAATATTATCAGGAACGAATGTAAGAAGAGAAACCGCTAAATCATTTTTACTTCCGCTACTCATTATTGAACCAATATCTAATAACTTGTCAAAGATAAAATCAAAGTCCTTTTGCTCATACTTCATTATTTGTTTGAACGAAGTTTCAAATCTGTCTTTGCCATCTGCGTTTCCAAAATCATCAATTAACAATCGCAGCATTCCGCTAATAAAATCAACCCCGGTATTATATTCGTAGCTTTCAAGAAACCTACTTAGGTTGGCTAATAAACTTTGTCGCTGTTCCCAATTTATTATCTCATTTGAAATTACATTATTGTCTGCTTGATAGAATACTTCAAACCATCTATAAAAGTCATTTGGGTTTTCTGCTATGTGCTGAAGTAAATAGCTTGCTTCCGAAAACTTAAAATAATTTTCAAGCCGTTGTTTAAATTCGTCTTTGGTTATTTTTTCTGAAACGTAATCATTACAATTTTCATAAATATTTTTTAATGATTGGCGCCTGTTATATGCAAAGTGATCGTAAGCCCATTGAAGTAGCAATACAATACATCTATCTTTTAGCGGTGCTTCTTTGCTCCATATCTTTTGATAATGCAAATATGCTTCATTGCCTTGCAATACATCAAAATCAAACTCTTTATCGTATTTATTGATTGTGTTTTTCAGATTTGCTTTTATCGTTTCGTCTGAAAAATTTGCAAAGTCAACTTCAAATTCACCTGTAAAGAAATTCCCCACTGTCCAATCATCTATAATTCCAAGTTGAGCCAAACGATAAATAGTTTTCTCTGTTTTGAATTTGCTTGAACCAAGTATTCTGGAGTAAACCTTTACGTTTTTTCGAGAAGGAATTGCGTATTGCAAAACAAATTTATTGACAAGTTCGTACTCATCTTTAATTACGTCAAGTCCTGATTGAAAAAGAAAAAGATTTGTGTTGATATCTCCGTCAATTTGTGGTAGTGTTTCAACCAATTTCGAAAGGGTGGTTTCTCTATCCCAAACTTTTTGAAGCAAATCGTCATCTGTTGTTTTGGTAAACAAAACCATACATCTTGCACGCTCATTTGCAAATCTGGCTTTATCTCTCCCTGCTCTCCCTGCTTCCTGGTACAAAGATTCCATTGAACCAGGAATTCCAAAGTGAATTGTATAATGAATGTTGCCTTTGTTAACACCCATGCCGAACGCCTTCGTTGCTGCAAGCAATGTGAATTCATTTTTTTTAAATTCCAGCTGCACTCGCTTTTTATAATCCTCAAATGCACTTGTACTCATTACATCCTGTTGGTTCACTCTTGGAACTTGCCCCGAATAAAATTTAATTGGTGTCCTGAACTCTTGTTCTAGTGTGGATGATAATTTGTAACAACCTTTTGCCCCATTTACATGCGGAGTAAAAATGATTCCACATTTTGAATCTTTGTCCTTGGGGGTAAAAATATTTTCTGAATCATTCAATTCTGTAAGGAAATCTTTGATTTCCCTCAACTTGTTATTTCCATCATCGACGATTTCAAATTCAAGTTCCTTTCTTGTGTAGTCTGTTAATGTCTTTACGTTTTCTTGTTTGATGCCAAATTCAAGTTGAACATCCTTTAGAACATTGATAGATGCAGTTGCCGTTAAGCCAATAAATCTGTAATCGTTGCAATGCCGATGAATTGTTTTTGACAAATTCAAATATGAAGTTCTGAAATCATGTCCCCATTCCGACATACAATGAACTTCGTCAATTACTGCGAAGGCTATTTTATGATTTTGATTTACCGACAAAAGATATTGTCTGAAAGATTTAATTTGGAAGCGTTCTGGAGAAATGAAAATGAAAAAGAATTTACCTTCAGCAAATTCTTTCATAATTTTTTCTTTGTCTTCGCCATCATCATCGCTTGTTATGTGACTAACTCTTGTAAAATAAATGCTATCAAGGTCTTGTTTCTGGTCATACATCAATGACTTGATTGGGCAAACAACAAAACTTATTGCTGGTTGAAGCACGGCTGCTAATTGGTAGCAAACCGATTTTCCTCCACCGGTTGGCAAAAGTCCTATTGTGTCATTTCGTGAAAGTGCATTGATAATGATTGGCAACTGCCCCTGAAAGAAAGTGTCATACCCAAAAATGTTATCCAGGAAAAATGATAAAGCTGTTTCTGGTTTCCATTCGTCTCCAATTTTTATTTTGTAGTTAACTAATTCCGAAGTCGAAATTTGAAAGTAGTTATAAGGCTCCAGGTCAATGTAGTCAGGTGTAGCTGCGTTGGTGTTTTTATAGTATCGGTAATATTCAAGATAGTCGGTTCTCACAAAGATTATTTCAGTATGATTTTGAAATTCGTCTGTGTAACGTTTTGTCAAACTGAAATCAATTTTGATTTGAGTTGGGCTTGCCTGCAAAGCTTCAAAGGTTTTTACTCTTATAATCTTTACACTTGGTTTAGAAACCGAAATCCTTTGTAGTCGAAATAAATTATCAAACCACTGAAACAAATCTTCACAAGCAATTTCTTCAAAAGATCTTTGTTCGTCGCATAAAACGGAAAACTCCCAGTTGTCCAAAAATGTCAATTTACCCTTTTCGAGTAATTCAAGAATTAAAATCTGAAAACGAATTATTGAGGTTGCCAAATAAGCTGAATTATTTAGGTCTGTACTGTTCGAAATAGCATTATGGTAATCTTTAAATGAAAATAAATGAGGATACTTTTGTTTTTTTTCCTCTTGAAGTTTTGATATTTGTTCAATACGATTTTTTATTTGTGATAGCTTCTGTTGGAAACTTTCGTTTTCAGATTCTAATTCAGAAGTTGTAATTCTTACAGTCTTAATTCCATATTTAGCAAGCTGTTTATCTCGGTTGCTATCAGTTGCAGCATCATGTTGTGAACCGTCAATTTCTATTACTAAAAATGCTTGTGGGAAATAAAAGTCAACTTGCTGTTGTGCAAATTCTAAAACCTCAATTTGAGTGATGACATTAATCGGAACTTCTGGAATAAGAAGTTGCTGAAAGAAAGGATATTCGGGAAAATGTTTGGGAATGAGTTGGTCAAAAAACCTTTGGGCAGGGTTGTAGTTATTCTTCCTGTCGCCTCTGATAATCCTTTCCCACTGTGGTCGTATTTTGCTTATTAAAGGATAGGATTTTGTAAAATCTATTTTCCCAATATTTGATTGGATAAACTTTGAGGCGTCAGTCGGACAACCTCTTTGTATGATGTTTTTGATAATGCAGGTTGCAGGCAAATATTCATTCGCAATTCTGTTACCCAAAAGATTTTGGATTACAAAGTTGTGATTGGTGTTCGAATAATTTGCTGTAAACTTTTTCATTGACAGTGAAACAATCTAAATATATAGCTTTTTTACCACACGCTTTATTGCACAAAGCTTATGTTAGGATTGAATAAAATAAAAATATTAATCGTATCTGACCTTGGTTAAAAGATATCTATTCAAAACGGCCTACCATTAGGGTTTGTTAATGTTATTGCATCAACACCATCAAAATCCTTATCTCTATCATATTCCCTAAGTTGCTCGGGATTAAGATTAAAATTTGTTTCCCAGCCTGATGTCAAATTATTAAATGTATGATTGCATTCAACATATCCTATAAAAGGTGTCATGAATTGTTGCCTACGAAAACGAACTTGAAATAAGATAATATCATACTTGAAATTGTTTTCCAGGGGATCAAAATCAAAATTATATGTGCCGTACCAACGACTAGCACTAAAAACTGAAATGCTTCCCTGGGTGGAACTAGTATTTACTCTCGCAACTAAATAATAAATATCTGATTTTTGTATTAATCCCCAGCCGGGTATATTCTTTCCGGCCAGATAGTTTAACAAATTCAAACTGTCTATTTCTCCCGATGGCAATGGATGAGAGGATATTAGGTAATTCAGCCTATCATTCTTTTTATATTTTTTCAATTCCAAATTTTGGAATATTAAAATGCAAAATGAAACTATCAATAAAATAGAAATAATTATACTGTAATATTTTTTCACCATAATAATTTTAGCAAAATAATTGTTGAATTCAGCCTTTAGCCTTTTATTTACGGTAGTATACAATTTTGGTTTTATCACTTTGGTTACTAACACTTATTTGATTGTCATTAATCAGAATTATTTCAAGTTCGTCATCACAACTGGAACCTTCAGTATGCTTTGCCTTTATGACACCACCAATTAAATTCCCATCGTAATATGCGCAGTTATTTAAAATATTCATATGGTTATCCCGTTGCATTTCATCAATATATTTTTTTGACCAATCGAGTGATATAACAAACTTTCCATTTTCATAAGAAATGTTGTATGTTTCTTTATCATTGCCTGAATTTGTTTTCCATTTTCCTATGAAGCTTTGATAGTTATTTGTTGATTTAATTTGAATAGCATCGGTAGTAGCCTTTTCAAGTTCACTTAATAATAACCAACCCGATATTTTACCCGATGGTACATAACTACCATAACCAAATTTTCCTTGAATTTGTTTTATCTCGACTTGATCTCCTTTAACTACATACCCCTTTCTGATCTTTGTTAAATCCGGCGCATCAAAAAAATGAGATTTTTCTGCTTTAACAATGTAAAGCCCTGTACTAGTAGGAGATTTTTCTGAAACTTCATTAAGTTTATTGCTGATAGAGTCTTGTCTAAGCCCCTTTTCTTTTAATTCAAGTTCCTTTTGCTTAATATCTAATTCTTTTTCTTTAAGCTCTAGTTCCTTCTGTTTCTCGCTGTTTTCTCCGCATGAAATTATTATAAATAGACTGGTTAAAAGAATGAGAGATTTTTTCATAAAATGTGTTTTACTTTTTAATTTAAGACTAGAAAGGTTGGGATCAACAATTGAAAATAGGCAATTCAAAACTTTTTATTTATTTCGCAATCATTATTATTTTAGAGAGAAGAATTCTTTATGCTTGAAATAAAAATCTGAATAGTCCGAATCAAAGGGAAATTTTCAGGAACAATTTCCTTTTGAAAACTTTTATGTTTTAAGTCCTCGTAAATCTGTTGCATCATTTCTGACACTAACACAACTTTTCCACCGCCAATAGTCTTTTTTGTTTTGGAGCCAAATAGAAAAATTGCTACTTGTTCAATTTCTGGCAAATTATCTATTCCATCAAACAGAGAACTTATATATTCTTTCCCCGTTTTAAATTTTTTCTCATAACGTTCTTCTCTTTTTGCCCAGGAATGTGTATCGGATGATGGCTCAAGATGAATTAAATGATTTGTCTTTGTGTTTAAAGCAACTATATCGAGTTCTCCAGCGTATCCACCGGCTTTTCTTTTTCCAACTCGAACATTTTGACGAACGAAATAACCTTTATATTGATACCATTCAGATAGAAGTTGCTCTAAATAATTCATTTATTTTCAATTGTTTACTGTAAGCCTTTTATTTTATCGTTCGAAAAAGTAAGTGTTATTGTTTTTTTTATAGATGGACAACATTGAGCGTCTTGAGGACCAATTTCCAATGCCTTAACAATAACATTATTTCCGGATTGTTGAACACTTTCAAAGTTTGATATACCAGAAACTTTCCAATCCATTAAACGCATCTTGCCATTTTCATTTTTGTAGAGTCCGAAACCGTTGAAAGAGAATTTTGCCCTTTCCTGATAACTTACTGCATAAGCAACTCCGTCTTTTAATCCATCATTGTTATAGTCAACAAGAAAAACTTTGCCAACACTAGGTGACGGAAATTGTTCGTCGTTTCGTTCCTTAGAGAAATCTTTTTTTATAAATTTTATTATTTCATCATCGGATAAGCTCGTGCTAGTCGGAGTAATAGGAGTAGTAGTTTGATCTGTGACTAGTCTGGAAATACTATCTTTTGAGGGTAATATATTTGATTCCTTTTCTTTCAAGTCCAGCTCTCTTTGTTTTAGAGCGAGTTCCTTTTCTTTGAGTTCCAATTCTTTTCGTTTGTTTTCATCCTGTCCGCATGAGTAAAATAAAATACTAACAATTATAATTAAGATGAATTTTGTCATAAAGAAGTTGTTAGTAATGACGATATAAAATATTTTATTTCGAATCCAGCCGATGTTTTTTTATAGTAGCCGATAATTAAACGTAGGTTTTTATTGAGTCATTGTATTTAGGTTTTCCCATTTTTGTAGTCTATTCGCCATCCCATCTGAGCCCACCCCAGCTACAGAAGTTACAGAAATTAACATCCAATGCTTATCAATATTTTTTTTGAAGTTAAACTTTAAACTTAAATTTTCTCCTGCGAACGCATCACGGTAATTAAAATGAACTATTTGGCTAGCATCATTTTCTGAAAATTGACTGATAGGTTCGATCGAAGTAATAGAACTCTCATTGAATGAACCTTGCTGTCCCCAATTTCCTCCTCCATTAAAAGCATTATTTCGAACGAATTCTTTAATCACTTTTTCAGAATTTGACTGATCTAATTTTTTATTGCTATCACAAGCCGGTAATAAAGCAACACAAAAAATCATAAGCAAAAGGTTAATTTTTTTCATACAGATTTGATTTAATAGTGCATTAATTGTAGAGTTATAGTTAAATAGATAAATTTATTCTCAATTGTTTTCTAATTGGGGTTCAATTTTTTTTCGAAAAGAAGTTATATCCTCTGTCGATACCCTCCAACCATCATCATATTTTACAATTCTTTGTTTAAGCGATTCTCCTCCTTTGGATAAATAGTACTGATATTTTGTTTTCACAGTTGATCCTTTAATTCTCAAATTATTCATAAACCCGTAATTAATACCATAAACTAAATTTCCAAGTTCATTCAAATTCACAATTACGCTAAATTCGACTTCGTATTCGTTGTCATTTATTTTTCTCAAGCTATTGATAGTACCCAATTCAAATTTTCCAATCTCTAAAATATGATCTTCAACACCTGAATAAGAAACAACATTTAATTCTAATGACTTTGCCTTATCTGTTAATTGATAATTAACTGACATTTTATTCCAATCTAAAATACTACCACTTCGATCCTCAAATTGGCCAGCAATGTCATTTTTACGATATCCATTTTGTACTAATAGTTTCTCTCCTTGATCTCCATTATAGTCGAATTGGGATACATTTACAGTCCCGCTTATCAAATCCCACTCAATAATTTTCGGGAAACCATAAGCTTCGTTTATTAATTTAGAAGCTTTATTGCGATCAACTCCGGAATTACAAGCGCAACAAAGAACTGTTGCAAGAAAAACTAGCAGTGGAAAAATATTTTTTTTGAAGATGCTCATAGAAATGCTTTACGTATTAAAAATTATTATTCATCTCTAAAATTAAATAACTCTGAAAAATCAGCAATGCCATAAAAATTTTGGTCTTTGCTGAAAAACATTTCAAAATACAATACAGAATTTGAAACATTGTCAGTTCTTTTAATATAGATAATCGAACTTTTACTAGGTAAACTAATAATTGAATTTTCTGTAGCTAACTGTTCTGCGCAACTTTCGCAAACCTTATATGCGATTCTAAGGCTCAACAAATTAGAAACCGTCTTAGAATTAAACAATCTTGTACCCTGTTGCCCAAGTTTGAAATAATTAGAGTTTAATGTGCGTATCGGAACCCAATCTTTATTAGACAATTTTATCAATGCAGTTAAATTATTATTGGGAAAAGGTGTATTCAAATTAATGTTCGTTTTCCATTGCTTTAATTTCGGTTGATATATATGATTTGCTTTTATATAGGAAATGCCATAAGCTTCATTTCCGTTAGAATTGTACAATTTTAATCTAATAATAAAACTACCACTATCAATAATAAAGTTATTATCGTCTGGATCAAAATCATCATTCCTGTCCCAACTCGTAGGAAGCAAATATTTATTAATATGTTTAGGCTCGCCCCAATTAGTAAGTTTACGTATTTTTACTAGATCATTTACTTTAATAATGCCCCAGCCTTTTATATTTTTCCCGATTAGATTTTTTGCCAAAAAAATACTATCCACTTTTTTATTTGATCTGAATTTTGCATTCAGCAAATAATCTGCACTTTTTTTATCTTTTTCCAGATCTTGAGAAAAAAGCGAATTAGCTGTGATAATTAAAAAAAAGACAAAAAATATTATCTTACTCATAAGATGTTTTTTAAAAAATAAAATTCAATATAAGATACTTTTATTCTCTATTATTTTAGTGGCTCTAAACAAAAAATGCTCTCTAGAAAAAGTCAATAACTCTAACTTAACGCATTCCCTCTTTTCTCTATTTAGCTTTAATGGATATTTACTGGTTTTGCTAACGCTTTAATTTTTATTTTTAATTCAGCTGGTTTTGTTAATTTCCAAGTACCATTCTCATTTATTACCTGCACATTCTCAATCATCCAACTTCCAGCTGCTCCTGGTTGTATTGTAGCAAAATCATAAAATGGGGTAATATTAAATTGCACATACAAGCAAAATTCTGCCTGATTTTTACCAGTAAATATTGCGGGTTTGCATAAACTTATTAATTCTAATTCACTAACTTTTACCGTAACAGTATTCAGTTTCTCATCTCTATTAATAATAGTAGATCTCCAACCTTCTGTAATTTCGTAATTATAAATTCCGTTAGCGTCATTTACAATTCGTACAACTTTATTTTCAACAAGTTTCTTATAGTATTTTTTTGTTTTTAATGGAAAAGTCTTAGTTCCAAAAGTGATTGTTATGTTGTGAAATTGGTCAGGAAATTCTTTAGGATAACCAAAAGTGCTTTTTATTATTTCAATAATTTGCTTTTCCGAAGGAAGATCATTAGTACTATTAATTTGTGCGCTTGAATGAAATGATATTAACAAACACAAATAAGTAATATATTTATTCATATACAAAAAAGTTTATCGATTATTCTTCAATTAACTTGTTTACTTTATCAAATTTGAGATAGGACTATATTGTATTAAATAGGGTTTTAAAGTTTCCCAAGAATAAAAATATTCAGCAGATGGGGCATAATTTATATCAGCCATTGATAAAAAGCCCATAGAATAAAAATAAAAACCAATACCGGTATTGGATAATTTAAAGTCTTTATTAACTTGAATTCCGCAATATTGCAGTTTGTTATACTCCTCCAGCCATTGACTTTCATAACTTTTATCAAGAAAGTCTTTTTCCATCCAGCTAGATCCCATTTCCTTTTTGGCCTTATTTTTTGCATCAAGTAATCGTTTTTTTGAATCTGCACAAATTAATTTAATTATATCCTGCCATTTTGAAGGAGTGATTACCTGATCAAGAGTAAAATTATATCCAGTTGTTAGATCAAAATTATATTGTGCATCGCCACAATTATCATGAGCACCTGTATAACAACTGGAAATTGTGAGCGAAAGAACTGTTGGTGTATTTACAATTATTTTAAAAGTTATCATTGTCAAGCCTTGAGAATTTTTACTTTCTTGCAAAAGCTTTGATTTCAAATTTGTAACAGTAAATTCATCTCCCAGCGAAGAACTAATTAAATAGGTATTAATTTTACTAGCAATAGTTTTATCAGTCAAGGAAATTGAGGGAAATCTAAAATCGTTTCTGATTTTTACATCCGTAATTACCGCAACACTGGAGCTTTTAGAATTTGTAGCGTTTGTTGTTTTTTGCTTTGTGTTAGTTGTTTGCCCCTGACAATTTGTTAATGCAAAGACAGTTAATAAATAAAAGATAAATTTCATACTTTCAAATTTAGGGTTAAATATAGTGGTTATTAATTATATATTGGTTGCGGCAATGTCAAACAAGTATAATATTAAAGGCACCCTTTAAAAATTAAAACTTCAAGACATGCAATACTTGCCAGAAATTATTTCCAACTTTTAGTTTTAGTATGAGCCCTAACTCCGGTTAATCTGAACTTTATTAAATATCAATTTAAAAGCTAATTGTATTTCCATTGTAATAACAGTCGCTAGTTCATAACCAACTAAAAATTTCAATTTATAATTGCCATTAATAAATTCAGCCTTGATAAATTTTAATTGGCTTTGTGGAAAGACAACTGCATGCCGTTGTTGAATAATATTAATTTCTTCCTTGAAAAAATGTACTAGCAAGAGGTGTAATAGTTAGAAAACAAAGTTCTAAAAATTTAATTACGGGTGAACGGTGATTTCACGGTATTTTTAATGAGGAAATCACCCAAATATTGACAATCCTCTTATTGCACCAGCGACAGATTTTCATGGCATCATCGTTGTGTCACTCACTTGTACGGCATACCTATATTCTACAAATTCACTATGATGATCATCTTACACTCAACTTTATTCATCCATTCATAAATACAACAAAAACTGTCTTAATAAAATCGAACAATTAGAATTTCCCATTCCAAAAGAAAAACTTCTAACAAACTTCAATTTTAAAAAAAATAAAATAACCTGCAAGTTAGCAGCGGCACATCCTGCACAGCCTTCGGCAAAGAAAAATCATAATCTTTCGCTGCGCAGCATAAACGCAGCCGTATAGCTATTTGCTACAGTGACGTAACAACGTTTCTCCTCGCCGTGATGGTCAGAAGTCCTAAACATTTATATGCTCCGCTCAATGCCGCTGCTACCATTTGCAGGTATTTTATTTTTTTATTTAAAATTTTCGTTTATGTCATTAGCAAGTTTTTCTTTCGGCATTGGGTTATCAAATATTCCATTGTCTCACTTTCCAGGCCGTCGTCGTCGTTCCTGGGTTTCATTTATCACAACTGGTTGCCACAATGATCAGGTTGTGTATGTAGTGCATCGTTGTCCGGTAGTAGCAGGCATTGCACAGTTACATTCAGCATGGCAGCATAAGGTTGTGCCAGCGTAGTTTCATTTGTCATTTACAAGTGGTCGGTCATTCACCGGCCATTTGCTTTTATAGAAAAATTCTTTAGACCGAGCGACATTAAATGGAAACCCTTTATAATACTGGGTACACCAAAGGTTTCCTTACAGAACTAAATAAACCAAGGAATAATGTTTAATCTTTCCTAAAAGTAGAATGTGTGCAATATTTTAAAATTGAAGATTTAATAGATTAAAGTATCTATCAATGCACTATTTTTATGCAATAGTATCAATCAGTAAATATTAATCAAATTAAAAAAGTGGAAGAAATAAGTTTGCCCCAAAAAGACTGGGGCATTTTCGGAAAGTTGGTGGATGAGTTTGAAATACAATATTTGAATCCATTACATATACATTACCCACCTTGGCCTGGAGGCAATAGATTCTTGTCTCTATATGAAACTAATTGGGGAACAAAGATAATAGCCACTAGAGGCTTTTCAAATTTTTCCCTTTCGTCTATTCATGAATTTTATTTAGAAACAACTGATCATATAGCAGATTTTGGAAGTTCTTGGTGCGCAAATGTTATTTATGAGGTTGGGGCAGTAATTCCAAAAGTGTCAGATTTCAAACAAAGGCTTGAAAAATTCAATTATCTTTCCTTTCAATGTTTCATTAATGATGCACCATTAGAGTGGACGTTAGATAGTCCTAATGGAAATATTGGTTTATTTCTTGGATTACCCCACCAACATCTGAAAATAACAAAAACGTCATTTATTCCGGTAAATGTAAAATTACTTCGGCCTAAAGAACTTCAATACATTTTAGACAATGGTCAAAGTGGGAGGCAGAAGTTAGCAAATTTGTTTGCTCAAACTCAGTTGCCAGGATTATCTTCCATTACCAGACAATCTCTTATGTAAGTGCCTCCACTTTTTTAAACTACCTCAATGATGGTCTTCCTCTTGATACATATGTATTTACCAATGAATTTTTCAAAGAAACAAACAATTTAAGTTGGTTATCGGTTAAAATTTCTTCCAAGGATTTCATTTCATCTGCAGTTAAATCAAATTTTTTCTCAAAATCTTTAATGAAAGCGGAATCTTTGACTGCATTCAACTCATTAAGTTTATCTAATAATTGTTTAAGCTGAACCGGAGTTAGTTCAAGTTTATAAGAATTTTCAATTGCAAGCATAAGTTGGGATTTGTCAGATTTTTTATTTCTATCTTTTTTTGTATCGTCTTGCCTGGCAAAATATAATTGAACTCCTGCTGCTGATTGGGAATTATATAAGTTGTCTAGATATTTCTTTCTCATTTTTTCTCTGGTCTCATAACGGCCATATGCAAATGCTTTGCCAATATAAAATTTTTCAAACTCCTTAATAGTTTTAATTTGGTCATAACCTTTACTTAGGCCTTTTTCTACAAATTCATCCCAATCCCTTTTAGCCTTTTCATGGGCTTTTACCTTATTTTTCAATATGATAAAAACACAATACTGTTCATCCGTTAAAATTTTATTTAAATACTTGTTTTGGTAAGGTCGGGAATTGAATTTTACACCTGGGTTCATCTTTAAAAATTCGAGTTCTCTTGCTTTCATTGAATCAATTCCTCCAGATAATTCAATAATGTTGGTTTCAGTAAGTCCTATTGTTTTACTATTATTTATTGCAAATTCCAATTGGTAATATGCATTGTTATTTTCTATAAACGTTTCTTCTATAGAAAAATAGTCTGAAATAGGATCGCTGATTCCCTGTGATTTAGTAAATAATGGAACGATCATTATGAAAGCTATAGCAAATGTTTTTATCTTTTTCATATACTTCATTTTAAAAGCTGCATACCATGTAGGTATGCAGCTTTATTATTGATTTAAATTTTATACCAACCGGTTGTTTTGCCTCTCATCTTTTTAGGCAAATTGTTTTCGAAAACATCATTTATTGTTTTGTCAAACAAAACATTAATTGCTCCATTTTCAATTTCATTGGATTTCGCTGTAAAGATTATTTGGTTAACATCTCCTTCTTTATTTAACCCGTAAATTAATTTATATAGCGCATCCTGAAAATCCGGGTTAGGTTTTAAGAATAAAACTAAAATTTTACCATTCTCATCCCTAAAAGCCGGGATAGTTTTATAATATTTATCTGAGGTTGGAGGAAATTGAAACTCAATTCTAACATCCTGCCAAACACTATTGTTCATTTCTTTTATTTGGTCAACTAATTTTAACCTAAGATTTTCAATTTGATCTTTCATAAATTATTTATTGAGAGAATGAATATTGTGCCGGAATTCCGTCTTCAATTGCTGTAACATTAAATTGTATTGGTCGTTTGTTGGTTCCATAAATAATGTCAATGTGAACGTCAGTCACTGTTCCTCCGTTAAGAAGCTTATTTCTCCATCCCATTTCCATTTGATGCCAGCCACCACTTTGGTTGAGAACACTATTCATTGGAACATAATTCACTTGTTCGCCGATCCCATTAAACTGCCTTCCAAAAATATGGCCTCCATCGTCACCAGGCAAACCATCTTTTATTCGCCTGCATTTATAGGTTTGCTGATATTTATTATAAGGACCTTGTCCAAGGGTTAAATTGCTGCAAAATGCGTGGTCAAGGTTGCCTGTACCATCCAGATGGTAGCTGAAATTATTAACATTATATGTAGTATTCGGCTGAGGTCTATTCAATGTTTTGCTCCATCCGGAAGTACTATTTCCTGGAGCTACTGTAAACACACTTCCAACATTTGCCTCTTGTGTTAGAACGTTATTTAAGTCGCCGGGATCAATTATACTTGGTAAATCCTGTTCACCTGTAACTAAAATTTCTGTTACTGTCTTCTCTTCTGTTGTAAGCACTAATGCGTCAATTTCTGGCCCATCTTTAATGAGCGCTTGCGTTCCACTTTGTACAACTGTCGCCCCTAATTCGTCTATATCCGCTGTTTTTAAAATTCGAATTGCTTCTTCTGAATAATTAACATAATTTCCAATTAATTGATCTGCCTTGATAAATGCCCAATCTCCTCCACTCATTATTATTGGAAAGGCCATCATAAATAATTCTCCGTGTCTATAGCCACAAATAGTTCCATAAGTTCCATCAGGAAAAAGGTAGTTGTCACATTGGGTAAAATACATTTCCATAAAGTGTTGTATAATTCTCTTCACTTTATCAGAATAGCTGGAGGAATTAGGATTATTTGATGTCATTAAACTGGACAGAAAATTATTTTCATCATAGTGCGGATTCGGATCTATAGTAGCTAAACGAGCTGAGCCTGTTAACGCATCTAAAAAAGCCACAATTTTTTGAGGTGCAGCCAGTCCTTTCCCAATATTAATTATAGCTTCAATGAGTTGAACTGGATCAAGTGTATTTAGTAATTCATGTAAAGCGCCTTTGCCAAACTGGTCTAAATAAGGCTGGTTTTCTGCACTAGGTTCATCACACGTACAGCTCAATCCTCCTAATATGCCATAATAGAGAAGTGCAGTATACTCCACTTTCGCCTGATCCGTTAATGATGAAGAAGTATACAAAACGTTTGCGTGCAGCGCCGCTAGTTTATCGTTCACATAGTTTAACCAACAGGGTGGTAGTGTAGGAAAGAATTTTTGTAAGAATTCCCTCACATCAGTAGGAAGGTTAATCCAATGTTGAATATGTATGCCGTCCGGTTCATTAGGGTCTGTTAGGTAATCTTCATCTCTTGTTGTTCTTGCACCTCTGTTACAGTCTTCAAGAGTTAATTCCCTACAGTATAATGTTCCCGGGTTAGCTGTAGTTCCTACAGTAATGGTCATAAAGCTTCTCCCTGGATCCGCATCCATAATATGGTCTTGGTCGTTGTGAATTTCATAACAATAATTCAAATCATTATTTGGAAAGTTCTTATAACATGTTGCTGTATTTCCATTCAAATCCGTAGGGTGTATAATCTCTAACCCAGGTGGTGGATTATTGTCCAGACACGCAAAACATATGAACTTATAAGTTGATTGATGATAAATTATATCGTTGTTAATTATTGTTACGTCCACCGCATTATCAAAAACACGCCCTTGTTGATCAATAAATCCTATTAAAGTACCACCGTCGAATTTCAAGTACTTTATTTGCGCCCATTGTTGATCAGTAAATTGAATAATCTTCCTGAATTTTGTTAAAAAATATTTCATGCAGGGAAGTGATACCTGTTGTACCTGGCTGTTAGTAAAGAGGTCATCAGTAATAATTGTGCCTTGATCAATATTAAACTGAGTATTGGGGCCACCGGAGGTTCCGCTGGGCCCGCCACCTGTATCCTCAAACGTAATATCTGGGCCAGGATCAATTTCTATATCAATGAAAATTTCCATGTCCTCTTCATCTCCAAGATCTGTGGATGAGTGATGTGGATTTCCCGATGGGGCAGGTGGATTTGTGGGGTTTCCGTTTTGTGTTGCCAGCCACGCTGCTGTGGCTTGCATTAATTCTGCGGTAACATGAATGATTTCAACATCGCCATTACCTGGATAAAAGTATATCATATTTGTTCCAGCTTGTCCTGCTTCAAACCATCCTTCGCTTCCGTTTGGATTTAATCCATAATTGAGATAATCTATGATTTGCTGAAGCGTTTGGCATTTAGCCTCTGTCCCAATCTCGATTGTAACCTTCCCATTTTTTACACCAGGCGCTATATTTAGTAAGATTATTATTAGTATTATTATCTTTTTCATTTAAATAACTTTTTAAGTTCTCGAAAGGGTTGCAATTACATTTTAATGACCTTAACTGATTTGACTGTTTTATTGAACTGTAATGTCACGACGTAAGTCCCTGGAACTATTTGTTGCGTTTGAACTGGTAAATTATAACGTCCTTTTTCTAGCTTGCCTGAAGTTTTTGTATAAACCCTTTTTCCATCCAAAGAAACAATTTCAGTTGTGACTGCACCACGCTCAGGTAAATCAAAATCTATATTTAAAATATCTGTAAATGGATTAGGATATGCAGTAATTAATAACTTTTGCTCTTGGTCACTAAGCGTCTTTTTAGTTTGATATAATACCACATACATAGGAGCAGCAGGTTCTTTTTCTTCTGGCCTGTACATAAGTATATTTCCCGCCAAATAATTTTGATTATTTTTTGACACTATTTCCAAAAGAGCCTTTTGAAAAACCAACAATTCCGGTGAAACAGGATAATAATGCCCTTTCTTAAAGTATTGCATATCCAGAAATTGCAAAGCATTTGATCTAAATATTGCTTTTAATGAAACCTTTGAAGTGTCATTTTCAATCCATGAGCCAAGAAGAGTGTCATTTTCTAGAGTCAGATTAATTTTTAATCTATCGGCCTGTGTGATATGCTTTCCACTATAATCATACTTAATTAAATAACCTTGATAGGAGCCGGAAACGGAGACCTGCGTTACCGCATTTTCAATTTTTTTGTATTCATTTATATGTTCGCTATTGTCAATACTACTTTGTATGTCCTTTATTTTTTTTAAAAGACTATCTGCGATATTTGAGTTTTCTGGATCATTTGTTTTTAACTCAGTTTCTCCTAAAGGGTCACCAAATCTTACAGATCTTTTAAGCCAATAATCAGCACTATCTTTTTTAATTGGCATTCCAAAGCCATTTCTCATGCATAATCCTAGGAACCGCATTGATCTGGCATTTCCCAATACAACTCCTCTTCTAAAATATTTAATTGCGGAAGAATAGTCCTGACCACAACCCAGGCCTTTATATAACATATAACCTTGGCAAAATACGCCTGCAGGGTAATTCTTTTCCGCAGCTTTGCCATAGCATTCATAAGCTTTTGCATAATCTAATTCAACACCTAATCCTAGTTTGTACATATTTCCTAACTGATACAAAGCTGGGCCATGCCCTAAATCAGAAGCTTTTTTGAACCATTTAAATGCTTCAGTTAAATCTTCTCTTACTCCATTCCCATTCTTATAAATAATTCCAGCTTGCGTCATTGCTTTCACATTTCCGGATTCAGCCTCGTCAATTATCCTTCGGAATTTGACAGCAGGAGTGATATAAGAATTATTAGAAGAAGAGTTATTGGCTTCACTGATGATTTCTTTTTGATAGGACGCATCATCCTTTTGAGAATATCCTTTTTGTGTTGCTATCAAAAGTAATATTGCAATTAATTTTTTCATCATTACTTAATTTAGAATGTTTTAAAAATGTAATAATTGGAGTGGAGTGTAATTACCAATTATATCCTTCTCCACTTGTATCATTTCCAGGGCTTTTCCTTGCTTTAACAAGAGCTCTCAAAGATGCTGGCATCCCACGGTTCACTGCTGCTACCAATAAGCCCTGGGTAATTTTATCATCAGCATAATAATCATAGAGGTTTTGCCTCACGAGATAAAAGTTCCTTATTTCAGTAACGGTACTATCCATATTATGGCCTTGGGTCATATTTCGCTGTCCTAATTCATACCAGTCATTTAAGGCATGAGATTTCGCTCTTCCCGAATTTTTCAGATGCAAAAAGTTATTGTATTGTTCAGATGAAAGTATATTTTTTAATCTTGAGCTTTCAAAAGCCTTCGCATCATATGGATGTGTAGAATCTTCTTGGTATGCCCTTTCTTTCAAAATCTCCAGAGAATCAGCCTTTTCAAATACAGCTTTTACCTGGTCTTCATTTAAGGTGAGCTGATTAGTATTTTTGATCGCAAATAAAAATTGCGAAAAATCCGTTGGTTTATTATTTTGTCCGGCATTTTTGAACCTTCTGGCGTAATACAATTTTCTTTCAGCTTCCGGCTCTGTATCATATAAATGTTGTAAATAGCTTCGCTTTTGTAACTCATTTCTTTCATACCTTCCATATGCAAATTGTTTTGCCATATAAAAATCATAGAATTGTTGAGTAGTTATTTCAGCATCGTAAGTTCCTTGTAAATTTTTTTGAACCAATTCATCCCATTCTGTCTTTGCTTTTAATGCGATCTTTTTGTCATAGTATATTCTCACAAATCTCATATATTGAGAATCTGACATTACGTTATTCAAATATTTATTCTGTAGCGAAAAGGAATTAAATAACTGATCAGGATTCTGGGCAATAAAATTCTCCTCTTGGATCTTTAACGAGTCGATTCTTGCCAATAAGTAATTAACTGCATTTGAACTCAATCCGATTTCAGTTTGATATTTAATAACATTTAATATCAAAGGATATGAGTATCGCAATGCTGTATTTTCCTGATATAGTTCCGTTGAATAATAAAATTGGTCCGTAGATGACAAAACAGATTTCCAACTATTTTGATATGCATTGTACACACTGTCAATCTCAGTTTGAGTATTCCCATTCCTTATCATATTAGAAATTGCATCACCTTGGTTCTTAAAAATAATTGCAATGGCATTTTGCTTTATTGAGTTAATATTTGTCTTTTTCACAAGCTGGTACATCCTGGAAATTACTTCAGGTGAATAGTTGTCTAAAACATTTTGATCTACAATTTGAGACGAGCCTTCGCTACAAAACAGCATCATAACAGGAACCAATGCTGCTATTAATTTTGCTTTCATTGTTTAACATTTAGGGATTATTTAATAAATTTATTGTGAGTGTATTTATTATTTTAATTTTTCACCACCATAGTCTCTTACCGTCATTTGTAATAATGAAAGGTCTTTCTTTTTTCTTACTGTATTCGGGGATTAATAACAGCAGCGCGTTTTTTGGAACTTTCTGAAATGTTAGTTCTTGAGTATCCTCTGTAGTGCTTTTTCTAGCAAGCGGATGCCAATAGAATTTATCCCAAAAATATAATGTATATGATTTTTTAGGCTGGAAAATAAGGTAGTTGTCCATTGGCTTGATAGTAACGCTGTGCCTATTTGTAGTGTCGGGAATGATTGTAAAAGTTGTATCATATCCTGATGCAATAGGAAAACCAACAGCACTTAACTTTCCGTCTTTGTAGGACATGGGTAAAAAAATGGCGCCTTTACACATGTTATCAAAAACCACTGAATCTTGTTTTACTTTTCCCCACCAGGTTGGTTCCCATCTTTGGCCATTAAAAACACAAGCATAAATAACTTCCTCCGGCTTTCGTGATCTAAAAAAGTTGCATCTTACAGAACCGGTTTTCCAATATTGGTTTGTAACATCGACATAATTTAGGCTACGCAAAATTCCTTCTGGAATATCTTGAAAATTCGTCGTTGAGGCTAATGTATTTTCCTGTTTTGAATATGTCGTTCTTAGAACTTTTGACGGTTCGCGGATAAATTCTTTTATGTCTCCAGTGTTTAACAAAATATCATATTGAAGCGGTTTGTTGTTTTCATTGTATACAGCATTTAGAGAGTGATTTCCTGTTGATGTGGCCCAAAATGGAACAAAATCAACTGTTGTTGGAATTCCCATTGATCGTAATCCATACACTGTTAAATCTGCAGCATCCTCGCAATACCCTTTTTTTCTTTGAAGTAATTGAAGCGGTCCAAGGCGAGGAAGTGGTTCTTTCCTTTTTTCAAGATTATAGGTGCAAACAAACCAGTTGTTAACATCACTCTTAAAATTCACTAACGTACTATCTATTACCTGTTCATTTTTTTTAGAGGATACTGATAAAAATTTTTTTGTATAGGCAGTTCTCCAATCCTGCAACGGCTCAACACTAATTCTATAGGGTAATAGGTATTCACAAAAGATAGTAAAAGCAGAATCAAAATTCTTTTTCGGTCTTTTCCAGAGTTTAAATGCTTCCTCAATATTATTTATTAAATATTCTGATTTGATTGTATCGATATCACGATAAATTATTTCAACTGGGTGGATTTTATGATGAACCGCTTTTAGTGAATCAAACCCTTTAATTGATGAGGCAAAATCAGGATACGCCTGTTCGTTAAATTCGAGACGATTTCCGGCACTATCAGCCCAAAAATAACTTGCGGAATAATGAATGTCCATATTCTTAATGAGGAAGTAAATTGCTTTCAGCTTTAAGCTGTCTCCCGAAAGTTGATAATATTGAATAGCTTTTTCCAATTCGTGTCGGTTCTTCTTAGTCTGACCTAAAACCGCTAATACGCTGCCTGGAATTTTATTTTGGGCTAACACTGGTGATGTTGTCGCCGAAACAAATAGCATTTGCAATAATATTTTAATTATTATCCTCATGTTTTGATATGCTGGTTTTTGTTAAAAAATAAAATGCTTGCCTTTTATACATTGGGGCTTCAGTTGAAATTCCTTTTGGGGTTTGTTTTAGTAAAATATTCGCATACTTCTTGGCATTTAGAGTATCCTTTACTAGTTGATAAGTTTTCATTAATGCATAGTTTGGCGTAAGTCTATTAGGAATAATATTTTTCGCAATAAGAAAGTATAAAATGGAACTGTCATATTTATTGATTTTTTGATAGCAACTTCCTAAATACATATAGATATTGGGGTTTGAGCTTATCAATGCAGCCTTATTAAATTTTTCGATTGCATCCCTGTATTGTTTTCCCTTATATAAGGCCTCGCCATAATTTATCCAGTAAGAATTTTCGGAATTGAGTTCATTTTGTATAGAGTTTAAAAGGGCTGCTGCATTAGTGTACTTCTTTTCTTCAATTAATTTTTTTGCAACTTCATTTTGTCTCAAGGCAGAAAAAAAATATATTTGCTTGTACATAACTAAGATATTTATCGCTAAAAGCAACATTCCAGTGATCTTTGATAAAAAAATAGATGAATGAGATATTACTTGCCTTGAATAATTTAAATGTTTATCTCTTAAGGTGAATATTCCGATATATAAAACGAAAAGTGTTAACACTGGCATAGCACGCATCGTAAAATTAAAAAAACTCATCACGGTAAAACATGCAAAAGCTGAAAGTAAAGTGATATCAATTAAATTTCTACTTGCTGCTCTTGCAAGCAGGTATGTTCTGAATAATAAATAAAAAATAGTAATAAAAAATAAAACAAATCCAATTAGCCCCCCTTCAACTGCATTTTGGATAAATTCATTGTAGGCACTGTATTCAAATGAGGAATTAGCTACAGCTTTTTCACTATTTTGATGGACTCGAAAATATTCAGATTGAGCTAGATTATATTCATGTTCAAAACATCCATAGCCAATTCCTGTCAAAGGGTTAACTTTTGCTAGGCCCAATGAAATTTGCCAAATTAGTAACCGCCCTTCTGATGATTCCTTTTTTGAAAAAAATAAAATAAAAAAGAGGCAAATTAACGCTATACTTGAAAGTAAAGTAAATTTAAATTTGAAGTACCTATTTTGATTAAATAAGGACATGATTTTGAATTCAAAGATCAAAAAAACCATTCCACATAAGACTGATCCAAATAAAGCAGTCCTACATTTAAGTAATATGAGTGCAATGATCACAAATATTAAAGACACTACTGTGACGGTGCTTTTTTTATTTCTTATTGTGTGGAAAATAGCTGGCGTACACATTGCTAGGAACATTGCTGTTATATTAGGATTTACCAAAGTTCCGCTTACTGCGAATAGATTATTTTGGCTTGGAATGATACCACTAAATTGAAGAATACATAGGCATGATTCTAAAGATGCTAAAAGAGTAATGATTATAAAAATAGAATTATAAATAGTCTTGACATTGTGTGAGATGATTATAACGGATGATAGGACAATAAAATTTAGGGATAATAGGTATCCATACGTGCCAAGATTTTGTGAACGAACTATTTGAGAGCAAACTAGATATATAGTAAATATGCCAAAGATCAAAAACATTGGAATGGAGAAAAGATTAACCTTATTAAATTTAAAATGAGTAAAATTTACCAGTGTACAAAGAATAAAAGAAGTTGCAAGAAAAATAAGTAAACCGAAATATGTATAACTGCCAAACCCTTCTGCGTTTAATAGAGTTGAAGCGATTGTTATTGTCAATAGAATTTGCAGTAAACGCTCTGTTTTCACAATAAAAACTTTTTTCTAAAAGCAATTAAATTGTAATTGTAGAAAATCTATTTCTTAGGATATTGTGGTACGTGCCTTAACTTCGAGATGTAAAAGCCTTAAATATCTAACAACAAATTATTAATTAATAATTGGAGTACAGTTAATAATTGGGGTATAGATTCAGCATTAAAATTATATTCCAAATTAATTTCCTCCAAAAAAAAAATCCACTATTTTAAAAGTGTGTCGCTTTTAACTAAAAGCGTGTTATAACTCATAATAATTGTAAAAAATCGATGCAATCTTGTAAAATATTCTGATATAAAAAAGGGTGTTTTCACCGTATTTTTGAATCCTTTTTTTCATTACAAAATCCGAAAAATGTATTTTAAACCATTGATAAACGTCTATGATATATGATATAACTTTTCTTTCATTTAAGAATCGAGATCTTCAGGCTGAATAGAATACTAGTTTTGTTTGATACTAATATTTGGAAAAAGTAAATTAAGGAACTGGTTGGTCATTCACGAGGCAATTTGTTTTCAAGCAAAGGTTTTTTGGATTCGATGTCTGTTGAAACATCCGTTTCATATTGAAAAAGCATCTACGCTGGAATGTTACCAGGTTGATAGAAGCACTTCGTTTTTTAATTGGCATTTTAGTAAACAAGAAGCATCGCTGCGGTAAAAAGGTCTCACTCCAGGCAGGTTCGGCAAGTACCACGCCAGCCCAGCCCGGTATTGCCATATTTAGTTTTAAAAATTGTAAATGGCAACACCGGGCTGCCCTTCGGGTTGCTATCGCAAGGCTGTCATGGTACTTGCAACTCACCTGCCTTCCGTTCGGGCAGCGCCTATGTCCCTCAGCCAGCTAAAAGTTCATTCGTCCTCTCTCACTACATGGTACCATGTTCGCAATTGCATTACGGTCAGCTAAGAAAAATCATAGTATGCTCACTTGTTCCCATTCCGTTCGATCGTCCTCTTTCATTTTAGCAGGCTTCGGTCCATTCGCTGCCCATGTTGTTGTGCTCGCCTTGCCTGCCATCGCCTGCGTTCCGGGGCCTCGGTGGCACAAACCCCCGCAAATGCCGCCCATTGAACATTTTCGATTAAATAAGAAAAACCTGGATCTGGGCGGCATGCCACCCTCGGCCCCTCCACTGTGCGCCCATCACGGCTGGCGCCGTTTTACTGTGCGCCCCAGTCGCTGGCGCTCGCCGTCCGCCTCCGTTCGTTCCTCACTCCGGCGGCCGTCTTAGCAGGCTCGCCACATACTTGAACTGTGTTGGACAATAGCGGACAATCATACTCGCTGAAAAATTCTATGATATTACGTTTGGTAAGAAAAATATTTGAATGCTTTAACACCATAGAATTTAGTTGCAATTAAGAAAAAAAAACAGGCCTGTTTGACCTTTTGAAAATTCGTAATCAATTTGAAAAATTCGTCTCAATAGGAACGGGACCGAAGAAAGTGTATTGACAATTGTGTGCAGAAAAAATAAAATAAAAAAAGCCCAAGTTAGCCGCCGGTATGAGGCATTACGTTTCGCTTCCCGAAGAAGCAACCAAATTGTTCGGCATAAAACTTCACCAAGTCATTTCATCTTTTAATCCTGCAGGAGCGTCATCACAAAATTTCATCTTCAGTAATCCACGTATTTATTCCGCTGCATTTTGGTCGTGGAACCGGCGGCTATTTTTTGGGCTTTCTTTTTTTTTCTTTTTTTTCTTTTCCAAATTATCGGGAAGGCCAAGAAGGAAAGTCACTTAAAACTTTTTTTATGATGCTTCCACAAATTCGTTGCTATCATGCAAACACAAATGAGCAACCTTTAATGTTTTTCATTCTTTCTAAAGGAGAGAATGCAGGAAAGCCCGGCTTAATGCCCTGGCAAAATTCCTTTTCTGTATTGTGTAATAACCAGGAATCATTCGATTTTTATTTCTGGTTAATGTACGGGCTGTATAAAGCAGATAAATTCAAACCTCGGCTGCGGGGCTCAGTTATTCCTTTTGTCAATCTAAATGATATAAAGGATGTATTAAAAGAGGTCGTGCCTGTTATCATACCAAATTGGATGCAATTTCAAAAGATCTTGAATGCATTAGATCTGTTAGAAAAGAGTAAAACAACTTTAGGCCAGCAGCTTGTAACTACTGAAAATTTGCAGCGGTATTTAATTCGGAAATTTTTCAATCAGTAATTTCCAAAAGAGCGGGTGGCATTGCTTCCCGTTCTTACTTATTGTTCGGAGGATAAACTTGTGATCAAAGAGGAAACTTTATTTAGATCATACCAGGGTTGAAGTCTTCGATAGCTGGCGCAGCTGCCGGAAAGTTCGGTTATCCGGCGGCAAAGCCTGGCAGCTTTGCCTTGCGGAAAAAATATAAATAATTGCAGGCAATTATTATATCTTTTCAGGATACTAAGAGCAATCATTTATATTTTTTTCGCCATTGGCAACCTTTAAATTGTTGCCAATAGCAAAAATAAAAAAGGAGCATTGCTGCTCCCTTTTATTATCCAACAGCTCACCACAACCGTTAGATACTATTTTTGATTTTCTTATAAACATACTTCAATAGTAAGGTAATACTGAAACTAACAGCTGCACCTACTGCAGCAAGAATAGCAGTTTTTAAAAGATCAGCATGGCTAATGTTGGCAAAGATGGTTAGCAACGTGCCGGCTGCAGTTCCTGCCTTAGTTGTGTTATCAAAGTAGTGTTGCATTATTCTCCCTCCTTTGTTGCCTGGCTTGCTACTGAAATGGCAGTTCCTGCAACAGCCAAATAAGCGGCGATCTTAACAAGAACAGCAGGTAAGGCAACCGGTGCAGTCGCAATTGTTGTTGCTATTGCCGCAACTGCAATACCTATATTTCTTAGCTTCCTAAAGAATTTCGGAGTCGGTGATTTTAATCTTTGTTTGAGTTCTTGTACCATATTTTACGGAAATGATATTATAAAATATTGTTTCGTTTCTTTTTTAAATTGACAAAAGCAATTTGATGATTAAGACTAACATAAAAATTATTTTAATTAATGGAAATTGTTTGCTGACTGGAAACTTAGTTCCAGGAGTAGATAAAGTGAATGAGATGTATTAACATGATTTCAGATTTTGTGAAAAAATTATTTGTAAAACGTTTTTGAATTAACGATGAATAAGGACGAACATAAATTGTGATTTAGAGGTTGTATAAAATTGTTTCTTCAGGTTTAGCTAAATAATAGCTTAATGATAACTAAAATGGATCCCATTGGATTTTGATTTAGAGGTTAAAAAAATGGGTTTCAATCTCCTGACATTTACTTAGGAGAATAAGAGGCGAATCAGACTAAACATTTTTAAGAATTTTAAAAGTGAGATAATATTGTTTCAGAAGCGGTGGCTATTGTTAATAGCTTAATGAATTACAAGTATCCACATTGGATTATGATTTAATAGTTAGAAAAACTTGTTTGTTTTTATCAAGTACTGGAAAGACAAGTCCTAATAAATTTTGAAATGCAATTTTTGATTTAGCACCTCTACCCGGACCTTCTAAAAAGGAAACCGGAGCAATACAGCCTCTCAATTCTCTTATGGCATCATTGGCAGGGTGGATTAAAATGAGGTCCCTGTCTTTTACATTTTTCAATTGTAAGTGCCATTGAAACTTGTGGCTGAATCTTATCATCAGTTCATACTTTCCTTCAGGTATACAGGAGACCAGGTGTTGATTATTAAGCCATGGCAGCTCTATAGAATTGCACAGCCTGGTGTTATTGAGAAGGATTTCCCCATTTGTTCCTTCCGGATCGTATGTTCTGATTAGCTCCAGTTCCATTCTTGTAGTTTGAAATTGTTATGGATTACGGTAAGCCATTAACTTTTACCAGCGATAAAGCATTATATGCACCATTCCTTAATGGATATTTTACACCGTTTACATCCTGGTAAAATTCAATTCCAAATGCCAGGAACAACGGATGTGTACTTGCTGCACTTACCTGGTTTGTTAGATTAATTGCTGCAGTAGCATTTATATCCCATGGTAGTTGTGCCGTTTCCTGCGTGTCAACAACAAAAGTTTCATTTTCAAAATCAATTTCAGCTCCCGCAGAAATCAATTTGAAATGTGTTGTCCCATTAGGAGCGCTCACCATATTTGCAGGAATAAAAGAAACAACATCAATAACAAGCTTCCCGCTGGCCCTGTCAATGACTGAAGTAAATGGTGCAAACAATGTTGTTCGCAGTTTTCCATTCCTGTTAAAATCAAAATCCTCCAGCAACTCAGCTTCACCATCGATCACGTTTCGTTGTCCTCTCGGATTCGTTACATCAGCCTGGATCACTTTTACCATTTCTTGTGTAAGCCTTCCTACCATGCGGTTGTCGGCAATGTTTTGCAATAAATTCCTGATTGCAGTACGAAGCATCCTG
Organism: Ferruginibacter sp.; assembly: GCA_039934735.1. Lineage (GTDB taxonomy): Bacteria > Bacteroidota > Bacteroidia > Chitinophagales > Chitinophagaceae > Ferruginibacter. Next base: position 24,649 of record JBDTLP010000020.1, on the reverse strand, counting down.
CCTGCTTTGCCAGCTCTTCCGAACTCAGCACCATTTTCCCGTGTCCTTGCAAACACGGCATCTGTTGCGATACGATCACCATCTACACCGCCTTTTTCCCTGGCCAGGTAGCCGTCCTGGGATTTGTAAAAAGTGATATCGCCGAGCGTACCTTTTAATTTGATAATACCTTTTTGCTTTGCCATTTTTCTTGTGGTTTTATTTTAGTAATGGAAATGTTTAGCGGCACATTTCTTTAAGCCGTTTTTGTTTCTTATTTAGCTTCCGCCATTCCCATGGTTGAATATTATGTTTACACTTCCACATGCCCTTGTTCTTTTGAACGGCTTGGTTTTGGTAAACCGATAATTCATGATTAATTGATTGAGCAACATATTCCCAAGCCCACCCATTGATTACAAGTAAACTGTCCAGGCTCATACCATCAATGAAAACATCGGCGATAGTTCTGCCATAGCGATCAGTTCTTCGTACATCAAGAGTAACTTTCTTACCGAGTATCAATTTTGATACACACGCTTTCACCAGCTTTCCATAATACTGGCTGAGTTCTGGCGCATCAACATTTGCTAATCGGATAATTGTAAATTTTCCTTTGTTAAGTACCTTGTAAGTATCCCCATCAAACACCTGCACAACCAGCTGCGCTGAAGTTGTAAGGCAGGCAAATAAAATCGGGAGGAGTAGTTTTATGTATTTCATCCAACAAAGCTGCAAATCATTTTTCTGGTTGCATCATCGTACTACCGTTAACGGTAGTTTTTGCCGAAAACGACCGTTATTGCCGTTATTGAATGAAAAAGATATTTATTAGCTTTGTTTGCCGTTTTCGACGTAGATCATCCCTATTATCGGTATGGCACAAGTATAGATAGTGTATGAAACCTGAAACTACAAGGCTTATAATTTACCCTAAAGACATTCAGCGCATAACTGGAAAAAGTGAGCGTTGGAGCCGTATGCTTTTGCAAAAGGTAATGGAGAAGTATAAGAAAGAAGATCACCAGGCAGTAAGTGTTGAAGAGTTTTGTATATATTTTGGGCTTAAAATGGACCAGGTGAAGCCATTCATTGAATAAATTAATAAATTGGGTACAAAATTGAGGATAAACAAATCAAATTAAAACTCAACAATCTATACGGTGCGTAATATGGTGAAGGTTAAAACAGCGTGTCCTGAAAGCCACGTCAGCACTGCATTCCATAATATAAATTCACTCCTAACGCGGTCACACAATACAAAAAGGGCTTCAACGAATTAAAAGTTGAGACCCTTTTTTTATTTCCGCAACATTTCCAATTTCGGCTTTTCAACAGATCCAATATTCTTTTGTTCTATTTCATTCAACTGCTCAAAAATTGTAATTGTATTTAATCCCTTTTTCAACCAACAACCAGGAATATAAAGTGTTTGTTGCGGACCGATACTCCAATACCTTCCCAGGTTATGCCCATTTACAAAAACAATTCCTTTTCCCCACTCCTGCATATTTAAAAAAGTATCGCCGGTTTTTGAAAGATTAAAAGTACCCGTGTAAATAACAGGATTTCTATTTACATAATGATTGTTGAATGATTTTAGATCTGGCTCTTTGTCCATAGGAAATTTATACATGTTCCAATTTCCTTTGATCTCCTTGTCATTAATTGTAACAGGAGTTATTATTCCTTTAAGATTGTTTGTGATCGCTTCACCATAATTGATGCGCCCCATATTTTCTACTAAAATATCAAGCACTGTACCTGCAGGAATTTCTATTTCACATGAATAAGTATTTGTATTTCGATTAAGTTGTGCAATTTCTTTTTTATTCACGTAAACAATTGCATAATCACGCAATCCTTTTATTTCCAGTTTTCCTTCTACAGGTTCAGTAAAATGTTTGCTGTAAAATACATAACCAAAACCCTGGTTTAAATCTTCAAATGTTTCAGGGTTATCATTTGTTACGGGAATCATTTTGTCTTTCAAATCAAACAGGCTGACTGATTTGTTTAAATTTATTTGATCGATCTTAATGGTGGGTACAGCAGCAGGAACTGGAGGAATTGAATAAGGAATATATTGCATAAATAATTTTCGCAGGGCATTGTATTTGTCAGTGGCCCAACCTGCTTCGCTTATTGGTGCATCATAATCATAGCTGGTAATATCGGGTTGAAGATCGTGTTCGTTATTGTAGTTGGCGCCACTGGTAAAACCAAAATTAGTTCCTCCATGAACCATGTAAAAATTAAATGACACGCCTTCTTTCAAATATTTTTCAACCTGTGGTAAAATATCTTTTGTTTCTATTTTTTGAAATGGTTCACCCCAATGATCCAGCCAGCCGGGATAATATTCTCCAACCATATAGGGCCCTGTTCCATCGTGGTATTCATTTACTACTTTTTTTAAGTTATTAATATTGTCTTCGCCATTTGCAGTTGGTAAAGCACCGGCAATACTGCCAGCATCAAAAAGCGAACTTGCATCAGAAGTAAAAAAAGGAACATTCAATCCCGCATGGATAAGTTGTTCTTTAATAGCAGCACTGTATTTTTTATGATCTTCAATAGAAATATCTTTTCGTTGTGCCACATAAGAACCAAACTCATTTTCTGCCTGTATCATTATTACGGGGCCCCCATTTGTTATTTGCAGATCTTTTACCTGTTCGGCAAGCTTCGTAATATACGTGTTGCATGAATCTAAAAATGGTTTGTTGTATGACCGGATTACCAATGATTTATTCTTAACTAACCACCAGGGATAGCCGCCATATTCCCATTCTGCACATGCATAAGGGCCCGGCCTCAAAATAACCATTAATCCTTCTTCAGCTGCAAGTTTTATAAATTTCCTGATATCGTGGTTACCTGTTGTAAAATCCCAAATGCCTGCTGCTGTTTCGTGGTAGTTCCAGAATACATAAGTACAAACAGTATTAAGCCCCATGGCTTTTATCATTTTTAAACGATGGCGCCAATACTGTTCAGGCACTCTTTCATAATGCATTTCTCCTGAATAAATGTGAATGGGTTTATCATCATAATAAAAATCACCTGCTTTTATTTCAAAGCTGTGCTTTACCTGGGAAAAAGTTTTCGAATGAAACATCCCCATTATTAAAAAAAGAAAAAAATATTGCTTCATTAAAATATGATTAATTTTTTTCAATCAAATTATTTGGGATCTTATATACTCCTATTTCGCTTATTAAAGGAATCGCTTTTGCTTCGCTTATTTTAATCTCAATAGATTGTATTGCTGTTTCCGGAAATGTAAGTATGCGTTTATGGCCAATGGTAGTAGCATTAATCTTTCTTACAATTTTATTATTATTTATAAGCACAATAGTAAATGAACTTACACGCTGGCCAATCTGCAATGGCTCGCTTAATAAGATGCAATTAATTGTTTCTTCTTTCGGAAAATCAATCTTAATATTTGGAGAATCCGCCAATGCTGTTTGTATATAGGTAGATAAATTATTATCATTCAGCAAGCCAGTTGCATGTTGAATATTATTATTCCTGTAATAAATAGCCGCTTTATTTATTAAGTTGATTTTAAAACTTTCATCCATGTTTTTTTTAAAATTTATCAGCGACAAACTATCATACGCACTGATGAGCCCGTTTTTATCCGGCGGTACATTTAATAAAAAGGAAGAACCTCTACCTACTGATTTTAAATAAAGTAAAAATAATTCTTCCGCCGTTTTTACCTTTTCATTTTCGCTATCATGATAAAACCAGCCCGGCCTGATGCTAACATCACATTCAGCAGGTATCCAGTTTTTACCAAATTTATTTCCTGTATTCAATGTATCTGTAGAAGGAGAACCTGATCCTCTTGTAAAGCCGGTTGTATCTAACAAATTCCAATTGGTTGTTGAAGCCGTTCCGCCCTCATTCCCTACCCAGCGAATATCCGGGCCAATGTCACTAAAGATGCAGGTGTTGGGTGCAATACTACGAAGCGTAGATTCAAAACGGCGCCAGTCATAATGTTGCTTTTTCCCATTGGGCCCTTCCCCATTGGCGCCATCCCACCAAAATTCAAACATAGGTCCGTAGCTGGATACTACTTCTTTCATCATGTTTATAAAAATATCATTGTATTCTTCTGTTCCATACTTAGGATGATTGCGATCCCACGGGGACAGGTAAACGCCGAATTTCAAACCATATTTTTTACAGGCATCACTCAATTCTTTTAATACATCTCCTTTACCATTTTTCCATTTGCTTTGTGCAACAGTATGCGTAGAATATTTGCTTGGCCACAAACAAAATCCATCGTGATGTTTTGCTGTGATGATGATCCCTTTTGCGCCTGCAGCTTTTGCAATGCGGCACCATTGATTACAATCCAGTTTTGAAGGATTGAATATTTCTTCCTGCTCTGAACCTTTACCCCATTCAAGATCAGTAAAAGTGTTTGGACCGAAATGCATGAAAAGATAAAACTCTGTGTTCTGCCATTGTTGCTGAGCTGCAGATGGTACAGGTAATAAAGGTTTCACCTGTGCCTGTGAAAATAAAGCAGCAACAAAAAAATATAGTAAAGAAAAAAAATACTTCATACTAACTTTTATCTGTGTGTTAATTCTCTAATTAAACATTACAACAACACTGTCAGCCTGAGCTTGTCGAAGGCGAGTTTCGTTCTTAGGCCGTCTTCGACAAACTCAGGCTGATAATTTTTTCGTCATTACAATTTGAATACCAAATCAGAATTAAAATCAAATTCTTATTCAATTACAATTGAAGTAAAGTTAGATCAAGATAGTTGTATTTTGATTACGTAAAAAAATCTACTTTTCCAGAGGGAATGGGTTGCCCCGATGACAGGTATTGCAACTGACTGCATTAAGATATTCAGGCCTGGTATTTTTATCAAAATAAAAATAGTTCTTGTTGATATCGATCATCAGGTGAATCATCCTCCTGGCATTCTCTTTCATTTGGCCATCTTTTGCAAAGTCAAGTGTATCGCTGTTTGTTGAACTGAAATTAAAAGCATCCTTATTGGATACATGGCAAAACTCGCAACCAACTTTAAGTGCTCTGCAATATGAATCCATGATGCTATCCAGTTTTTTTTCGCTGATGTCAACAGGCAATACTTTTAAATTCTTATATATTCCTTTTGGGCCGATACTAGCTGAAGTTATAAAAATAGCAGTAGCGATTAGTGTTATGAAAATTGTTGGTTTGTTATGTAGCATTCTTAGATGGGTTTGTCTAAAATTACAACAGTTGAAGCTTACAAAAGCATTCAACCACTTTTATTAAAAATGGCGCAAGGTTCCCGGGAAACCCTGCGCCATTTTATAATTAAGGCAGTTCGTATTTTTTAACCCTTATTAATTTTTTTCAAAAGTCAAAAAATCTGTACCACCATTTCCGCCGCTAACATCCTGCAAGGTGATTTTTGTATCTGTTCTTGATAAAACATGCCAATCATCACTTAGATCTACAAATGATGATGGCGTAGAAAAACTGATGATCAGTTTAACGGTTGAGTCATCTGTTCCGGAAGTCCATGTACCGGTAACGGATGAAGTTCCGTTGCCCGCAGTTAAAACAGCTCCGCCGCCAAACGTAAAAGCATAGCCGCTGTAGTTTGCAGTTTCGTCCTGGTCATTGTCCCAGAAATAAGTAATGCGCCAGGTACCGGAAACTACCGTATTATTAACTGTATTTGTTGAAACAGGAACTACTGCATCATCGTGTTTGTTACACGAAGTAAATAAAACAGCCATAAGAGCAATAGAAATAAAAAGTGGATTTTTCATATACATAATTTTAAAAAGTAAATAAATAAAAGTTTAATACTGTGTCAGCACTAATTAAAAAAGATACAAAGCGATCATCTTTTATTAATGAATTTAAAATTACAGTTCAAATCCAGGCCTGCATAGCGAGAGTTATCAAACAGGCTTTTTTGCCAGCTGAATGGGGAAATAGGATGTTTTAATGGAAAAGTAGAAATGAAGATTATTAACGCCAGTTTAGGTTGATACTTAATATTTATTTATTCTTACCTGTTTTTTTCGCTTATTCCAATAAAGTTTTGATTTATTCTCTTGATACCAATTATCCCATTTCTGATACTCAGCCAACGATGGTTCTAATTGATTTTCTGCAACAATATCAGAATTTGAGAAAATGCTGGTTAATTTTTCAAAAAAAACAATTGCTTCGGCCCGCCTTAAAGTTGAATCGTTGGTTTTACCTCCCAGATAATCTTTGATTGTTTTTAATCGTTTCTCTACCTGGACAAATACGGCTTTATTATCCTGAGCTAAACTATTGTAGCTACAAAAAAACATTATCGGTAGTAGAAAATATATAATTAATTTTTTCATTGTTTGAAATATTCTTAACACAACTCTGTGGCAAATGTTCTTTCGAACTTACGCAAGTTTATTTTTTAATCAATATTATTTTCACCCGATTTTCCAAGAGTAAATTTAAGATATAACACCCCTACTATCCCCGAAATAACAGACCCAATCAAAATAGCAATCTTCGAATTGTTTATTAATGTGTCATCTTTAAATGCAAGTAGCGCAATAAAAATTGACATGGTAAATCCAATACCACCAAGCAATCCTGCACCAAGAATATTTTTCCATTTTAAATCTGACGGTAATGCGCAAAGGCCCAATAAAACGCCGATATATGAAAACAACAAAATGCCCAATGGTTTACCAATAACAAGTCCTGCAATGATACCAAGACTACTTGAATGTGTTAAACTACTTTGCCAATTGTTATTAATAGCAATACATGTATTCGCCATGGCAAATAATGGCAGAATAAAAAAAGCAACTGGCCTGTGTAAGAAATGCTGCAATTTAAATGATGCTGATTTTTCTTTACCATCTCCAAATGGAATCGCAAAAGAAAGTAATACGCCGGTTATGGTAGCATGAACACCTGAGTGAAGCATGAAATACCACATCGCTATCCCTCCAACTAAATATGGAATAAGGTTGTGTACTTTCAACCTGTTTAAAATAAGTAGGAAAATAAAAATTCCTATTGCAATGAATAAGTTTATAAATAAAATGGTTGTACTATAGAACAATGCAATTACAATGATTGCACCCAGGTCATCGATAACAGCCAGTGCTGTTAGAAATATTTTTAAAGATGATGGCACGCGGTTACCCAACAACGATAGAATACCAATAGCAAATGCAATATCAGTTGCTGTTGGAATACCGGTACCAGGTTGTGTACTTTTCCCCAAATTAAATATCAAAAAAATCACAGCAGGAACAAGCATGCCCCCCAATGCGCCAAAAATGGGAAGTGAAGCGCTTTTAAGATTTGAAAGTTCACCGTTATAGATCTCTCGTCCCAGTTCAAGGCCGATCAGCAGGAAAAATATGGTCATAAGGCCATCATTGATACAATGAACCATACTGTGGCCCGCAATATCAATATTCCAAAAGTTAATATAGTTTACCTGCAAGGAAGTATTTGCAAGTATGAGTGAAAGAATTGTTGCAAAAACCAGGATCAGTCCGCCAGCTTTTTCACTTTCAAAAAAATCGGAGAATGATTTTGATAACTTCATAGAGATAGGTGAATGAGTGAATGGCTGAATAAGTGAATGTGTCAATAAGTCAATAGGTGAATGCCCTTTAAAATTCAAAGACTATTCACCCAATCACCCATTCACTTATTCACCCATTCAAAATTGAAATTTTCTCGCAGCTTTCATAAACTCAATTCCTGCAGCTGTAATAAAAATAACAACAGTATCCTCCTGTTTGATTGTTACCAGGCCTTCTTTTTCCAATATTTTTAAATGCGTTTCAATAACGGTCCAGGATTGATATTCCCGTAAAATAATTTCTCTTGGCCTGCATTTATATGTTTCAGGTTGGGCATCGTCTTTTACAATATCAAAAATAGTCTGCAGTATTTTGTAGTGATCATCCATGCGGTAAATATATTTCAAAAAACATTAACCAGCTTACCTTCATGAATTTTTTGGAATACCAATTTAAAGGCAAGCTGAATTTCAAGGGTAATCACAGATGAAAGATCGTATCCTTTTAAAAATTTCAATTCATATCCTTCACGCCTCTCTTGCACACTCACATAAAATAATTGATTTATGGGAAATACAATAGCATGTCTTTTTTGAATGCCGAGCAATTCTTCTCTGAATAATTGTGATAGTAATTGTAGTAGCAAAGTTTTTGAGGTTAGCACACAAAGTTCCGAAGTCCATTTAAAATAAGTTGGGTTAATTCACCCGAAAAAACGGGGAAAATAACCCAAAAAACCTGTCTTATAACCAGATTATTTCATTTATTTGTGTTCCCAGCTTCAGTTTATGGAAAGATAAACAGGTTAAAATTGATCCCCGAAACAGTTTATCAAAGTGCAAGTATTCACAAAATTATTATACTTTCGCTTTTCAATTCAATCCCCTTCCGAAACCGGCCTGCCGATCCATACCAACAACTTGTAAAAACCTTTTAATTCCTGTAATGAAAGATATCTACACACTCCTTATTTTTTTTAGAACAGGCTTTCAAAAAGCATACCTATATTCATTATTTCGGCCATACATCAGGCAACCATTTTCTTTCAACACGGATCTTTTCTTTACTTTATTATATCTACAACCAAACCAGCCAACAATAACCATTAAAACCAGCACTCATTATGCAAACTTTTGCAGGAACTACAACGGAAAAAAAAAAACGTCCCGCTTTTATTCAATTTACAACCATATCCAGGTGGCTATTTGTAATCTCCATTTTATTAATTGGATCACTTGTTTCAAATAAGGCGATGGCTCAATATTCAGAAGTGCCTGTAACTGGTTACAATGCCGATGTTGTTGCCGATGGCACAGCAAACCCAGATGGCACTTCTTCCACCAATATTGGTATTGATGGAGCAGGCTGGGTTTTTGCAACCTCCTCTTATTATCCATCTGCAGTGGGAACTCCGTGCAATACTACGAATGGATATCCTGCTACAATTACAAGTACCAATACAACTACGAACACTGCTATAACTTATAACCTTCAACCAGCAGTTGGCAGCAATGCGTTACATCTCGGTTCTGCCGGAACTTCTGACCTGACTTTAGTAACACCTGTAAATGCAGCAAAACTTTATTTCGTTTGCCTTGGTGGAGATGGGCCCGCTGCTTTCTCAGCGCAGATCAATTTCTCTGATGGCACAAATGAAATCATTAATGCTACTGCGCCTGACTGGTGCGCTGGTCCAACTACATACAGGATAACTCCTACTGAATACTATCGCATTAAAAGAACATCTGTTGCATGTGATGGCGCCCTTTGCCCATATATTTATGAAGTACCTGTTTCATTGAGCCAGGCTAATATTGCGAAGATCATCAATTCAATCACGGTAACCAATAACGCTGTTGGTGCGACTCTTAATATACTGGCACTAGGAAGGCGGGCCGGATTCAACCCTGGTCAACAATATACAGTGAACGGAAATGCAAGCCAGGATGATTGCCACACTTATACAATTACAAATCCACAGTCAACCCAAAGTGGTTCTGTATGGAACAATATTAAAATAGATCTTACTCAATCCTTTACTTTTTTGTTTGATGTTTTTCTTGGTTCAATAGATGATTTTGGTGCTGATGGAATGGCATTCGTTCTTCAACCTATCAGTACAAGCATTGGTGGCACAGGTAATGGCCTTGGCTTTGGAGGTGTTTCTCCATCTATAGGTGTTACATTGGATACCTACCAGAACAGTATGCCTGACAACGATCCTTCATTTGATCATATTGCGATTCAGCGTAACGGCGACCTTGATCATTTGTCTGCCAATAATCTTGCAGGTCCGGTTCAGATTATTAATGGTGTTGACAATGCAGAAGATGGCCAATGGCATGCACTTAAAATTGTATGGAATGCTACAACACATACCATGGAAGCTTATATTGACGACGTACTTAGAGTGTCACATACCGAAGATTTTGTTACAACCACTTTTGCCAACGACCCATTGGTATATTGGGGATTTACAGGTTCTACCGGCCTTTATTTTAATTTACAACGTTTCAGAACAAAACTTGAACCACACTGGCACTTCGGTCCTGCGCAACCGTTATGTGTGAATCAACCAGTCACTTTTCTCGATTCAACAGTATCTTTTACTACAATCAGCGGTATCTCATGGGATTTTGGAGATATGAGCCCATTAAATACAACAGATTTAAATCCTACTCATAGTTATGCGGCTGCAGGTACTTATACCGTTATACAAACTGTAACCGGCGCCGACGGTTGCGTAGAAAGCAATACACAACAAGTCATCGTAGGTGGTGGTATCAATATTGGATCAACAACTACTGATGCAACCTGTACTACACAGGGAACCGCAACATTACAATTGCCGGCAACTCCTGGCCCTTTCAATATTACATGGAACACAAATCCTGTTCAGAATGGTCTTACTATCACCGTTAATCCCGGAGATTATACAGCAACTGTCATTGATGGCAATGGTTGCACTTCTACGCATGCAGTAACGGTAGCTGTGATAAATAATATAACCCTTACAGCACACAATGACACTACTATCTGCAATGGCGGTTCTTTCAATGCCAATACACAAAGCAATGCAACTGTATTTAGCTGGTCACCGTCAACGGGAGTTAGTGATCCAAATATTGCAAACCCGGTTTTATCACCAACAGAATCTACCACGTATATCCTGGATGCTACCTTACAACTTTGTACTGCAACAAGAACATTTACTGTTACTGTGCAGGTTCCATCAGCCAATGCAGGCAGCGACCAAAGTATAAATGCAGGAGCATCCGTGCAACTTCAAACAAGTGCAAGTGCCGGCACTTATTTATGGACACCTGCAACCGGTTTGAGTTCAGCAACTTCGCTGAATCCAATTGCGAACCCGGCTGAAACGACTACTTACACACTAACAGTTACTACTCCCGAAGGCTGCACCAACAGTGATGTGGTAACGGTAAATGTTAAACAGGATATCGGATGTACCGATCCAATGGTAGCGTTTACGCCTAATGGTGATGGTATCAACGACATCTGGCTTGTTGGAAATCAAAGTTGTTATGCCAATGCCGCAGTACAGGTTTACAACAGGTATGGCAGCAAGGTGTTTAGCAATGACAATTATAAGAATGACTGGGATGGCAGGTATAAAGGAAAGTTATTACCAGACGGAACTTATTATTTCATTATTGATTTTACCTTGAGCAATGGAAAACACCATATGGTGCAAGGGAATGTGACGATTCTAAGATAATAGATAATCCGAATAAAAGAAAAAAAACGCAACTGTGAAGGATGCGTTTTTTTTATTTTATTCGGATTGGTTACTATAGAATATTTTTAATTATGAGTAATTTAACCCGGATTTTGCAGTTGAAAATCTGGGTTTAATCAAAAAATCAGTGTACCTGGTAGTGATCTTCCAATAAACCTTCTTGTTTCATTGATCTCCAAAAATCATGGGGCAGGATTTTGCTGACCAAACTTAAATTAGATTTTACTTTTTCAGGATGGATGGCACTTAATGTAACACTATCAACACCTGGAATATGAAACCCAAAATTAATACAGGCTTCGGCTGGTTCGATGCCGAATGTTTTACACAAACTAAAAAAACGATCTCTCCACTCGTACAAACGCTTACCTTCATCTGTATTTTTATCTACCAACTCATAATTATAATAATCCCCTCCTACTAAAAATCCGCCGTTAAACAGGGCCGAATTAATTACAGTGGTTCCTTGTGTGTGTAATTTTTTTACAAATGTCAACAGCTTTATTGGATGCGATTTTATAGTTAGGCTGTTAGCGATCATTACCCAATCGAGCTTTACGTCTTTAGAAATTTTTTCAATGTATCTCCAGTTTTTTGCACCTACACCAATGGAAGAAATTTTACCTTGTTGTTTAAGTTCATTCAATGCAGCATAGGCTTCCAGGATATCATTGTATCTATTTGCTTCATCTTTTTCACTGGCAGCAGCCTGCAGGTATTCGTCGGGGTCATGTATAGATGCCATTTGTGAATCATAACCATTCAACAATTCATTGCCTTGTTCAAAACATGCTAAAATCCCCTGGTAACTAATTTTCTGAACCGCATCGTTTTTCATATCTCTCCATATTCCTTTTTCAAAAGTGGGCTCAGGCGTTTTTAAAGCTGTTTGATACCAGCCGAGTTTATTACTAATGATCACTTTTTCTTTTGGAACAGCCAATTCATTTAAAGCTTTGCCTAACACTTCCAAAGCCATGCCGGCACCATATTTTCCTGCTGTATCAAACATAGCAACAGCGCCAGGTGCATGATCAATGTATTCTTTTATGATTGCTAATTTAATTTCATAAGGTATCGCTTCATATAAATTCCCCAACACGCTCGTTCCAAATATAACCGGTGGAAATTTTAAACCAGTTGACATGATTATTTTTATAAATGGTAAAATTTAATAGCATTGTTGCCAAAGATATCTTCCTGTTCTGCTAAAGAAAACGATGAAAAATAATTGGAAAAAACTGATAACGTTTGTTCATAAGATGCTGCAACGAGGCATACCGGCCAGTCACTACCAAACATGATTCGTTTTGTACCAAAAGTTTTCACTACTGCATCTAAATATGGATTAAAATCTTTTTCATTCCAATTTGTATGATCCGCTTCAGTAATCATTCCGCTGATTTTACAAAATACATTATCCAATTTTGAAAACGTTTCTATTTTTTTCTTCCATTCATCCATGTACTGCATTTTGATATTTGGTTTCGCTATATGATCAATTACAAATAGTTGATCCGGGTTTTCTTTAACCAGGTCCAATGCTGCAGTGAGATGACCCGGATAAATTAATAAATCATAAGTGAAATCAAATTCTTTCAATGCTTTTATACCAATTAAAAAATCATTCTGTAACATAAAGCCAGGTTCTTCGGCCTGCAATACATGACGAAAACCTTTTAGCTTATCGAATTGTTTACACTCCGCTAATTGTTCAATAATATTTCCTGCTTTAAGATCAACCCAACCGACCACGGCCTTAATAAATTTGTGTTTAGCTGATAATTCAATTAAGAAATCAGTTTCAGTCTTTGATTGATCAGCCTGCACTGCGATACAACCATCTATATTATTTGCCTGTAAGATTGTTTGCAGATCTGCGGGCAAAAAATCTTTTTGTATCGCTGACATTGTATCACCGATCCATGAATGCGTTACCGAATTATATTTCCAAAAATGCTGGTGCGCATCAATTCTCATCTTTTATTATTTATTGAATTCAAATATCTTTTTCATAAGCAACCATTTCTCTTCCGACGCAGCACCGGGTATTGCTTGCTGAAATTGCCACATCAACGCTTCCCATTTTTGAACTGTAGTTTTATCCCTATCCAATGTTGATTTTTTTTCAAAAGAAAAATCATCTGTTGCTTCAATGATCATAAACAACCTGTTCGAGACACGGAAAATTTCCATTTTGTATATACCAGCATCTGCAATACTATCTAACACTTCCGGCCACACTTCTTTATGAAATTTTTCATAGCTGGCAATTGACTCTTCATTGTTCTTTAAATCCAGCGCCAAATAAAATTGTTGCATATCAATTTTTATTTTCGGTTTTAATTTTATATCCCTTCCACCCAAAAAATAAAACAACTGTAAAACAAATAAGGGGAACAATATATCCTAACTGAATATTATTTGTTGCATCACTGATGTAACCAAATATCCTCGGCAAAATCGCCCCTCCTACTATTGACATAACCAGCAAGCTACTTCCATATTCAGTATCTCCTCCTAAGTTTTTTATGCCTAATGAAAATATTGTTGGAAACATAATTGACATTAAAAAACAAATAGCTATTACTGCAAACAAGGTGATCATACCGCTTGCTGTTATGGCGATGATGCTTAGCAGTATGCTAACCCCTGCATAAATAACCAACAAACGTTCGGGCCTGATAAAATTCATTAAGAATGTTCCTAAAAATCTACCAATCAAAAAAGCAAATCCACATGCACTTAAATATATAGCAGCCTGTTCCCTGGTAATACCTGCAGCACCAATAGCATATAAAATAAATAAACTAAATATTGATACCTGGGCCCCTACATAAAAAAATTGTGCAACTACGGCCCAACTCAAATGCCTGTGCCTGAAAGCATGAAAAATACTTTTGCTGGATTTCTCTCCATCTTTTTTTTGTATGATTGGTAATTTCGTAAATGCAAACAGGATTGCTATTAATAATAACACTCCGCCTAAAATGATATAAGGCATTTTTACAGAAGAAGCTTCTGAAGCCAGTGCGGTTTTCTTAGCAGCGTCAGTCATCGCACTTAATTCCTCATCTGTTTTGCCTTTTGCGAAAATTAATATTCCTCCAATCGCAGGTGCTATTGCTGCTGCCAATCCATTGAATGATTGTGCAAGGTTCAGGCGTTGCACAGATGTTGCAGGATCGCCTAAAGAAGCTGCATAAGGATTTGCTGCCGTTTCTAAAATGGTTAATCCACAGGCTATAATAAATAATGCCACCAAAAAAAAATTGTAAGATTGATTATCCGCGGCTGGCACAAATAAGAAACAGCCAGTGGCGAATAATAATAATCCGGTGATGATACCTGTTTTATAACCGAATTTTTTCATGATGAACCCGGCTGGTAGTGCCATTAAAAAATAAGCAATAAAAACAGCAGAGTCGATGAGGGTTGCCTGTGTAGTACTTAAAGTGAATGAGCGTTTTAAATGTGGAACCAGGATTGGATCAAGATTGTGTGCAAAGCCCCATAAAAAAAATAAAGAAGTTATCAGCACAAATGCTGGAAGGTATGATTTATTTTCTCTCATTCGGCAATTGTTTCTTGAATTAACGGTATGCTTTTACATGTTGCATTGATGTCCCCAATCCATCAATGCCCAATTCCATACTATCTCCTGGCTTTAGATATAGTGGTGGATTCATTCCAAGGCCAACTCCTGCTGGTGTACCTGTAGAAATAATATCTCCCGGAAGCAAGGTCATAAAATGACTTGTATAGGAAACAATCTTTGGGACACTAAATATCATATTTGCAGTAGACCCATCCTGCATGCTTTTCCCGTTTACGGTTAGCCATATACGCAGATTGTGTACATCAGATATTTCATCTTTGGTTACTAAAAAAGGGCCGAGCGGCGCAAAGCTATCACATCCTTTTCCCTTATCCCAAGTGCCGCCACGTTCTAACTGGAAAGCCCGTTCACTAATATCATTGTGCAAACAATATCCAAACACATGATCCATTGCATTTGCCTCAGGTACATAAGAGGCTCTTTTACCAATAACCACTGCAAGTTCTACTTCCCAATCTGTTTTAACTGAATCCTTCGGTATAATAACATCATCATTGGGCCCTGTGACAGCTGTAGTGGATTTTAAAAATATAACTGGTTCGCCGGGAATGGCAGCACCTGTTTCCTGAGCATGATCTTTATAATTAAGCCCTATGCAAACAATTTTTGAAGGGCGTTTAACGGGGCAGCCAAAACGTTGATGGGTTACAACGGGTAATTTATTTTCCGCAAATCCTTCAACTATTTTAGCCAGCATATTATTTTCAAAAAATGTTTCATCATAATCATGGATAAGGCCTGACGCATCGTAACAAGTTCCATTTAAAAATATTCCTGGCTTCTCAAAACCAGTATTGCCAAACCGAATTAATTTCATACTATTTCCAATTTAACCAGCACTTTCAAATTATTTTATTACACGACATTAATTATTCAATTTTATGAATCCACCATCGAGTGGATAATCACAACCAGTAATAAATGCTGCTTCATCGCTGCAGAGGTACAATGCCAGCGCAGCTACCTCTTCTACTGTTCCCATTCTTCCTATTGGCTGGCTCTTTGATAATTTTTCAAAGATCTCTTCTTCCCTGCCCGGATAATTTTTAGCAATAAATCCATCAACAAATGGCGTATGTATTCTTGCCGGTGAAATGGAATTGCAGCGAATATTATCCTGGATATAATCCCTTGCCACACTTAAGGTCATTGCAAACACAGCTCCTTTACTCATGCTATAAGCAAACCTATCGGTAATGCCTACCAGCGCCGCAATAGATGCTACATTTAGTATCACGCTATTATTTTGCTGTTTTAAAACAGGCAGGGCTGCATGCAAACAATTATAAGTACCCTTAACATTTACATTAAACACGTTATCAAAATCTGCTTCGCTGGTAGTATCGGCTTTGCCCACATGTGCAATCCCGGCACAGTTTACCAATATGGAAAACCCGGGAATTTGTTTAAAAACATTAATAACATCTGCCTGTTTACTGATATCGCAGGTATGAACAAATGCGTTCCCGCCATCTTCTTCAATATCAGCAGCTGTTTTTGCAGCATTGCTTTCATTTAGTTCAATAATATGTATGATAGATCCTTGTTTGGCAAATAATGTTGCAATCGCTTTCCCTATCCCGCTTCCAGCTCCTGTTACAATGGCAATTTTATTTTTAAGACTAAACATATTTTCAATTGAAACTTTCTACCTGATTATTGTTCGCACTTATTAATTATCATAAACTCACTCCTCTTTTCCATGGAATAAAATCATCCTGGCCGAGTTGAACTGCTTTAGGTATTTCCTCACCGCTGGCCACTTTGATACAATAGGAAAGTATTTCTTCTCCCAATTCTTCAATTGTTTTTTTCCCTTCTATAATTTCGCCTGCATTAATATCGATAATGTCACTCATTCGTTTTGCCAGGCTTGAATTGGTAGCTACTTTAATAACAGGACAAACAACATTACCTGTTGGTGTACCCAATCCTGTTGTGAATAATATTAACGTGGCTCCACTGGCTGCTTTACCTGTTGTCGCTTCCACATCATTGCCTGGCGTACATACCAAACTTAAACCAGGTTTTGTTGCAGGTTCTGTATAATTCAATACATCTACTACCGGAGAAGTACCTCCTTTTTTACAAGCACCGGTACTTTTCATGGCTTCTGTTATTAATCCATCTTTGATATTTCCCGGAGAAGGGTTCATGTGAAAACCAGATCCCGCAGCTTTTGCCTGTGCATTATATTCCTCCATTAACCGAATGAATTTGTTTGCAGTAATTTCACTGACACTTCTATCAATTAATTGTTGCTCTGCTCCACACAATTCGGGAAACTCAGCAAGCAAGACCTGTCCACCTAAAGCAACCAACAGGTCAGCTGCATAACCTACAGCAGGATTGGCAGAGATACCACTGAACCCGTCACTTCCGCCACACTTTACACCAATGCAAAGTTTATTCAAAGGAGCAGCATGTCTTTCCTGTTCATTTGCCTTTATTAATCCTTCAAATGTTTTTTTTATTGCTTGTTTAATTACAGCTTCTTCGGAATTGATTTTTTGTTGTTCAAAAATGAATACAGGCTTATCGAAACCAGGATTCCGTTGCTCAATGTCTTTTAGCAACTCTGTTACCTGTAAATGCTGGCATCCTAAACTCAATACAGTAATACCGGCAACATTAGGATGATCGGCATAAGCAGCTAAAAGTTTACTTAATGTTATTGCATCTTCTCTTGTACCACCACATCCTCCGTGATGATTTAAAAATTTTATTCCGTCGATATTTTTAAATACTCTTTTTGATTGTTTTGATGCAGCCATTAAAATAGCGGATTCGGAAAAAGTAGTTCCATTTTCAAAGGCATGCAAAAGCTCTTCAGCATATTTTTTATATTTATCAGTAACTGTATAACCGAGTGCATTGTGTAGTGCTTCTTTAATTACATCAAGGTTCCTGTTTTCACAAAAAACTGTAGGAATAAATAACCAGTAATTAGCTGTCCCTACCCTTCCATCCTTCCGGTGATATCCATTGAAAGTGGCCGAAGAAAATCTGCTTACGTCCGGAGCAACCCAATCATATTGATAGTTTCTGAATGCATAACCTTCGGCAGCATGTTTTGTGTTTTTTACTGTCATACGCTGTCCGCGAACTACAGCTGTTGACTCAATTTTTCCAACAGTAATACCATACATTTTTACTTCTTCGCCTTGTAGCATATCATGTATAAAAAATTTATGTTTCGCTGGAATTAATTCTGACAGATGGATAATTTGATTTTCAATTAATATGTCTTCGCCTTTCAGCAGATCGCATAAAGCAACAACTACATTATCATCCTGGTGAATTTTTAAAATTGTATTTACCATTGTTTCCATTCCTAATTTTATTAATATTAATAAAAACACCTGCGCCAAAAAAAGAGTTGTTAACGGCAATAAGAATATGTTTTTAATATCAACTCTTTTGATGGTTTGCCAATAAACACGCCATGGCCATCTGCATTCATTTTTATTTTGTAATAAAAGTTTATTAAACCTGTTTTGACTTTAATGTAAAATTGTATTAAATAACCTTAAAAGAAAAAATTAATTCATTACAATGGTAAGATAGTATAAGAACTGGGTATTTTGTCACAAATGAAATCATAAAAACACAGTTACTTTTATGCCTTAAAAATATTATTGCGATTCACCACATGTTATTGAAGTTAGTGTGTTTTTTTATGCAAACGTTTACTCAATATAAATTTCAGAAAATAAAACGAGTTTGATTTTTACACTTTTCATATTACCAGGAAGGCGGCTGCTTATAGTATTAGTCCTTACTATAGGAGCATTTTTTTCAAATGATGTGCAGGCACAATATGCTAATGTTCCTGTAACGGGATTTAATGCAGATGTGGTTGCTGATGGGACCTCTAACACCGATGCAACTTCTTCTACTACAATTGATGTAGATGGAACTGGTTATGTTTTTGTAAATGCAGCATACTATCCTTCTGCTGCAGGAACAGCCTGTTCAGGAAATGGATTTCCAGCGCCCACGATCACAAGTACAACAAATACAGGCATTACTTATACACTGCAGGCTGCATCGGGAAACAATGATTTGCGTCTGGCTGCTGCTGCTTCAGGTGATCTGACATTGACCACCCCTGTTACTGCTTCGAATCTTTTCCTGGTTTGCCTGGGAGGAAGTGGTGCAGCAGGATTTACAACGCAGGTTAATTTTTCGGATGGCACTTCAGAAACTATTTCGTCATCTGCACCAGACTGGTGTTCAGGTGCATCGATATTCAGGCTTAGCGCTGCACAGTATTATCGCATCCAGAGAACTTCTACTTCATGCAATGGAGCACTTTGCCAGTATTTATATGAAGTACCTGTGTCAATAAGTCCATCCAATTATTTAAAAATAATCAACTCCGTTACCTTAACCAATACCAGTGCTGCTATTCTAAATATCTTTGCTCTTGGAAAACGTGATGCATTTAATCCAGGTGAACATTATACTGTTAATGGTAATGCTACCCAGGATGACTGTCATACATACACGCTAACCAATCCACAGTTATCACAAAGTGGCTCTGTATGGAATAATAATAAAATAGATCTCACGCAGCCTTTTGATTTTTTATTTGATGTTTACCTTGGTACGGATGATGCTGGTGCTGATGGAATAGCATTTGTTCTTCAACCAATCAGTACAAGTGTTGGTGGGCTTGGAAACGGGCTTGGCTTTGGGGGCGTTTCTCCATCTGTTGGTGTTACCCTGGATACTTACCAGAATAGTATGCCTGACAGTGATCCTTTCTATGATCATATTGCTATTCAGCGTAACGGTGACCTGGACCATTTATCGACGAACAATCTTGCCGGACCGGTTCAAATCATCAATGGCAATGATAATGCTGAAGATGGCCAATGGCATAAACTCAGGGTGCAATGGAATGCAACAACCAAAACACTTGATGCCTATGTAGATGGTTCATTAAGAGTAACCCATACTGAAGATTTTGTTGTTACGACATTTTCCAATGACCCGATGGTGTACTGGGGTTTTACCGGTTCAACCGGAGGCCTGTTCAATTTGCAACGTTTCAGAACAACGCTGGAGCCGCACTGGCATTTTGCAGCCAATCAAACATTCTGCGTGAATCAACCAGTTAGTTTTTTTGATTCAACAATTGCATTCAGCAACGTAACAAAGATCATCTGGAATTTTGGCGATGGCAGTAATCTTGATTCAGTGAATATCAATCCTGTTCATACTTATACAACTGCAGGCACTTATACAGTAACGCAAACAGTGCGTGGTGCTGATGGTTGTGAAGAAACCCTTACACAAACGGTTACGATTGGGGGCAAACCATTGCCTGCATTCAGCATCAGTGATAGTTGTGTTTCCAGCAATATCCAGTTTACTGATATTACTCCCGGAACAATTACGAATTGGTACTGGAACTTAGCAGATGCTGGCCCGGCTCCCACCATCCAGAATCCAGTTACCAGTTATGCAACTGCAGGTGTCAGGGTAATAAAGTTTTTTGTAATCAGCCAGCAGGGATGCCGGTCAGATACTTTGGTAAAACCTATTACTATATATGCCGGACCAACAGCGGCATTCACATTTACAGATTCTGTATGTCTTGGTTCTGCAACTTCCTTTTTTGACAACAGCACTTCATCAGCCAGTGCTATTAGTTCCTGGTCATGGACCTATGATGACAGCGCTTTTGCTGCACATGTTCAAAACCCTACCCATATATTTACAACTGCGGGTATTCATTCTGTAACCCTAACGGCATCGAATAGTGGCTCAGGATCCTGTGCCACTGCAAGTGTTATACACCAGGTATTTGTAACAGACAAACCAAGGGCCGGCATCAGGGTTATTTTTCCATGCGAAGCACAGCAGGTTCAGCTACTCGATTCTTCTTATACAACCGATGGAATTGCAATAACCAGTTGGTGGTGGGATCTTGGTAATGGACAGTTTTCCAACCTTCAGAATCCTACTGTAACATATACTACCCCGGGGCCAAAAACAATTCATCTTGTAGTATATAATTCGATGGGTTGCAAATCTGATACCCTTACGAGGATCATCAATGTGTCACCCAAACCGGTAGCTGCATTCACAATCAGTGACAGCTGTGTATCCAATAATATTCAGTTCACCGATATTACTCCAGGAACGATCAGCAGCTGGTATTGGAATTTAGCCAATGGCGGTCCCGCTTCCACACTTCAGAACCCTGCTACCGGTTATGCAACAGCTGGTATTAAGATCATCAAATTTGTTGTAACAAGCCAGGCAGGTTGCCAATCAGATACATTAACAAAACCTATTACGATACTGGAAAGGCCCACTGTTGATTTTTCTTTTACTGATTCTGTATGCCTCGGATCTGCTACTAGTTTTACTGATCATAGCAGTTTGCCAGGAGGCGCAGTTAACTCCTGGTCATGGATATATGATGACAGTGCCTTTACTACACATGTTCAAAACCCGGCACATACTTTTAACACAGCTGGTACTCATTCGGTTACACTAACAGCATCGGGTACCAGCACAAATGCTTGCCCGGCCAGTATCAGCATACAGGTATTCGTTGCAGACAAACCAAGGGCAGGTATAAAAGCAATCATTCCGTGTGAACAGCAACAAGTTCAATTACTCGATTCTTCTTACACAACCGATGGGCTTGCTATAACCAGCTGGTGGTGGGACCTCGGAAACGGTCAATACTCAAATCAACAAAATCCAACAGTAAGCTATACTACCCCTGGGCCAAAAACAATCCATCATGTAGTATATAACTCAAGAGGGTGCAAGTCTGATACACTTACTACTGTGATCACTGTGGCAGATATACCCGTACCGAATTTCAACCATACTTCACCGTTATGTAGCAATAATAATATCCAATTCACTGATCTGTCAACTGTTCAAACCAACAGTGTAAACCAATGGCTGTGGATATATAATGGAACTGTTTTTGCCACGACGCAACAAACATCCCTGGATTTTTCTGCTGGTACACAGCAGGTAGGCCTATCTGTAACGAGTAACTATGGATGCAAGAGTGATACTATTTACCAGTCCTTCACGATGACCATAAGGCCAAAGATCGCCATGCAGTTTAGTGATAACTGTAAATTTACGCCCATTGCTTTTTCATCAGAGGAAACCCCAACAGTTATTGGAATCAATGAATGGCATTGGAATTTGGGAGATGGGCAAGTGGCATCCGCAAATAATTTCAGCCACATTTATACAGCTAATGGATTATATGATATCAGTTTATTTGCAATCTCTTCTGAAGGATGTTCCAGCGATACACTTACGGGAATGATACATGTTTATGGAACAGATGCTTATGCCGGTAATGACATTATTGCTGCGGTATTACAGCCCGTACAATTGAGTGCTAGTGGCGGAGTAAGTTATGAATGGACACCTTCGCAGGGATTGAGTGCAACCAATGTGGCCAACCCGGTCGTAACAGTAGATCATGATATGACCTATTATCTAAGAGCTTATACTCCTGAAGGCTGTGAAAGTTTTGACACTATTAATATCAAAGTATATAATGGGCCGGAAATTTATGTTCCAACAGCATTCACACCAAACGGAGATGGATTGAATGACGTGCTTTTACCGAAATATGTAGGCCTGAAATACCTTACAGACTTTTCTATCTATAATCGTTATGGCCAGAAGATATTTTCTACAAGCGATCAATTGAAAGGATGGGATGGGAGTTTTAAAGGTGCTAAACAAGATACACAAACATTTGTGTGGGTAATTACTGCTGAAGATTTCAGGGGAAAGCCCCTTTTCAGAAAAGGAACGGTAATGATTATCCGATAACACGAATAAGCCAACATGTAGTTTTATTTGACTTAATAACCAGGTAATGAAAAAAATGTTTTTAATGATAATGCTCGCTGCATTTGTGCAAAGCATCAATGCCCAAACAATCATCCATGTGTTTGACAACCTGACCTTCTTTGATGGATATGCTGCAACTGTGGCTACACCTGTTCCGCCTACGGGTGTTATTCGCCATCGTAATGATCTGTATGCAAGAAAACTCACCAGTGATGAACTTGCTTCTATTGGCGACACTTTACACATGAAGGTAACGGTGAAGGCTGACTGCGATAATTACGACCGTATCGGTAATGTGAATATAGCCCTGGTTACCCCCGGCAGTACTACTTATAATCCTGATGCTGTTCAAAGAATAGAAATCGGCCGTTATATTACTCCTTTCATGAATAAAAACTATTCGCCTACATCTGTACCTTATGATTATACAATTGATAATGTTGCTTATTTGCTAAAAGATACCAGCATTACCAATCATTATGATATCTGGATAGAACTGGAATTATTTGGTGTACCCTATGCTGCCAATACACAGGTTGCCGGATGTGCCGGAAGAAACGATGTATTTTATGGTTCTTTGGATTTTACAACAAATAGTGCTTCTCCGATAGAAAACAATAACGTACTGATGCCACTTGCATTCAAACAAAATTTTAATAACTATGAAGCAACCGCAACAGATACTTTAGGTAAAACGACCAGGTCAATCAGCTTTACGTTAGAACAAGATCTTACTGATGCAGCTTTCTTCCTGATAACTTCTAACCATGGCGCTAATTCCGGTGGCGAAGAATATAACCGACGTAATCACTATGTTTATTTTGACGACGCATTGGAACTTACGTATAAACCGGGACGTAATACCTGTGAACCATTCCGTGTTTATAATACACAAGGAAACGGGATATACGGATCATCAACAATGAGCAATGCACAATGGCAGTCTTTCAGCAACTGGTGCCCGGGCGATGTAATAGATATACGTAAGATAAGTCTTGGAGCTGTGAGTGCCGGAACACATAAATTTACAATCAGGGTTCCGCAAGCAGTATTTGCAGGAGGACAGGGTAATATTCCATTATCCGTTTATCTGCATGGTAAAACATCAGGAACATTGACTGCACCGGTAACACCACCGTTTACGCCCCCGGTAACACCACCAGTTGATACATTGTCTACCGGTGCGTTGAATATATATCCAGTTCCAGCAGGCAGCTATTTGACCGTTGCACCAAACAGTGAACCTGTACAGGCCCTGAGTTTAATAGATATTCTCGGACATATTGTATACCTAAATGATAAGATCTCTGGAAAGACTATTATCAATACAAGCCTGTTGTCGAGAGGCGTTTATATTTTAAAAATATCCTTACCAACGCAAACGATTACACGAAAAATACTTGTTGTGGGAACGAACTAAAAACTTTAATAATACCGATAGTAACCCCGCTCATAAACAAACAATCCTAATGAATCAACCATTAGTCCCGAATTTCTTCGGGACTTTTTTTATTAACTAACCCCAAGAGGTAAAACGAGGTTATTCATTCTTGTGCATGTGTTTTAAATGGAGCCTTAATGAAGATTGAAGGATTCATTGACAATTGATAATTGATAATTGACAATGAATGAAGATGTAATATGTAAGATGTTATAAAAGAGAGCGCCCCGATAAACCGGGGCGCTCTCTTTTATTGTTGTCAATTGTTAATTGTTATTTCTAAAACTTGATGACCTTCGTCGTCTTCACCGTTTTGCCTTGTCTTACTTCTACCATATAAGATCCTGGCTTTAATTCTGCACCAAGGGCAATGGTTTGGTATGGCATTACTTTGAAAGTTTTGAACAATCTTCCTT
>JBDTLP010000019.1:0-53375 GCA_039934735.1 Ferruginibacter sp. | reverse complement strand
GATACGCTGGTAGAACCAATAAAAGAAATTTTAATTAATAAATAAGTACAATAATAATTAGTGAACATTTTTAAAAGATATAATGTAAAAAGCATATTGCTCACCGTTATGTGGGTAATGATCGGTTGTGGCAGTATAGCATTATTGGTTGCTGCTGTTCACACAAAAGATATAAAGCATTGCAAGGGATTAGAAATTAATATTCACGGGGTAAGCAATAATTTTTTTATTGATAAAGAAGATGTAAAAAAGATCATCAGTTCTTATACAGGAGAGATTACTGGAACAAGGATCGAAGGATTTAATCTAAAGGCAATGGAGGCCGAATTAAAAAGAGAAGTTTGGATAAAAGATGCGGACTTGTTCTTTGATAACAATGGAATATTGCAGGCAACTGTTGAAGAAAGAGAACCTATAGCTAGGATATTTACTAAAACAGGAAGTAGTTTTTATATTGACAATAGCAATATGATGTTACCGATCAGCGAAAAACTTTCTGCACGGTTACCAGTGTTCACCAGTTTTCCTACTGAGAATAAAGTGCTATCAAAAATTGACAGCAGTTTATTGAAAGACATTAATACACTCAGTGTGTTGATACAAAAAGATTCATTCTTAATGGCGATGATTGAGCAAGTAGATATTACGCCAAATCGTGAATTTGAAATGATACCGAAGATCGGTGAACAAACCATTGTATTCGGTGATGCATCAGGCGCAGAACAAAAATTCAGCAAGCTGGAATTGTTTTATAAAAAAGTAATGTTGAAATATGGATGGAACAGGTATAGCGTCATCAATTTACAATTTAAAGGACAAGTGATCGGAAAACTAAAAGGAAAAGATGATGTGTCTGCAGATTCATTGCGTACACAAGAGATCATGCATGAGATGGCAAAGAATGCATCAATAGCAGCGAGCGATTCAATGCAAACGATCATGCAGGATAATGAAAGAAATACGACAGATGTTTCCATGATCGCTGATTCAAAAGAAAGGGATGATGAAGATGGGGATGTAAATCCCTTTCCAAAATTTTTGAAGGAAGCGGCCAAAGCAACTGCAGAAAAACCTATAGAAAAACTTGTAGTGCATCCTGCAAAAAAACCGGTTGTAAATAATCATAAGCCTGCAACAAAACCAGCGGCTAAAACTGTAAACAAACCAATAGCTGCAAAACCAACCACTGCAAAACCAAAACCTGTTCAGGCAAAACCAACACAGGCGAAGCAGGCAGAAAAACCAAAAGCAGTGATGCAAAAGAAGAATGAGTATTAAAATATTTTTTTAAAACATACAAATACAACATACAAACACAAACAAAACATACAATTATGAACCAGGAACAACCCATTATCGTAGGCTTAGATATCGGTACTACTAAAATTGCCGCAATAGCCGGCCGCAAAAATGAATTTGGAAAGCTGGAGATACTTGGCTTTGGCCGGGCAAACAGCAATGGAGTACAGCATGGGATGGTGCTTAATATTGATCAGACAATTAAAGCCATCCAGACTGCACTTGAAAATTGTTATGCGTCTAACCCTAACCTTGAGATCAGCGAGGTGTATGTTGGTATTGCAGGGCATCATATAAAAAGTTTACAAACCAGAGGAGATATCGTTCGCCAGAATATTGAAGAAGAAATCAGCCAGGGAGAAATTGACAGGTTAATCGCTGATCAATATCGTACTTATATTCCTGCAGGCGACCAGATCATTGATGTGATTCCACAGGAGTTTACTGTAGATAATTTTCAAAATATTCCAAACCCAATTGGTTACAGTGGCGTAAAAGTGGGTGCGAATTTTCACATTATTACCGGTGATAAAAATGCAATACGCAACATAAACAGAAGTGTAGAAAAAGCCGGCCTACAAACCAAGGATCTCGTGTTACAACCGCTTGCCTCTGCAGCCGCCGTAATGTGTGACCAGGATTTGGAAGCCGGTGTTGCTATTGTAGATATTGGTGGTGGTACTACTGACCTTGCCGTTTTTTATGAAGGCATATTAAAGCATACTGCTGTTATTCCATTCGGTGGAGAGAACATCACCAATGATATTAAAACAGGATTGGGTGTTTTAAAAACACAGGCAGAACAAATGAAAATTCAATTTGGTAGTGCTTTAAGTGATGAAGCAAAATCGAATGCATTCATTACCATTCCTGGTTTGCGTGGTATGGCTCCAAAAGAAATTTCTGTAAAGAATCTTGCAAACATCATACAGGCACGTATGAGTGAGATCATGGATTTTGTTACGTATCATTTGAAACAGGTTGGACTTGATAACCGTATGTTGAATGGTGGCGTAATCCTTACAGGTGGTGGTTCTCAATTAAAACATTTATTGCAGCTAACCGAATACGTTACAGGATTGAATGCAAGGATTGGTTTTCCAAACGAACATTTATCCGGTGGACATATTGATGAATTAGCAAAACCAATGTATAGTACTTGTATCGGTTTGATATTAAAAGGATACAATGATTATGAGAACAGGAACAAACAACTTGAAAGTAATTTTATTAAGGTTGAAACAAAAGGTATCATGCAGGAAGAAGCTGTTGAACCAGTAGCTGCTGAATTTGCAGCAGTAACAGAAGAAACTGTTCCTGCAAAAATGAGACAAAGAAAAACACTAAAAGGCTTTATGGACACTTTCAAAAACAATTTGATTGAAATGTTCAAAGAAGAAGAAGACACGAAACTATAAGAACAGCTAACAGCTATTAGCTAATAGCTGTTAGCTAAAACAATACTTACTAACACACAAACTTACAACCATGATCCATTTTGATTTGCCTAAAGAACAATCGTCCATCATCAAAGTGATTGGTGTTGGCGGCGGCGGGAGCAATGCGGTTAACCACATGTTTGCGCAAAATATTGAAGGGGTAAATTTTATAATCTGCAATACAGATGCACAAGCCATTGCACAGAGCAAGGTTCCCAATAAGATACAGCTTGGGCCACACCTTACGCAAGGCCTTGGCGCTGGAGCCAATCCTGCAATAGGAAGACAGGCGACAGAAGAAAGTCTTGAAGAAATAAAACGAATATTAGAAGTGAACACCAAGATGGCATTCATTACAGCAGGTATGGGTGGTGGAACCGGAACCGGTGGTGCACCTATTCTTGCAAAAATTTGTAAGGATCTTGGTATACTAACGGTGGGGATTGTAACCACGCCGTTTGCTTACGAAGGAAAGAAAAGAATTGCACAGGCTGAAGAAGGCATCATGCTTTTGAAAAATCATGTTGATACTTTACTTGTTATCAGCAATGATAAACTGCGTCACCAGTTTGGTAATTTAAAAATGAAAGAAGCTTTTGGTAAAGCAGATAATGTTTTGGCAACAGCTGCAAAATGTATCACAGATGTGATCAACAGTACCGGCCAGATCAACGTTGACTTTGCGGATGTATGTACCGTAATGAGCAATGGCGGTGTTGCCATATTGGGTAGTGCATCAGCAGCAGGCGAAGACAGGGCACAACTTGCCATTGAGCAGGCGCTCGCATCTCCATTGCTAAATGATAATGATATCCGTGGTGCTAAATGGATTCTTATTAATATCAACTCTGCAGAAGGTGAACATGAATTTACGATGGATGAAGTTGAAATCATTCAAAATTATTTATTGGAACATGCTGGTGAAGATACCGACGTGATACTTGGCCTTGGTTATGATAATACTTTAGGAAGCGAGATCGGCATTACTTTAATCGCAACAGGTTTTGAACACAAGGATCCATTTAAACAACCAGTGAAAGAAGTTGTAACAGATAAGATAGTAATGTCACTGGAAATGCCTCAGCCTGAAAAGCCAATGGTAAAGCCAACATCCTTAACCGTTAGTGTTGAAGAAGAACCTGTTGTTATAGCTGAAGTTAAAGAAACAATAACGGAAGCAATAGCTGAAGAAGCAAAGGAACCCGTAAAAGAAATGTTTGTATTGGGACAGGATATTCCTGAAGTAAAGGAAGAAATAAAATTAGCAACGCCTCTTGTTATTGAAGTTGTAGCTGAAGTAAAGGAAGCCGTAAAATCAGAAATAAAAGAAGAAGTAAAACTCATTGTAAAGGAAGAATCGAAAGAAGTTGTTGATCCATTTATGCCAACACTTTCTGAACCTGCTACAGTAGAATTACCAAGTAAAACTACTGTTGATAAATCAGATACAACTCCGGTGTTTTTTGAAATATCTTCGGCCGCAGATCAGATCCCCGTTGTAGAATTCGATATACAACAATTTGCAACTGCTGCCCCTAAACAAGAACCAGTTGTCAACAGCAATGAAGAAAATATTAATCAACCTTTAAATAAAGAAGCTAGCAAAAGTAGCTCTCTTTCGTCGGGGAGCTACCTGGCAAAACCTACGCAAATTTACGTGGAGGAAATGCCGGCAAATCCAGAATCCAATACGAACGAGGAACCACTGCCTTTGCAGAAATCAGTGCGGGAAGACGAACCTGTTATTGAAATGCAATTGGTAGTTAAAGATTCCCAGAAAGCGGCGGAGGAGCAACCACCAATAGTACAACAAACTCAGCCCATCATGATGTCAGCTGTTGAGGAACCTGCGCTGCAGGACGAAACAGAAGAACTCAGGCGCCGGGCTACTGAAAGGATAGCGAAATTGCGAAATCTTTCGTTTAATATAAACGCATCTGATCCCAACAACGAGTTTGAAACGGTGCCAGCGTACCTTCGCCGCAATATGGACATGACAAACCAAATTGCTGATGTAGAAAATTTTTACAGCAACTATACTGTAAAGAGCGATGATAATAACCAGGCTGAAATAAGCACCATCAATACTTTCCTCGACGGAAAAAAACCAGATTAATTTATTGAGCAGTTATTCTTTATAGAGTAACTGCTTTTTTATAACTATGTGTTTGTAATTATTGTTTGTATGTTACCCCTTCTTTTTTGGAAGGGGTTTTTTTTATTGCGATATGGGATAGATACGCGGATGACACGGATGCGGCGGATTAGGGCGGATTTTATATTTGCTACGCAATATTTTAAAAAGATATTTTGATTTATTTTTATTGCTTGCGAAGCAAGCAAAATCCGTTTTTATCCGCTGCATCCGTGTCATCCGCGTTCCAATCATCGGGGTAGATAAAAAACCAGGAATATTTAATAGAATATTTGCACAGTGTTATAAAGTTGATCGCTAATTTTATAAAGAAGTAAAATTCGTTACTACTTAAAAATAAAATATATGCTCATATCTGCAAAAGAAAAAGCACAATTATCTGTAGAAGTTTTAGAAAAATTTGCTCCTTATATGGACAACTCAACAGAGCTGTTTCAAAAGATGGGCGTAATGATCAGCAACTTTGGTGTACTGGTAGAATCATTTTCTGAATTGCCGGAAGAACAAAAGAAAGAGTTTATAAAATTTATTGCTTTGTTCCAGAATTATATTGACAATGCAACTTCAAATTATAATGACCTGCGTGGTTTTTATTCTTACATGACGCAAACGACGAATTTGATGATAGCTGAATTTAAGTTGGCGATTGGGGTGGAGTAGCATAATTTTATGCTCTGTTTATGCGATCGTCAATATCTTTTAATATTTCTTTTTTTGTTAATTTGGTTGTAGAATGAATTATTAGATGAACAATTAAAGCCCGAGTGCATCTTTGTATAATCACCAAATTACTTGAGAGAAATTCTTTTCTTTTTGCATGATGCATCATTGCGCTTCTTACGCTATACATTTCTTTCACAGTCTCAATAATTTTCTCTCTTTCTTCTAAATTTTTGGAAATTATTTTTGGAAGATATTTACAAACCGAATCAATAATTGCAGCATTATCATTAGGTAAAAGCAATGATTCCAAAACCGTAAAAATCTGTGTTATTCTTTCATGATGATCATGATTTCCAAGAGCTTTCGAAAAATTACGAATTGCATTATAAATTAAAGATTCGAGTTCAGATTTATCATTTAATATTTTTAATGCAAATTGATGAAGTAATCTAACTTCAGATTTTAGCATATAATCCCATACACCTTTAACTATCTCAAATGGTCTTGATCTTCTGGAATGTTGTTGAAAAAAATTAGCATCATCATTGATATTTTGAATTAAAACTTCATTCTTAGCTTGGTTTATATTTCGAAAGTCAACATCAAAGTATAGTGGTAAATTGGGGAAATCAACAGTTGGAGATGCAATTCTTAAAATATCAACAGAGAATGTTATATCATTAATAGCCCATTCAATAGCTCTTTCCTTTTCAGCAACTATTACGCAATTGCCCCAGAATTGCCCTTTATAAACTAATAAATTTTCAATATAATCTTCTCTTTTATCTTCAGCGATTTTTGTAGATAGTTCTTTTATATAATCCTCAGTTAAATATTGAAAATGAACATTCCCAATATCGAATTCTTTATCACTATCTAAATAAAGAATTGGCAAATATATTTTATAATCAATAATGCTTTTATCACATTCTTTAAGAATATAATCACTTAATAAAATATTTGTTATAGTATTTCGATATTTTCCTACTAGCCATTCAAAAATGGTTTTAACCAAAAACTCTTCGCTAATAAATTTCGAGATAT
The DNA here is from genome assembly GCA_039934735.1 of Ferruginibacter sp. GTDB lineage: Bacteria > Bacteroidota > Bacteroidia > Chitinophagales > Chitinophagaceae > Ferruginibacter. The sequence goes on along the minus strand of JBDTLP010000019.1, from coordinate 46,775 downwards.
TTTCCTCTTTTAATAGATTGTCAATTACTTTATATATTTCTAAAAACTCTTCTTCTTTATATCCAACCTTTTCATCACCAAAATTGCGAATTTTTAATACTAATCTTTTATTCGGTCCTTCTCTAATAATATCCATTGGTCCTAATATTTCTCCCAGGTCTAGAATATTTTTATGCTTCATGTATCCAGAAAGTTCTGGCTTTGGTTGAGTATTAGGATGATTAATAACTTTTTCGTGCAGAATACTATTTAGTAGGGCAGGAGCCTTAGTGTCAATATATTCTTTCATTTTTGTATGTATAGAAGTCGCCATGATTTGCTTGAAGTTAAAACAAATATTACTTCGCTATAAAAAGTAATAGAAAAAACTATAAAAGCAATTCTTAGTATTTTTGCTTGCCCTTTTTTATTATGTCGCATCCTTGTTAAGTCTATTAGTGATTCTTACTATTTAATAAACAATATCAGGGATTCAAATTTTTTTTATTAGAAACTGAATGTTTTTTTCCGTGCTCGAAGCTCTTACTTCCATGGTCGGTGTCTTCACCGACCGTTACTATTTTATCCGGAGAAACCAACTTATAAATTTAAATTTTCAATGACAAAAGCTTCCGCATATTTTTTTATCAACTCCCTCGTATTGCGAAACGCTTGTTTTATTTCTTCCTCTGTTCCTCTTGCTTTTGCCGGATCAGGAAAATCCTGGTGAAACTTTTGAGCCTTGCCTGGAAAGACCGGGCATTGTTCTTTTGCATGATCACAGACTGTAATTACAAAATCAAATTCAATGTGTTTGTATTCGGCAATATTATTTGAAGTATGATTTGAAATATCAATGCCATCTTCTTTCATTGTTGCAATGGCTTTTGAATTTACACCATGTGTTTCTATACCTGCGCTGTAAATTTTTGCTTTATCTCCAGCAAAGTGTTTTAAATATCCTTCTGCGACCTGGCTGCGACAACTATTGCCAGTACACAATACTAAAATTTTTTTCATGACAATAAAATTAACAACAGCCGCCACCTGGCGTGCAGCAACCTTCTTTTTCAGTTTGCAATTCGCTTAATGGTGATTTTTGTTTTGTACCAGGAACGCCACAATTTTCTTTTGCAAGGCAAGCGGTTTGCTTTGGCAGCAATAAAAAATTTGTACCATCATAATCCAGGCTGTATTTACCAATCGTGCCTGATTGATATTCTACTTCTATTTCCAGATCTCCAATGTGTAACTTTTGTTCACAAAGTGCAATGATGTTTAATAATTTTTTTGGTTTTAAACGATGTTCCAGATCATTTGCATTCCACAATTGAAAGTTTGCAACTTTTTCTAATCTTTCGGTACCACCACAATCAATAAAATGTTTGGTAACCAACCCAACTTCTGTAACGTGGAAATGTTCGGGAACATACCCACCAGTTGGTAATATAAAGTTTACAGCTACGGCTGTTGAAAGAAAATCTTTGATTTCAGAAAGCTTCATTTTTTAATTTTTAAGATTAACAACAATTGGTTTTCTTCTTTTCAATTTTATCGGCTATTCTCGTAAAGAATTGCTGCAATTTGGCAAATACTTTTTCATCAATACAATAACAAATGGCGTTTCCTTCGATATTACCTTTTATTATACCAGCATTTTTAAGCTCTTTTAAATGTTGCGAAACAGTTGGCTGAGCCAAGGGTAGTTCATTTACAATATCGCCGCAAATGCAACTGTCAACTTTTAGTAAATAATCAATAATTGCAACCCTGGCCGGGTGGCCCATTGCTTTAGCAAGTGTTGCTAATTCGTTTTGCTTATCAGTAAAATGATCTGTTTTTGTTGCGCCCATAAATTAACTTAATATTGCAATATTACGATAAAGATATTATAATACAAATATTTTTTAAACAAGCCTATTATTATAATCCTGGTGAGATGTAAAGAACAAATCATTAATGTAAATAAAATATTAGCCAGTAATTTGTTTGTTTTTTGTGACTGGGTTAAAAATTGACTAATTTAGAATCAACATTTTTAATCTATAACAATGAAAAAAATAACCCTCCTATCTGTATTGACTATCTTTTTATTTTTCCAAAAAAGCAATTCTGAAAGAAAAGCTTTCATGATCAATAAAACGATCATCCATCAACAACAGGACAGTCTCGCCTGGATACAAAATTTAAAAAAATTTAAAACAGCTATTTCACTCAATGATAAAAACAAAATAAAATCATTCTTTAATTTTCCAATTGCTAATCCGGATAATAGCATTTGGCAATTAATATATGAAGACAATCCAAAAATGAAAGAGCAGCTGTCGGATAAACCAGCGCCATTCACAGAACATGATTTTGATAAATATTATAATAAACTTTTTCCTGATAAGTTTTTTAATTGTATTTCAAAATTAAAGATTGACGAATTAAGCAGGAAAGGAGAAACAGAAACAATAAAGTTTAAGCAAGACAATTTCACTACCTATCAAATGTATGTCACCATTGATAGCAACGAAAGAATATTAAATTTTGCCTTAGGCACTCACAAAGTAGTAAAGAATAAAAAAGGAGAAATAGAAGATAATGAAGAATATGGTACACTCTATATCTTTAGTATAAGGAATGGGCTATTGAAATTTATTGGTATTAGATTAACTGCGTAATAAAATGTCAGCTATCGAAGTCAGCAATCGGAAAATAGTTGTCAGTTCGGGTTCTATTTTTTAAAGATTATTCTTAGGCATAAGCCAACTGATTTCTGATTTCTGAAATCTGATTTCCGAATTGAATTAGTTTTTATGTACCTTGTACCGCTAAAGAAAGTAGAAAAGAAAATTAATAGTTGTTGTGAAGCACATCAATAAGGTAACCGGAGCTGGATTATTAATCGCACTTGGCATTATTTACGGAGATATCGGTACCTCACCGTTATACGTTTTCAACTCTATTATAAAAGACAGGGTAATAAGCAAAGAACTCATTTGGGGTACTTTGTCACTCATCATTTGGACCATCACCATTCAAACCACCATTAAATATGTTGTGTTGGTTTTAAGGGCCGATAATCGGGGAGAAGGAGGTATATTTTCTCTTTTTGCATTGGTAAGGCGACGAAGAAAATGGCTCGTTATACCTGCCATGCTAGGTGGCGCAGCGCTCATTGCTGATGGTATTATCACACCACCCATCTCTATTACTTCTGCTATTGAAGGGTTAAAAGAGCTTCCTTATTTTCACCAGGTAGGGCATGCCATTGGAAAAGACACGATCATATATATCGTCCTGGGAATTCTTGTTTTATTCTTTTTCACACAGCAATTTGGCACATCGAATATTGGTAAGATGTTTGGACCAGTGATGGGAATCTGGTTTGCCATGTTGGCGGTATTGGGCATTGTTCACTTAGCCGATGATATCTCTATCATACAAGCCATCAATCCCTATTACGCATTCCATTTTTTAATTACTTACAAAGAAGGCTTTTGGTTATTAGGCGCAGTATTTCTCTGTACAACCGGAGCCGAGGCATTGTACAGTGATCTTGGCCATTGTGGAAGAGGTAATATTCGTATATCATGGATATTCGTAAAAAGTTGCCTTGTTATAAATTACCTTGGCCAGGGTGCCAGTCTTTTAAATCATCATACCGGGAGATTAATAGATGAAGCTGCCAGGGAAACTGAACATATCAACGCATTTTACAACCTCATGCCTGATTGGTTTATTGTACCAGGTGTTATCATAGCAACAACTGCAGCGATTATCGCAAGCCAGGCATTGGTCACAGGTTCTTTCACGCTAATAAATGAAGCAATACGATTGAATCTATGGCCTAAGATGAAGATCAAATATCCTTCTGAAGCAAGGGGGCAAATTTTTATTCCCGGAATAAATGCAATGTTATTCATCGGATGTTGTGGGGTTGTATTTTATTTCCGTGAATCAGCAAAAATGGAAGCTGCTTATGGTTTGGCGATCATCACTACCATGTTGATGACAACTATTTTGTTTGCAAACTATATGGTATTGCACAGGGTGAAGCCGGTATTGATATACTTCTTCCTTGCTTTTTGGGTGAGTGGCGAAATCGGTTTCCTGATAGCATTGATGGATAAGTTTGTTCATGGAGGTTTTATTACTGTGATGATCGGGTTTATCATGTTCATGGTAATGTATGTATGGTACAGGGCAAGAAAGATCAAGAACCGTTACGTGGAATTTGTACGTGTGGAAGAATATGTACCTAAACTGGAAGAGTTGAGCAATGACATGTCTGTTTCAAAATATGCAACGCACCTGGTGTACCTAACGAGTGCGAATAACCCAAAAGAAATAGAACATAAAATTATCTATAGCATACTTAGTGGTAAACCAAAACGGGCGGATATTTATTGGTTCATTCACGTAGATACGATGGATGATCCTTATACGAGCGAGTATGTTGTTGAACATATTATTCCCAATGATATCATCAGGGTTGAATTCAGGCTGGGCTTCAGGGTACAACCAAGATTGAACCTGATGTTTAAAAAAGTAGTGGAAGACCTTGTAGCAAACAGGGAAGTAAATATTGTAAGCCGTTATGAGAGCCAGCAGAAGAATAATATCCGCGGGGATTTCCAATTTATTGTAATGGAAAAATTCATGAGCCAGGACAATGAACTTCCTTTCTTCGAAACATTTGTGATGAAACTTTATTTCTGGCTAAAAGAATTGAGCGTAAGTGAGGAACGCAGTTTTGGTTTGGAACAAAGTAATGTTGCGGTTGAGAAATTCCCGCTGGTAGTCGCTCCCGTAAGTAAGCTTAAATTGCAACGCATTTGGGAAAATGAAGAAGAAGAATATTAATTACAGCACATGGTATCGATTACTGCAAACGAACTTCGTAATAAAATAGCAAACAAAGAAGATATTGTTATTATAGATGTAAGAGAGCCTTATGAACATGAAGCTTTTAATATTGGCGGTACACTTATTCCTTTAAATTCCATCTTTGAAAATATTGCACTGATCACAAAAGAAAAGCCTGTTGTTATTTATTGCCAGAAAGGCATACGCAGCCAGTTAGCCATACAACGGCTGCAACAAAAATTCAATTATACCAATCTTATTAATCTTTCGGGTGGAATGGATGGCTGGATGAAATCTATGATGTAAGATTAAAGATATATCTTATAGCATAAAATTGTTCGGACGGTCGGTGCGGACACCGACCACGGGAGCATAGCATAAAATTGTTCGGTCGGTCGGTGAGGACACCGACCACGGGGGCAAAATCGTTCGTTCGATCGTTACGGACACCGACCACGGGAGCAAAATCGTTCGGTCGGTCGGTGCGGACACCGACCGCGGGGGCAAAATCGTTCGTTCGGTCGTTGCGGACACCGACCACGGGGGCAAAATCGTTCGGTCGGTCGTTGCGGACACCGACCGCGGGGCTTCCGTGGTTGCTGTCTCACCAACCACAACAGCCATGGTTCATGTCCTCACTAAACGCAACACGAAATGAATCATATATTACTATATGTCATCTTAGGCTACTTATTACTGTTAGCAATTACTTACCTGCTGCAGGAACGTGTTATTTTTAAGCCTGAAAAACTGGACCAGGATTTTGTTTATAAATACGACACACCATTTAAAGAATTGTTTTTTGATGTAGAACCCGGCGTTCGTATAAACGGCCTGCACTTTACAGTAAAAGATCCCCATGGATTGATCTTGTATTTTCATGGCAATTCACGCAGCATAAAAGGTTGGGCCAAATATGCAACAGATTTCTTCCGGTATAAATATGATGTGGTGCTGGTTGATTATCGTGGTTTTGGAAAAAGTACCGGCAAGCGAACAGAAGCGCTCATGCTTAGCGATATGCAATTTGTATATGATACACTTGCTGTGCAGTACAGCGAGAATCATATTATCGTTTATGGAAGAAGCCTCGGCAGCGGCTTTGCAGCAAAAATTGCCAGTGATAACAAACCACGATACCTGATCCTGGATGCGCCTTATTTTAATTTTAAAGGAGTGTTGAAACGTTTTTTACCTATTCTCCCCATCCGTTATTTATTAAGATTTCAATTGCGTACAGATAAATGGATAAGATATGTAAATTGCCATACGTATATTTTACATGGAACAAAAGATTGGTTGATCCCAATAAATAACAGTGAAAAGTTACAGGCGATCAATCCAAGAAAAATAACATTGATAAGGATCGTTGGGGGAGGGCATAATAATCTTCCAACGTTTCCGCAGTATCATAATATTATAAGGGATATATTGAGTATTTAAAATGGTTTGGAGTTTGGGGTTTATAGTTTAATAAAATGAATTTCTAACCCCAAACTCCAAATCCCAAACTATTTTAAAAGATGACGTTGAATAAAAAAAGATTCTACTTCTGGCTTAAAATTCTGATTATCATTTATTGCGGTGGTGGAATAACCTTGTATTACATGCAGAATTTTTTTTTATTTCATCCAAAGAAATTAGAAAGCGATCATGTTTTCGATTTTAAAATTCCTTTTAAAGAAATTCAAATACCAATGAATAAAACGGATACGATCAGCATTGTAAAATTTTTACCTGTTGATTCAATTCCCAAAGGGCTTGTCATTTATTTTCATGGCAATATGGAGAATGTTGAATACTATGAACACTTTGCACCAGCGTTTACCAAGAAGGGTTATGAAGTGTGGATGCCTGATTATCCAGGTTATGGAAAAAGTACCGGCGAACGAAATGAAAAGAAAATGTATGATGAAGCTTTCCAGGTTCAGAAACTGGCGATGACCAAATTTCACAGTGATAGCATTATCATCTATGGTAAATCATTGGGAACAGGCATTGCAGCTTATACTGCATCTGCATCAAAATGCAAACAACTGATACTTGAAACGCCTTATTATAGCATTACCAATCTTTTTGCTCATTATGCATTTGTGTATCCTGTTTCTATGATGTGTGAATATAAAATTCCAACCTGGGAATTTCTTGAAGATGTAAAAGCACCTGTTACTATTTTTCATGGTACTGATGATAATATTATTCCTTATAGCTGTGCAGAAAAATTAAAAACTTCTTTGAAAAAAGGAGATCAGTTTATTACTATTCCTGGTGCAAGGCACAATGATGTTGCTAAATTTGATATTTATCAGCATGTGATGGATTCATTATTAAGATAAACCGCGAAAGGCACAAAGACACGAAGAGAAATAAAACTTTGTGCCTTTGTGCCTTCGCGGTAAAAAAAACTATAATTCTTTCAAAATGGTTTTCTTCCCTGTAATTTTTAATTGATAACTGCCACCAACTTTCAATGCAACATTTTCTTTTGTATGGCTTACAGGGAAATTAAAGCAGACAGGGAAATCAAAATCTTTTACAATTTCATGGATCAATTCATCCATTGTTTTTCCAAATGGGCGTTCTGTATCTTTCATTTCTGTAAAACCACCAATGACTAAACCTGCGAGCTTATTGAATTTTCCACTGCGTTTTAATTGATACAGCATGCGATCTATTTTGTATAGATATTCACCTACATCTTCTAAAAAAAGTATTTTATTTTTTGTATCAAAGTCTGAAGGAGTGCCGACAAGATTTGTGAGCAAAGAAAGATTTCCTCCCATTAATACTCCGGAAACATCACCCTTCCTGTTAAATGCATGTGGAGCACAGGTGTATGATGCTTTCTTACCTGTCATCGCTTTATGTAAAGCTTCGATAAATTCTTTTGAATTTTCGATATCATTAAAAGCCCCGGCCATTGGGGCATGCATGGAAGCTATATTGTATTTATTCAACAAGTGGCTATGCAATACCGTTATATCACTGTAACCAATTAACCATTTTGGATTCCTGGCAAATTTTTTAAAATTTAACTTATCAATGATTCGGCCCACACCATAACCGCCTCTTCCGAATAATATTGCTTCAATGTTTTTATCATCCAGCATGGCTTGTAACTCATCTGTTCTTTCTTCATCAGTACCGCTGAAATAATTAGTGGAATTACTTACCAATGTTTTACCGATCATTACACCAAAACCCCATTCCTGTAATGTTTGAATGCAAACGGAAGCTTTTTCCGCTGCCATAAATCCTGCAGGGCAGGTAATGCCAATTACGTTTCCGGGTTTTAGGTAGGGAGGAATTTTTACCATAAAATCAATTTGGTAATTTGGAAATTTGATAATTTGGAAATGAAAGAAACTTTTAAAATATATGAAGCCTCATTTCCAAATCTTCAAATTTTCAAATTGATTAATTTCTTAAAGGCTTGCCGGTTTTTAATACAGCCTGTATTCTTTCCAATGTTTTCTTTTCTCCTGTAAGACTAAGGAACGCTTCTTTTTCAAGATCCAATAAATATTGTTCGCTTACCAAAGTTTGATCGCTCAGGTCGCCGCCACACATAACGTAGGCAAGTTTTTTTGCAACGGTTACATCATGGTCTGTAGCATAATTAGCACGCCACATTCCATTGATGCCTGCATACAAGGAACCCAATGCAGAACGTCCCAATACTTTTATATCATTGCGTTGTACAGGCATGGTATAACCGTCATCAAAAATAGTGATGACAGCTTGCTTTGCTTCTGCAATACGTCGTGCACTATTTACACTGATCTCATCTTTTCCTTTCCTATATATGCCCATATCAAATGCTTCATGTGCAGACGTTGCTACTTTTGCTGTAGCAATAGTTAAAAAACGATTTTGCAATGTGATCGTTTCAGGTTCATTGTGATGCATTTCATCTGCGGCACGCAAAACAAATTCTTTAGTGCCACCACCTCCGGGAATAACACCAATACCAACCTCAACCAAACCTGTATATGTTTCTGCAGCAGCAATTACTTTATCTGCATGCAAACAAATCTCACAACCGCCACCCAAGGCCAATCCATGCGGTGCAAGAACAACAGGAATAGAAGAGTAACGCACACGCATCATCGTATTTTGAAACAAGCGAATGGCCATATCAATCTCATCATAATCCTGTTCAATGGCTAGCATGAATATCATTCCAACGTTGGCGCCTGCACTAAAATTAGGGCCTTCATTTGCAATAACCAATCCCTTATATTTTTCTTCAGCAAGCGCAATTGATTTTTGAATGCCTTCCAATACTTCACCCCCGATGCTTCCCATTTTTGTGTACCATTCTAAACCAAGCACATCATCGCCGAGATGATAAGTACGGCAGGCACTGTTTTTCCAAACAGTTTCATTTTCAAAATGCTTCATTACGATGAACGCATCGCCGCCAGGCATGTTTTTATAAGTTTGTGAAGCAACGTCGTAGTATAAACGCTTTCCATTTTCTAATTTGTAAAAGCTTTTGTTTCCTTTTGCGATCATATCATCAATCCATGGAGCAACCGTATAACCAGCAGCTTTCATTGCTTCAGTTGTTTTTGCAACACCCAATGTATCCCAGCTTTCAAAAGCACCAATTTCCCAGCCAAAGCCAGCCATCAATGCATCATCAATGCGATAAACTTCATCGCTGATTTCAGGAATACGATGTGAAATATAAGAGAACAATGCAAAATGAAATTGCCTGTAAAATTCACCGGCTTTATCTTGCCCACTACATAAAACTTTTAATCGTTGATTAAGATCTTCCACTGGTTTTGCCGCTTCAAGCGTAGCAAATTTTGATTTTTTGCGTGGCTCATATTGCATTGTTTGAAGATTGAGCACCTGTATATCTTTACTGCCATCAGCCCCTTTTACTTTCTTAAAAAATCCCTGGCCTGTTTTATCACCGAGCCAATTATTTTCAATCATTTTATTTAGCCATGATGGAATGTTGAATTGTTCTTTGGCTTCATCATTGGGACAATTATCGTGAACCCCTTTTGCAACTTTTACCAATGTATCTATTCCCACCACATCAGCAGTTCGGAATGTTGCAGATTTCGGGCGGCCAATAACCGGTCCCGTTAGTGAATCAATTTCATCAATGCTTAATTGTAATTTTTCCATAGCATTCATAATGGCCATCATACCAAATACACCAATACGGTTTGCGATAAATGCAGGCGTGTCTTTACAAAGTACTGTTGTTTTACCCAGATAAAGATCACCGTAATGCATTAAGAAATCCACCACTTCCTTATCTGTAAATGGCGTAGGAATAATTTCTAATAAACGTAAGTAACGTGGTGGATTGAAAAAATGTGTACCACAAAAATGCTTTTTAAAATCTTCTGATCTTCCTTCAGCCATCAGGTGAATGGGGATGCCCGATGTATTTGAGGTGATCAATGTTCCAGGCTTTCTATATTTTTCAACTTCAGTAAATATGGATTGTTTGATATCGAGTTTTTCTACTACTACTTCAATGATCCAGTCTGCACTGGCAATATCCTTCATATTGTCGGTAAAATTACCGGTAGTAATTTTTTTGATCACATCTTTATGATATACCGGCGAGGGATTTGATTTTATTGCAGCTGCCAATGCATCATTCACAATTTTATTGCGTTCGGCAGGTTTTGCCTCAGCAGGAAGGTCCTTCGGCATTATATCAAGCAATAAAACCGGCAGCCCAATACCTGCAAAATGTGCAGCAATCCTGCTTCCCATAACACCACTTCCCAAAACGGCTACTTTTTTAATATTTCTATTCGGCATAAATTTTAGTTAGTTAAACAACTATTTTCCTCGAAGTTAGTTTTTATGGCTGAAAAACGTACAAATATGTACAATGTACATACTTAAATAGCATAAAACAGCGTTGATAAATAGTCTGCTTAAGTAGTAAGGACATTTATTAAAGTAATATAAAACCGAATATCAACATATTTAAAAAAGGCTCAAGGCGTTTTCAATCCTAATCCAACCTAACCACCTATGAAGGAACCAAATATGTTGCGTGCAATTGTGCCGGATGCAAAACTTACGGTTAGTTATAAGGCAGCTTCAGCGCTTGATGCGTTTTTGAAGAACCTGCCAGATGCTGTTATTATTACCGATCCCAATTTTATTATCAAAGCTTTTAATCATGCAGCGGAAGTATTTTTTGGCATGCCTGCTTCTCATTTTATTGGAACTATTTTAGGAGACTCAATCGATTTTGATTTCAGGTGTAGCACCACAGATGAAGCGATGAAGGTTTTATTTGAAACAGGAGTATGGAATGGAGATATTGTTGTAAAAAGAGCAAACAACCACGATCATATTTTTAAAGCGAATGTCTCTCTTTTGTATGATGAAAAAGCAGCTGTTAGTTCTATCGTTTTTGTAAACCATAATATTACTGAGGAAGAGCGTCAGGAAAAGAAATTACAGATAGCAAGAAATAAATATGAAATCGTAGTTGAATCGCTTTCAGAAGGTGTGCTGCTGATAGATGCCGATGCAATTATAGTTGCATCAAATAATAAAGCTGCACAAATACTTGGTATAATGGAAGAGCAACTGAAAGGAGCTTCATTGGATAATGCAGATTGGAATGCAATAAAAGCAGATGGTTCGCTATTTCCTATTGAAGAATTTCCGGCACTTGTATCGCTTAGCCAGGGAATTGAAATGAACGATGTTATACTTGGTCTTCAGAAACCTGATGGTGAAAGAGTTTGGCTTTCGATTAACAGCAGGCCCATATTTAAAGAAGGATTGTTGTTGCCTGATGCGGTAGTTGCATCATTTAAGGATATTACAAAAGAGAGAAATGCTACAGAAAGACTAAAAGAAAGTGAATTGTTATTCAGAAGCTTTATGTCGAATAGCCCAACACTGGGATGGATCTATGATGAAGATGGAACGTTAGTGTATGGTAACCCGTTATTTATTGAACGTGTTGGCTTGAAAAATACTTCGATTGGAAAACATCTTTTTGAAATATCATCTCCTGAAACAGCTAAACGAATATTTGCAAGAAATAAGGAGGTACTTGAAAAAGGAGAATCAGTCATTACTGAAGATGAATTGATACTTAAAGATGGGACTAAAAAATATTTTGTAGCCAACTGGTTCCTTATTCATAGTAAAACAAAAAGATTGATTGGCGGACAGGCCATAGACATCACCGATAAAGTACTGGCACATCAATACATTGATAAAATGCATGAGCGATTTACTTATGTTGTGAATGCAAGTTCTGATGCTATCTGGGATCTTGATCTTAGAACGAATGAAATATACAGGAGTGATGCATTTAGTAAAATTTCTGGTTATGCAAAAGAAGAAATTGAATCAACACTTGAATGGTGGTTTGATAAAATTCATCCCGAAGACAAAGAAAGGGTAAATGCAAAAGTCGAATCTGACCTTGCCAATCATTCTACTAATTGGGAAGATGAATATCGTTTTCAACATGCAGATGGAACGTTTAGGTATATCCATGATAAAGGATTTACAATTTATGAAGATGGTATTGCTACACGACAGATTGGTTCGATGCAGGACATCACAGAAAGAAAAAAATTAGAGAGCCAGTTGTTGACTGAGCAGGTACAAAAACAAAAACTTATCAACCAGGCAACCATCAATGCACAGGAAGAAGAGCGCAACAGGATTAGTGGTGAATTGCATGATAATGTGAACCAGTTATTAATTAGTTCGAGGCTACATATCGGCGTTGCAAAAAATAATCCTCAAAATCAAACTGAGTTATTGAATAAGGCAACAGAATATTTATTAATGGCTGTTGAAGAGATACGTGCGTTGTCAAAAAAGATGAACTCACATATTGTATCTTCTGTTGGATTGATAGAAAGTATTACTGATATCGCTTACAACATGCAAAAGCTAAATGAAATTGAAGTAGCAACTGATATTGATAAAACACTTATTTTAAAATTATCTACCGAACAACAGCTAATGGTGTTTCGTATCGTACAGGAACAAACAAATAATATTATTAAACATGCAGAAGCATCGGAAGCCAGTATCTCTCTTATAGAAAAAGATAATAACATTAATCTTATTATCAGTGATAATGGCAAAGGCTTTGATAAAGAAACAAAAAAAATGAAGGGGCTTGGCTTCGTGAATATCTTTAATCGTATAGATGCTTACAATGGTAAACTTGATATTCAATCATCACCGGGTAATGGGTGTGTGATTGATATTAATTTCCCGATAACTATATAGGTGAATGAGTGAATGGGTCAATAAGTGAATGGGTCCTTAAAATCTAAACCTTCTTTACTTATTGACCAATTCACTTATTCACTCATTCACCCATACTTATTCACCAGTAAAATACTCATCCCCTGTATTACTTATATACCCTTTTTTTCCACTCGCTGTTTTTACTTCCAGGTATTTTCCTCCATTCAATAATTTCACTTCCTTGTATTTTGGTTGAATCACGCTGTTGTCCATAAAATAAAATCCACGATTGTTATTATCACCTGTGATTACAAATCCACCTGCATTATCATATACAATATCAGAATAACCAGTTGAAATAATATCTGTGTTGGTAATATCCTTTACGTATGTCTTACCATTTTTTTGAATGATCACATATTCTTTCCCGCCCGGTCCTTTCACTACGTTTAGATTGGTATATTCGGGTGCAATGGTTACTTTTCCATCAGGCATAATCAATCCAAACATACCCGCCTGGTTTACCAACAGGTAAGGATCAACACTGTTTTTATTTATTTTAATAGAATTAAACTGGAAGGGAACGATCGTTTCAAATTTGCTATTGAATACTCCGTATTTGTCTCCTTTTAAAGCGATATAAAAAGTTTCATCATTTCCTGGAACTTTATAATCATCCACAATTTTATCAAATAATCCCGCACTATTTGGAAGGCTATAAGATTTCTCCTTTACAGAAGTTACAATGGGTGTTGCATTTTCTGAAGCAGAACTTTCATTAATTGCAGGGCATTTTGGCATCCTGTTTCCTTTTGCATCTATGCAAATCTCGTAACCACTGGCCTCCATAGAAGCGCCAGCGAATAAAACACTGTCTCCATCTTCTTTCTTCTTATCAGGCATATAACCTTTTCTAAATGGTTTGGCAACGGTGAATTTTGCAGGTATCACCAGTTTGCCTTGTTTGTTTATGTAACCATATTTATTTCCAATTTTTACACTAGCAAATCCTTCAGAAAACCAATTGGCATCACTGTATGCAGGTGTGATCACTATTTTTTTGTCAGGTGTTGCATATCCCCATTTATCGCCACTGCGATAGGGAATCAACGACATGTCTGTTTGTTGGGCGAAACTGTTGGCAGCTATTAATAATAAGCCTGCCAATAATATTTTTCTACTGATCATATGATTAGGTTTTGTCTGACGCAGTAAACAAAAAATTGTCCAAAGAGTAAATGACCAATGATGAATAGTGAAAATCTTGAAAGAAGTTTTATTATTGGGGAAATTTTTCAGCAAATCGGGATAAAAAAATTGCCACTGATTTCACTGATTATTAAGTTTTTTAATCAGTGAATCAGTGGCAATAAAATTACTTGTAAAGTAATCAACTCACCCCACTTCCATTATCAGCAGCTTCATCAGGATTTACAAAAATTAATTTTCCTGCTTTGTTTTCTGCCATCAATATCATTCCATTGCTTTCGATGCCACGCATTTTGCGGGGAGCAAGATTTGTGACCACGACTACTTGTTTACCAATGATAGCAGCAGGTTCAAAATGCAAAGCAATGCCACTAACGATCGTGCGTTTTTCAAAACCAAGATCTACTTCCAGTTTTAAAAGTTTATCAGCCTTCTCTACTTTTTCTGCAGCCGTTATGGTTCCTGTTTTTAGATCAATTTTTGAAAAATCATCAAACTGGATCTCCGCTTTTATTTCTTGTTTTGTATTTTCAGTTGTTGGTTGACCGTTGTCGGTTGTCATGGCTGTGCTTTTAATTAATCCTGCTTTTAATTTTTCTACCTGCGCTGCTATCTCTGTATCCTCTATTTTTCTAAACAATAATTGTGGTTCACGTAAACTATAACCAACACTTAATAATTTTATTTTACCTGCATTTTCCCAGTCCAGTATTTTTTCTACTACTTTCATCATCCCGATCATTTTCTTTGCAGTGGTTGGTAAAAATGGATTGATGAATATGGCAAGGTTGGCGGTTAACTGTAAACAAAGATGCAAGCAATTATCAATCGACTTTTGCGCTTCAGTTGTCGGTTGTCCGTTGTCGGTAGTCTGTTTTGCAACGATCCACGGTTCTTTCTCCTGCATGTATTTATTGCCCTTCCTGCTCAGGTCAATTACTTCAAATAACGCATCCCGAAATTTATAATCCTCCAGTAAACTTTCAATTTTTAATTTTGCATTTTGAATATCTTCTATCAGTGCCTTATCTTTTTCATCTAAAATATCTTCGTGCAGTTTTGGGACTTTTCCTCCACACAATTTGTGCATCAACACCCAGGTACGGTTTACAAAATTTCCAAAGATGCTTACAAGTTCGCTGTTGTTCCTATCCTGGAAATCTTTCCACGTAAAATCATTGTCTTTTGTCTCCGGTGCATTTGCGCATAGTACATACCGTAATACATCTTCACAACCAGGAAAATCTTTGATGTATTCATGCACCCAAACTGCCCAGTTGCGGCTGGTAGAAACTTTTTCTCCTTCAATATTTAAAAATTCATTGGCAGGAACATTATCCGGCAACACAAACCCACCATGTGCTTTCAACATCGCAGGAAAAATGATGCAATGGAAAACAATATTATCCTTGCCGATAAAATGTACAAGCTTTGTGTCTTCTTTGCACCAGTAGTCTGCCCATTGTTCTGTAAGTTCTTTTGTTGCGCTTATATAACCGATCGGTGCATCAAACCATACATAGAGTACTTTGCCTCCTCCCCCTTCGGGGGCCGGGGGGCTAGGCACTTTTATTCCCCAATTGCTGTCTCTTGTCATGGCACGGCTTTGCAGGCCTTTGTCCAGCCAGCTTTTGCATTGTCCATAAACATTGTTCTTCCATTCTTTATGTCCATCAATGATCCATTCTTTTAACCATGCTTCATAATTCTGCAAAGGGAAATACCAATGTTTTGTTTTCTTTTTTATTGGAACAGCATCACTCAACGCACTACGTGGATTTATTAATTGTTCGGGTGACAAAGAAGTTCCGCATCTTTCACATTGATCGCCATAAGCATTAGGATTGGAACATACGGGGCAGGTGCCAACAATATACCTGTCTGCTAAAAATGTTTTCGTGCTTTCATCATAATACTGTTCTGTTACTTTTTCTTCAAACAAACCATCGTCATATAGTTTCGAAAAAAATGCAGATGCGGTATCATGATGCACTTTATTGGATGTGCGTGAATAAATATCGAAAGAGATGCCCATTTGGTGCATGCTTTCTTTTATCATCGCATGAAATTTATCTACTACCTGTTGTGGTGTAATGCCTTCTTTCATGGCACGAATGGTAATGGGTACACCATGTTCATCGCTGCCGCCAATAAATTTTACATCTTTTTTGCCGGCACGCAAGTAGCGTACATATATATCTGCTGGTAAATAACAGCCAGCAAGATGCCCGATATGTACGGGGCCGTTTGCATAAGGTAATGCTGCAGTAATTAAATATCTTTTTGGATCGTTCATTTGTTTTCGTCTTTATATCATTTCCTGTACTTACCGCAGAGTCACAAAGACGCTAAATTATTTTTTGCGTCTTTGTGACTTTGCGGTAAGACGGCAAAAATACCGCAAAGTGCGTCATTACCCAAACTGCGAGCCTTTGAGTTGACATCTCAGCGGTTGACATCTCGAGAGATCTCACCCGCAACTCAAATTCTCATCATTACCTTAATTGTCAGACTTTGAGTTGACATCTCAGCGGTTGACATCTCGAGAGATCTCATCCGCAACTCAAATTCTTATCATTACCTTAATTGATTTACTTCGAGTTGACATCTCAGCGGTTGACATCTCGAGAGATCTCACCCATCTATCAAATCCACTGACAGTGTTTGAAACCGCTGTCGGTGATTTACCCAAAAAACAAAAACGGCCTGCTAAAGCAAAGCCGTCTTTAAAACCCTCACGTAAAAAGTTTCATCTAATTGATGTCCAATTCGGCAATCTTTTTCCTGAAAGCCTCGGGCGTGGTTTCCTGGAGATCATTTATGTTTACTTCGGACCTACCAACCCTAAGTTTTTGCATAAATGAAACTACTTTTCCATTTCTTTCCCCAAGGCCCACAACATAAACCCCTGCATCCAGCGGTATGTGTTGGAAACCAATTTGATTGTTGAGAGTTCGCCCGGGCATAACAGAGTGGGTACTTATAAAAACGACCTGGCTTACGAACTTATCTGCCTTCACATCTACCGGCAGGTTAATGACGAAATTTGTTTTATTACTGCAATTCGAATATTTATCACAGTTGATCCATCCCATTTTTTTGATGGTAAATGAATAAGCTTTTTGTTTCCTTACATAATCATTGTAAATTCTTTCGAGTGAATCGGGCGATATTGATTTGGTGTAATTGTAAACAGCCTGGAAATTTTCTTTTGGAGCAGTCTTTTGTTCAATCTGCAAAGCATTTAAAAACCTGTATGCAATAACACGTTTTAAATAAAGAATACTATCTGCTTTTATTCTTTCCATATACAGGGCTGTTTCTTTTTTATCAATGACCCTGGTTCTAATTGCCTGTTCCAATGTCATCCTGCTTGAATCGCCGATCACATTTTCTTTTTCAATGGTTCCCCTGTAAATAATACTACCTGATGATCTTCCCGGATCAATTTGACGTTTCACTTTAATTTCATCATAATAATCGCCAAACTTTTCTTTCAATATTTTTTCCATTTGATCGGTGGTCAAAGAAGATTTATCTGAAAGGGCAAATTTTGCTATACGTTTCCTGATCGTCTTAATAACTACATAAGGCTGATCAAGGTCATCAGGAAAATTTGTTTTACCATCGTATATGGGAAAAACATCCTGCTGACCCGCAAGATCCCAATCGATATTCCTGTTTTGTACAGCGTAGCTTGCATAGCTGGCCATGCCTGCATTTGCGGGTTCGCTTTCGGAAGTAAACAATCTCATCTCTGGATCATATGTAGTTGTAGGCATAGCAAGTTTTATGTCCTTGCTGCTCCTGAGGTTTAAATTTTTGCCATCAACTTTTGCTGTTAGCCTTATCATTCCGCCAGTAAGCAATTGCTTATTATCAGACACAGTTGTAAGGTTTGCTGCAACCATGTCTGCATATTTATAAAATTCTTCAACCATCACTTCTACATCTCCTGAAATTATTTTTCCATCCTGGTCTGTAAAGGCCGATGCAGGAATAGTAAAAACAGTTCCTTCATTTGCGATAATGGAACCACCTTTATCGGCATTAATGGTAAATTCCTGTATAGGTTTTTGAATATTATTATAGAATGTCGCTATCATTTTTTTAGCAGCTTCATCTTTTTCTGCTTCTGTCATAGCAACTTCAGTAGCTGGTGGACTTTGCAAATCACTATCCGCTGTTACAACTAGAACTGTATTGTTATTTGAATGCTGTATTAATAGTTGATTTTCTTCTTTTGGGTTAAGGATTGCAGTGTTTTGTAAATTATTTTGTATTGATGGATTTTCTTTTTTATCTATTGATTTTTTTGCAATTAAATTGGTAGAATTTTTTGTTGTATTTGTTTGAGCGTACCTATAAACCAAAGCAGCGAACACTACTGTGATGATCGCTGCTGCTAAAAATAAGCGCCTGCCATAAAAACTAAGGAATGATAATTTCCTGGCAGCTTTCGGCTTTATATCCGCCGAGAGCATTTGTTGCATTTGCTGCCAATGCTTATCCATGTTGCTCAGATCAGGCAATTGCTGATTCTCGAGCTGGCGCAAATTGTTTTCAATATCGTTATTATCCTGCTGCATTTACTTTTGTTGATGTTGAGGAAAAGTTTTCCATTTTAGATTTTAATATTTTTTTTGCTTCGCTAAGATGCCATTTGCTTGTTCCGTCACTGATACCCAAATTCTCACCGATCTGTTTATGAGTAAACCCCTCGTACACATACATATTGAATACAATACCTGTACTTGCGGGAAGTAGCCCAATGATCTTCTGTATTTCTTTCGCCGAGATAACGTTGAAAACTCCTGAACTAATGCTTACTTCTTCATTCACTTCTTCATCTATATTCTGCACATACAACACTTTCTTTTTGCAAAAATCAATACAGCAATGAACCACAATCTTTTTTATCCAGGCATTTAGCTTTCCTTCCTCCTTGTATTCGCCGATGCTTTTAAAAATTCTTAGCATGGCATTGTTGAAAATGGTACCTGCGCCATCCGAATCATTTGCATAACGGGAACAAACCTTGATCATCTCCGGGTAAAAAAGTTTATAAAGCTGTTCCTGACAATGGATGTCATTTTGCTGACAACCCCTAACTATTATTGGGATGTTTATGTTCAAGAATCGCTTTTTAGGAGAAAGTTGTTCCATCTACTTGTATATAACTACGTCAAGGTCGTAAATGGTTGGGTATTTTTTAAGTTTTTTTGAGATTTTCCAAAAAAAAAGGCCGTACGCTCTTGTACGGCACTTTCTTATAATGAAAATTACTTATCAGGACATCCCCTTTTCTACCTCGGCGATGGCTTTTACCGTTTTCACAATCGAATCCGGCGTTACTGAAATACTATCAATACCAAGTTCTACCAGGAATTGTGCAAAATCCGGGAAATCCGACGGCCCCTGCCCGCAAATACCCACTTTTACCTTCATTTTCTTAGCCGTTACGATCAGCATCCGCAACATTTCTTTTACAGCCGGATTTCTTTCATCGTATAAATGCGCCACCAGGGAAGAATCACGATCAAGCCCAAGCGTTAACTGGGTAAGGTCATTAGAACCGATCGAAAATCCATCTATATGTTTTGAAAATTGTTCCGCCATTAAAATATTGGAAGGAATTTCTGCCATTAAATATAATTCCAGTCCTTCTTTTCCTCTTTCCAACCCATATTCTTTCATCACTTCCTGTACTCTCAAAAGCTCTTCTACCGTTCTGCAGAATGGAACCATGACTACAACATTGCTCAATCCAAGCTCTTCTCTTACCCGGCGGATGGCTTTTACTTCCAGTCCAAATGCTTCTTTATATTTATCAGAATAATACCTGCTGGCACCTCTCCAGCCGATCATTGGATTTTCTTCATGTGGCTCAAAATATTTTCCGCCCAATAAATTATAATATTCATTGCTTTTAAAATCACTGAAACGAACAATCACTTTATTAGGATAAAAAGAAGCTGCAATTTTAGAAATACCATAACTCAAACGCTGGATAAAAAACTCTTCTTCATTTTCAAAACCACGGATCATCGTTTTAATGGTAGCACTTAGTTCCGGATCATTCAGCTCTTTGTGTTTCAATAAAGCCATTGGATGAATCTGGATATAATTGTTGATGATAAATTCTTCCCTTGCCAAACCCACACCTGCATTGGGTAAATGCGAAAAACGAAATGCCAGGTTAGGTGATGCCACATTAAGCATGATCGGCGTTTTTACTTTTGGCAGGTCATTCAGATCCGTTTCTATTTTTTTGTATTGAACAGCACCTTCGTACACAAGTCCTTCATCTCCTTCGCAACAGGAAGCTGTTACCAATTGCCCATCATTTAAAATATCAGTTGCATTGCCACAACCAACGATTGCGGGCACACCCAACTCGCGGGCTACAATAGCAGCGTGACAGGTGCGTCCACCCTTGTTCGTTATGATGGCAGATGCTTTCTTCATGATGGGTTCCCAATCAGGGTCTGTCATATCTGTTACCAACACATCACCGGCCTGGAACTCATGCCCTTCAGTAACCCTTTTATCCATAGAAAACAAAATGGATACTTTGCCCGAACCAATCTTATCACCAACAGCAATTCCTTTCACCAACGTTTTTTTAGGAATGCTTTCATCCATTACATATTCGGTGATCTTTGAAAAATCTTTTTGGGAGTGGATCGTTTCGGGCCTTGCCTGTACAATAAATAATTCTTTACTCAAACCGTCAATGGCCCACTCTACGTCCATTGGGCACCAATGGCCTTTTAACTTGCTGTAATATTCTTCAATTTTTGTAACCCATTGTGCCAGCTGGATAATGCGCTCATCTTTTAAACAATAGCGTTGCTGTAATGCTTTTTCTACATGTATGATCTGCACCCTTTCGTCCGGGTTATCACCATACACCATCATCTTATCCTTGATGCCCAACTTTTTTTCAATGATGCTGCTGAAACCTTTTTTCATGGCAGGTTTAAATACGATGTATTCATCCGGAGATACAGAACCTTGTACAATCATTTCTCCCAAACCAAAAGAAGCATTGATCACTACAACATCTTTAAAACCACTTTCTGTATCCAAAGAAAATGCAACACCTGATGCGCCAAGATCACTTCTCACCATTTTTTGTACGCACACAGAAAGCCCGATGCTGAAATGATCATAACCAAAACTCTGTCGATAACTGATGGCACGATCTGTAAAAATGGATGCAAAGCAGTTACGAACTGCATTCATCAATGGAGCTGGCCCACGCACATTCAAATAAGTTTCCTGTTGCCCTGCAAAAGATGCATCAGGAAGATCTTCTGCAGTTGCAGATGAACGTACTGCCACATCCGTCATATCCTGGTCGTATAATTTACTCAGTTCATAATATTTTTCAATGATGGCCTCACTCAGTTCTCTTGGAAATTTAGCGTTCTTTAAAAGTTGCCTCGCTTGCAATCCACCGCGGCGCAACGATTCTATATCATCAAGCTTAATGTTATTTATGATGCGGTGAATTTCTTCATCAAGATTATTATACCTGATGAACTCACGATATGCTGCAACCGTTACAACGAAACCGCCTGGTATCTGTATCCCAAGTTGTGTAAGGTTTTGAAGCATTTCGCCAAGGGAAGCATTTTTTCCACCAACCTGTTCAATATCTGTTAAGCCAACTTTGTGCAGATCGGCTAAATAAAGCGTGTTGTCCATAAAATTGTGAAATATTGATTAAGAAAAAATTTAATACTAAAGTAGATGATTTGAATCTTAATTCCTGCAAGTAATTTGACAAAATATAAAAATTAATAATTATTAAATGAATCAATTGTCTTCATCGATTTCAAATAACTTTAGTACATGAATCGTAAATATTTTTTAAGCTCCATACTTCCATTGTTTGCAAGTGTTTCGGTATTCAATAAAAACATGAGCCTGTTGCCTGAAAATGAAAGTAAGTTTCCTCCAATTATTCCGGCTTATTTAAAACCAGGTGACATGATTGGAATTACCTGCCCTGCAGGTTTCATTACTTTAGAAGAGGTACAGCCAGCCATACATAAAATGGAAGAGTGGGGTTTTAAAATCAGGATTGGAAATACGGTGGGTAAAAAAGATTTTACCTATGGCGGATCAGATGAAGAAAGGCTTAAAGACATGCAGCAAATGCTTGATGATAAAAGTATTAAAGCGATTATGTGTGCCAGGGGTGGCTATGGGGCTGTTCGGATCATTGACAAAATCGATTTTACTAAATTTTTGACTGAGCCAAAATGGATCATAGGATTTAGCGATATAACAGTGATCCATAGTTATATCAACAAACATAATGTAGCGGGCATTCATTCGAAAATGTGTAATAGTTTTCCGGATGACTGGAATCTTGCTGAACAGGTTCAGAAGGATAGCATTGAATCTATCAGGCAATGCCTGCTGGGAGATGAGATCAATTATAATATTCCTCCCAATCCTAATAACAGGTATGGCGAATGCAAGGGTAAATTTGTTGGAGGCAATCTAAAAACACTTGAAAGCCTTGCAGGAAGTAACAGCATCATTCTTACAAAAGGAGATATATTGTTCGTTGAAGATACAGGCGAATATTTATATAGTATCGATCGTATGTTTTGGAATTTAAAACGCAGTGGCAGGCTTGATGAATTAAAAGGATTGGTGATCGGTGGTTTTAAAAT
This sequence comes from Ferruginibacter sp., assembly GCA_039934735.1. Lineage (GTDB taxonomy): Bacteria > Bacteroidota > Bacteroidia > Chitinophagales > Chitinophagaceae > Ferruginibacter. Next base: position 23,817 of record JBDTLP010000019.1, on the reverse strand, counting down.
AAAAAAAGATGATGAAGCGGAGGAGTTTGGTAAAACCCTGGAAGAAATTGTATTGGAAAAAGTAAAGGAATATAATTATCCTGTTTGTTTTGATTTTCCTGTCGGGCATCAAAAAAATAATTTGGCAGTAAAATGTGGCGGAATTGCTTTATTAAATGTGTCTTCAAACAAGGTTACTTTTAAACAACTATAGAATATAGTATAGCATACTATACTTCCGGCATTTATTTCCTACTTTTAGCCCCTTCAAAAAAAATCACACATGAAAAGAAATTTTATTTTCTTATTGAGCTTCCTGGTTACTAACCTATCATTTGCACAGCAGAAAATGTTATCAATGGAAGATGCGATGGTTAATAACAGAACCACGCTTGCTCCTGAAAATCTTAAGCAGCTTCAATTTATAAAAGGAACCGATGATTATGTGTATGTAAAAAAAACAGATGGCATTGATGCTTTTGTAAAAGGAAATTTTAAAAGCAAACAGGACGATGTTTTTTTAACGCTTATACAGTTCAATGAAAAATTGCGTGCAGCTTCTTTGGATACCATGGCTGCATTTCCTCCAATACAATTTAATGCCGACAAATGGATCGTAAATATCAAGGGACGAAAATTTTCTTTGAGTCCATTAACCAATGAATACAAAACCATCATTGATAAAAATATTGCATCCAAAGAAAATGTAGAAGAAAGCAGCGATGGCTATATAGCTTATCTCGATAGTTTTAATTTATATGTTTCAAAAAACGGCGATGCAAAAAAAGTAACGCAGGATGGCAGCGTGGATATTGTATATGCTTCTACTGTTCATCAAAGTGAATTTGGAATTACAAAAGGAACTTTCTGGAGCAACAATGGAAAGATGCTTGCATTTTATCGCATGGATCAAAGCATGGTTCCTGATTATCCAATCATCGACTGGACCGTACGCCCTGCAAAAGTAAATAATATACGTTATCCAATGGCAGGCGATAAAAGTCATCATGTAACACTTGGTATTTACAATGCAGTTACTAAAACAACAACATGGGTAAAAACGCAGGGCCCCGCTGAACAATACCTTACCAACATCGCCTGGAGCCCTGATGATAAATACATTTATATCGCTGTATTGAACCGTGGACAAAATGATATGTGGCTCAACCAATATGATGCAACTACAGGTTCATTTATTAAAACATTGTTTGAAGAAACAGATAACAAGTATGTAGAACCGTTAGTACCTATGCTGTTTGTGAAAAACAGTCCCGGGCAATTTATCTGGCAAAGTAAAAAAGATGGATGGAATCATTTGTATTTGTATAATGCAGATGGAAGTCTTGTAAGACAACTTACTGCCGGGCAATGGGAAGTAGTAGAAGTGAAAGGTTTTGATGTAACAGGTGAAAATTTATTTTATACATCTACACAGGAATCCCCCATTGCAAAAAGTTTATACAGGGTAAATTTAAAAACGGCAAAAACAAAAGAGATTTCAGAAGGAAAAGATTTGCACAATGCATTTGTAAGCAGTGATGGTGATTATGCAATTGATAATTTCAGCAGCCCGCAAAATGCAAGGACGATCCAGCTTATTGATGTGAAATCAGGTAAGACAAAAATTTTATTACAATCTAAAAATCCATTGTCAGATTATAGCCTTGGTAAAATGGATATTTTCACAATAAAAAATACTGAAGGAACAGATTTGTATTGCAGGTTATTCAAGCCCACAAATTTTGATGAAACAAAAAAATATCCTGTTATTGTTTATTGGTATGGCGGGCCTCATGCACAACTTGTTTTAAACGGCTGGAATGGTGGTGCAGGCGATTATTGGTTCCAGTACATGGCCGAAAGAGGTTATGTTGTTTTCACATTGGATACAAGAGGAAGTTCCAGTCGTGGCCGTGCTTTCGAACAATCCATGTTTCGAAGGGCAGGGGAGGCACAAATGGAAGATATGATGGCGGGAATAAATTATTTGAATAATCTTGCTTACACAGATAAAAGTAATATGGGATTGTTTGGCTGGAGTTATGGTGGATTTATGACAACAGATTTTATGCTCAATCATCCTGGCGTTTTTAAAGCAGCGGTTGCAGGCGGCCCGGTCATGGACTGGCATTATTACGAGATTATGTACACAGAAAGATACATGGATACACCTGAAGAAAATCCGGATGGATTTGAATCAACAAATCTTATCAAACAAGCTGGAAAATTAAAAGGCAAACTTTTACTGATACATGGATTGCAGGATCCTGTTGTATTGCAACAGCATTCCGTAATGTTTGTAAGAGCAGCTATTGATAAGGGTGTGCAGGTAGATTACATGATCTATCCCGGCCATGAACACAATGTGCTTGGAAAAGACAGGGCGCATTTGTATCAGAAAGTGACAGATTATTTTATGCAAAACCTGCAGTAAGTTTAGAATTATGAGTTATGAATTCTGAATGTGTTTATTATGATTGAAAGTTTTTTTGATAAACAGCGATTCTGATTTCATATTTCCTCTAATACATAAAGTACAAGACAGATAAAATACCCGTAATTTTAAGTACAAACTCATAATTCAAAATTCTTGACGTGGCAATACTAACTGTAGACAACATTTCAAAAACATACGGCAATATAAAGGCGCTGAACAAAGTTAGTTTTTCCGTCCCTAAAGGAACTGTATTTGGAATACTCGGGCCTAACGGCAGTGGTAAAACGACTTTGCTTGGTATTGTAATGGATGTTTTAAAAGCAACCAGCGGAGAATATACACTTTTTGACCAGGCGCCTACAGAACAGCAACGCAAACAGATCGGTACATTATTAGAAACACCCAATTTTTATCATTATTTATCTGCTGTTGAAAATCTAAAAATTGCTGCTGCAATAAAAGGCAGAGGGGCTGATGATATAGATCGTGTATTACAAATCGTAGATCTTGCCAAACGAAAAAATTCTAAGTTCAGTACATATAGCCTTGGTATGAAACAACGCCTTGCCATAGGAGCTGCACTTTTGGGTAATCCTGATGTGCTGGTTTTTGATGAACCTACCAATGGTTTAGATCCTGTTGGTATTGCAGAGATAAGGGAGTTGATAAAAAAATTATCACACGAAGGGAAAACAGTGATCATGGCGAGTCACCTGTTGGATGAAGTAGAAAAAGTTTGTACCCATGTTGCTATTTTGAAACAAGGTACTTTGATCACTTATGGGGACGTAAATGAAATACTTGTTAATGAAGACCTCGTTGAAGTATCTGCTGTAGATATGGAAAAGTTAAAGAATGTGCTGCAACAAATTCCGGGAAATACAAAAGTAATGGTGGCTGATAAAATGGTGCAGGTATTTTTCCCATCAGGCATGGCAGACCTTGGAGCAGTAAATCAATTTTGTTTTAATAACGGAATTGTTTTGTCGCACCTCCTTCTCAAAAAGAAAAGCCTGGAAAGTAAGTTTTTTGAATTGACGAATTAGCTATGCTGCCATGGCCTGGTGCTTTCACCAGCCAAGAACAAAATATTGAAAAGTTGCTGGTGAAAACATTAGTCACGAGAAAAATTGAATGAAATTTAAAATATAAAAAACCAATGTTGAAACTTTTAAAAATAGAATGGCTGAAAATAAAGAACTACCGGACATTCATAGTGATCGCAAGTTTTTTTGCTATTGGGGTTTTTGCATCCAATTATATTATTTACAGTATATTCAAGAATATTGTTAATCAGTCAAATGCTGCTAAACTTATATCTAAATTTAACCCTTACGATTTTAGTTATACATGGCAAACGACCAGTTATACTACCGGATTCCTGTTAATACTGCCGGCTTTTTTATTGATCATATTAATTACAAATGAATTTACTTACAAAACAAACCGCCAGAATATTTTAGATGGATGGAGCCGGCAACAATTTATCAATGTAAAACTTGCACTGGCAGTAATAGCAGCTATAGCAAGCACTTTACTTGTTATTATCACAGCGCTTGGTTTTGGATTTTCTACAGGCACAGATTTTTCATTAGATGGGTTTTCTCATGTAGGCTTTTTTTTCCTTAAAGCACTTTCTTATAACCTCATCGCAGTACTCATATCAGTATGGATTAGACGCACAGGATTTGCTATTGGACTCTATTTTATTTACCTGGGTGCAGAAAATATTATTTCACAATTACTGGATGTATGGAGCCTGAAATTAAGAAAAGATGGTTTTGGTGATTTGGGAAGTATGGGAGATTATCTTCCCATGAATGCGTCAGACGGCTTACTTACATTTCCTGACAATCCTTTAAAATCATTCGCCAAAGCTAACCTGCCAACAGATTATACCTGGCTTGTTATATCATTGGCAATAATATATGCATTTTTGTTTTTTTGGCTCAGTAGAAGCAGAATTATTAAGACAGATCTGTAAAAATATTATTTACTACTGATCGCTAAAAGGTTTTTTATTGCAGGTTCAATAGATGGATATGAAAAAGTAAAACCAGTTTCTTTCATTTTTTCCGCACTAATTGTTGTGCTTTTTAAAATTTCGATGCTGCTTTCTCCCAGGATTATTTTTAACAGCAGTGAAGGCACATGCATAGGAATGAAAAATTTTCCACGCATCCCTTTGGCGAGTGTGAGTGTTAATTGCTTATTGCTTACAGGTAAAGGTGAAACTGCATTGTAACTTCCACTCATCGTATCATTTTCAATTGCATGGAAGTACATTTCACAGAGATCATCAATATGGATCCAACTTACTATTTGTTTGCCACTGGAAAGGATAGCTGCTATTCCAAACTTTAAAGGTTTTTTAAATTCTGCTAAAGCGCCACCATTATTACTCAATACAATACCAGTTCTTAATTTACATACACGAACGCCCAATGATTGAGCAGGTTCAATACTTTGTTCCCATAACAGACAGGTATGTCCTAAAAAATCAGTGTATGCAGGATCCGTTTCAATAAAAGATTTTCCTGGTTCTTTATCTGGCCCATACCAACCCGTAGCAGAGGCGCTAATGATCGCTTTTACTTTGTTGGTATGATTTTTCAAAGTATCAATTAATAATTTACTACTGAGTGTCCTGCTTTCAACGATCTCTATTTTATATGCTTCGGTCCATCTTTTATCAACCACGCCTGCACCTGCAAGATGAATAATGAAATCTGCTGATTGAAATGCATCAATATCAATCTCCTGTTTTTTTATATCCCATGCAGCATAATGTATGAATTTATTGTTTTCTTTGTTGGCAGGTGATCTGGTAAGAATAATAATTTGATATCCCTTCGCAGAGAGGTGTTTTGCAAGAGCACTGCCTATCATTCCTGTCCCACCGGTTATTAAAACAGTTTGCATATTGTAAAGATAATAGTATCCTGGATTCAGAAACAAGCATTCATTATCCGGTATAAATCGTAATTTCATTTAAAAGCACTGCTACATGAAACGTCCAGGTATTATTTTAATTTTCGTATTGTTTTTACTGGTAAATGCGCATGCGCAAAAAATTACTTTTTCAGAATATAGTAAACTTGATACGCGTGATATTTATTTTGAGATACTTGGCAAATTCGACAGCAACTATATTGTTTATAAAAACATCAGGCAAAAACATGTACTTGCAAAGTATGATAATGACATGCACCTGATAGGAAATATCCCATTGGATTTTGTTCCCGACAGAACTTTTAATATAGATTTCATTACATATAAAAATTATTATTTCATGATATACCAATATCAGAAGAATAGTATTATTTATTGTAAGGCAATGAAAATGGATCTTTCAGGAAAGCAACTGGAAGAGCCAATACAACTGGATACAACAAAGATCAGCGTACTTTCTGATAATAAAATTTATACGACCATATTCAGTGAAGACAAACAAAGGATACTCGTTTATAAAAGGCAATTGAAGAATGAAACGCTGATGCTTGCCACAAAACTTTATGATTCCGATCTGAAATTGCTTGATAGCACAAGGTCACAAATGAAATTCAACGATGATAAAGAAGTGTATAGTGATCTGGCTGTTGACAATACAGGTAATTTTCTATTTGCAAAAGAAACAAAGCGGTCATCCCGAAAAGATACTGCAAGCGACCTGGAAGTTACTTTGCACAAACCCGGCATGGAAAGTTTCAGGAATTATAAAGTTTCACTTGGCAGAAAACTCATTGAAGAAATTGTGATTAAAGTTGATAACCTGAATAAAAATTATATCATCAACTCTTTTTATTATGGACAACGACGTGGAAGTATCGAGGGGTTGTTTACTTCTTTCATTGATGTTAATGGTGATAAACCAATCAGGGCTGCATTTAATGTTTTTTCGGATTCATTCAGGTACGCAATAAATAGTGATGATCAGTCACGATTTGTTTTTGATAATCTCGTTATTCGAAATGCTATTGTAAAAAAGAATGGTGGATTTGTTGTTTCTGCAGAAGATTTTTATACAGAAAGCCTTTTTAATAATTCATGGAACAGGAGTTATTATAATAGCCAGTTGCCTTATGTTTCTTCATCTGATTATTATCTCTCAAATCCATATTACTACGGTTATCGTCCATTTAATTCGGGGTCAGAATTACAAACAAACCGGTATTATTATAATGATGTGGTTGTTTTAAGTATTGATAGTTCATTGAAACTGGAATGGAACAGTGTCATTCATAAAAAGCAATATGATGTTGACAATGATAATTTTCTTTCTTTCTGTAATTTAAATTCAGGAGGAGAAATTCATTTTTTATTTATTGACCGTGACAGGCAGAAACAAATTTTAAGTGATCAAAGTATTGTTCCCAGTGGAGAAGTAAAAAGATACCACACAGTAAAAAGTAATGAAGTAGGTTATGGGTTTATGCCACGTCTTGCCAAACAAACGGGTTTAAGACAGCTGATCATACCGTGTGTGTACCTGGGATATATCGCATTTGCAAAAGTTGATTTTTGATGCCACTGATTCACTGATTTTGAGCTGCGGCTTGGTGTTCTAACCATAAGTGTTAGAAGATCTTAAATCCTGTTTTAGGATTTTGATTTTTATTGCGACGTAGGATTGGAGGACGGATGATACGGACTGAGCGGATGATCACGGATTTATTTTTTGTTCCAAAAAATTACAGATACAACTTTCATATTGGTTCCGCCATGCTGCACAGCAGCATAAATCGGTGAATATCCGCTCAGTCCGTATCATCCGCGTTCCCATCATTGGTGTTGATAAAAAAAACTTCCGAAAAGTTGCGGTGTTATCACCAACCGCAATATCATGGCTGGTGATAACACCAGGCCATGGCGAAATATCATAATAGACATTCAACTTTTATAAATTCTGATGGCTGATGACTGATATCTGATATCATTTCCCCATTTTTGCACTGAATTATCATTTATGCATTTAATCAATTTCTGTGATAGGCACATTTAAAGCCAATAATCCATACAATAACTTCCTGCTTTTTCTGTATGGACTTGTACTAAAACTGCCCATGTTCATACATCCCAAAATTCCCGTGCCACAACAACTGGATGGAATTTTATACCGGGCCGTTCTGAAATGGCTGGCCCCTGCAATCGGAACTGTGCCGACGATGTATAGTTTTATTGCATTCCTTTTACTTTACATACAGGCGATCAGCATTAATAAGCTGATCAATGACCAGCGATTGTTGCCAAAGCCAAATTACCTGCCTGGTATGAGTTATTTACTTGTTACTTCTCTTTTTAAAGAATGGTATGTTTTATCAGCACCACTTATCATCAATACATTATTGATATGGGTGTTATCGAAACTGTGCAATATCTATAATAACCCAAATGCAAAAACAACGCTTTTCAATATTGGCATGGTAACGGGTGTGGCTACCTTATTTTATTTTCCATCCATCGCATTTTCTTTAATGATCATTGTAGGGATCATTATTACACGTCCATTTAAATTACCTGAATGGATCATTACTTTTCTTGGAATACTGACCCCTTATTACCTAGGAGGAGCCTGGTTCTTTTTGACCAACAGGTGGGAGCATTACCGGCTACCAGGCTTCTCCGTTAACTTGCCCAGGTTTAATGAAACAGCCTGGGCCTATACGGCGATCATTCTTATATCGGTCATAATTTTTACAGGGATGATCTTTATTCAAAATAATATGCGGCGTTTGTTGGTACAGTCACGCAAAAGCTGGAGCCTTATTTATCTTTATTTATTGGTAGCCATTTTTGTTCCTTTTTTAAATGCTACTCACAATTTTGATTATTGGATATTAACCGCAGTTCCTGTTGCAGGCTTTACTGCTGCTGCATTTTTTTTCCCGGAACGGAAATGGTTTTCCATTTTTTTTCATTGGAGCCTGGTGCTGTTGACAATCATTACGGGATATTTTCTGCGGTAAAGTTATTCTGTGGTTGTAATTTCGCAAATGTGAATGGGTGAATAGGTGAATGAGTGAATAGTTCTGTTTTATTTTGGCGTATTCACTTATTGACTCATTCACTTATTCACCCAACAAAGAGTAACAAATTATAATAACCTACAAAATCTCACAATGAAATTTGGCGTAGTAATGTTTCCCGGTTCTAATTGCGATAGGGATATGGTAGATGCATTGCAAAATGACCTTCAGCAGGAAGTAATAACGTTGTGGCATAAGGATAAAGATATCAGCAGTTTTACTAAGGAAGATTGTATTGTTTTGCCCGGTGGATTTAGTTTTGGCGATTACCTGAGATGCGGCGCCATAGCAAGGTTCAGCCCGATGATGCAAAGTGTGATTGATTTTGCAGGAAAAGGCGGAAAAGTATTGGGTGTTTGTAATGGCTTCCAGATCTTATGCGAAAGCGGTTTATTACCTGGTGCCTTATTAAGAAATGCGCATCAGCAATTTATTTGTAAAAATATTTATTTGGCAAATGGCGTAAACTCAGGAGGAAAGGCTTTAAAAATTCCGATTGCCCATGGTGAAGGAAGATATTTTGCAGGCAACGCAGATATGGAATTGATCCAGAAAAATAACCAGGTAAAATATCGTTATTGCGATGAAAACGGAAATATTACAGATGAAAGTAATCCGAATGGTGCGATGCTAAATATTGCAGGAATTTCTAATAAAGAAGGAAATGTAGTTGGAATGATGCCACATCCTGAACGGGCTTGTAATTCGGCATTGGGGAATAACGATGGGAGGATTGTATTTAAGTCGCTTTTTGGAATTGGTTGATTTGAAGATTTGAAAATTTGATGATGAAAGCGTTTTCGACTTGCGATTTTAATTTTCAAATCACCAAATTTTCAAATTAAAAAATTAACAGCCCTTATTACCACAATCCCCATTAAGAACTTTATTTTTGAACATATTTATAAATCATGAAAAAAACGTTACTCCTCCCATTTCTTCTGTTTGCAATTGTTACTGGCACCCAGGCCCAGATAGAAAATCCTGTACAATGGACATATACTGCTAAAAAAATTGCTGATAAGACATATGAATTGCACATGACAGCTCTCGTAGATGGTAAATGGCATATATATGCGCAGGACGCCGGCGAAGGCCCAGAACCAACTTCATTTGCTTTTACTGCAAACCCACTTGTAAAATTAGATGGTAAAATAAGAGAAGATGGTAAGCTTGAAAAGACTTATGATCCCAACTTTAAATCCACCCTTAAATATTACGCCAATAAAGTTGATTTTATTCAAAAAGTAAAATTGAGATCATCTGCTTCAACGGTGATAAAGGGAACTGTCACCTACATGACATGTGATGATAAAAAATGCCTTCCTCCGAAAGAAATTCCCTTTTCTATAAAAGTAGACGGTAAATAAATCTTTATTTTTGTTTTGAATCCCGATAGTATCGGGATTTTTTATTCTCAATCACATGCGTCTTTTAAAATCACTTTTCGTTTTTATTTTTTCTGTTATTCTATTTGCAAAAAATAGTTATGCCCAGGATAGTTTAAATATTAAATGGGAAAACGCCGCAAAAAAAATCAGCGAAAAAGAATATGAAATAAAACTCAAAGGCGTTATTAGGAACAACTGGTACCTGTATACTACCAAAGATGATGTTGATGGATTATTGGGAATGGTAATTACTTATAATGATTCTTCTGTTGCTGCAGGGCCATTAAAGATCAATGCAAAATATACGGCTATTGAAGACCCGATATTTGATAAGCATAAAAAGAATATTGCAACAGGTGATATTGAAATAATTCAAACCATAACGTTTACGAAGAACGTTTTACCGGTACTCAGGTTCAAAATGAATTACGAGGTTTCAGACAAAGAACAATTTTTACAGGAAGAACAAAAGCAAACCATAACACTTGATAAAACGGTTGTTGCATTAACGCCAAACAGGATATTGATCTCTTCTATTGATGTAAAACATCCCGTTACTGAATGCGGAAATGCTGACACAACTGAATCCAAAGGACTTGCTACCGTTTTCTGGCTTGGCTTTTTGGGTGGCTTTGTAGCATTGATCCTTCCATGTCTTTTCCCAATGATACCGCTGACGGTTTCGTTCTTTACAAAAAAATCTACTTCTAAAAAAGCAGGTATCCGGAATGCATTTTTATATGGATTTTTTATTTTTCTTATTTATGTGTTGATAAGTTTACCTTTTCATTTCTTAGAAAAGATTAGTCCGGAAATATTAAATAATATTTCCACCAATGTTTATTTAAACGTTTTCTTCTTCGCCATTTTTGTATTTTTTGCCATATCTTTTTTTGGATATTTTGAAATTACATTACCATCCGGGCTTTCCAGTAAGGCAGATAGCAAATCAGGTGTAGGAAATATTGCCGGTATATTTTTTATGGCACTTACGCTTGCCCTGGTTTCATTTTCATGTACAGGCCCAATATTAGGCTCCTTACTTGCAGGTTCTTTGTCGGGAACTGGTGGAGCCATGCGATTAACATTTGGAATGGGTGGTTTCGGTTTGGCATTGGCGTTACCTTTTGCATTGTTTGCATTGTTTCCAAACTGGCTAAATTCGTTGCCAAAATCCGGCGGCTGGTTGAATTCAGTAAAAGTGGTACTCGGCTTTGTTGAATTAGCACTTGCATTTAAATTTTTCTCTAATGCCGACCAGGTGATGCATTGGAATATTTTAAAACGTGAAGTATTTATTGGACTTTGGGTTATCATTGGTGCAGCACTTACCTTATATCTTTTCGGGAAAATAAAATTTCCGCATGATTCACCTATAAAGAAATTATCTGCTGGAAGAATTTCAATTGGATTGATTGTGTTGGCTTTTACGCTATATCTTATTCCCGGAGTTACAAATACAAAGTGGGCAAATCTTTCATTGATAAGCGGCTTCCCGCCACCGTTAAACTATAGTATTTATAAAAACGAAACAACCAATACTACTCATTTTAAAAATACCGATTGTGTATTGGGATTAAATTGTTCCCACGATTATGAAGAAGGATTACAAATGGCATGCGAAGAAAATAAACCAATCCTACTTGATTTTACCGGCTATGCCTGTGTGAACTGCCGCCGCATGGAAGAAAATGTTTGGAGCCAGCCAGACGTTTATAAATTAATGAAAGAAAAATTTATTGTTATTTCATTATATGTGGATGATAAAAAAGAATTGCCTGCTGCAAAACAGTTTACGTACAAAACCAAAAATGGTATTGATAAAGATATCGTAACTGTTGGTGATAAGTGGGCAACTTTTCAAACTGAGAATTTTGCCAAGAATGCACAACCTATGTATGCTATTTTAAATACCAATGAAGTTTTATTATCTCACCCCGTAGAATATACTAAAGATCCCAAAGTTTATCTTGCATGGCTGCAATGTGGATTGGATGCGTTTTATAAGAAATAAATCTTTCTTACGAAAAGTTGGCTTCTCTTGACATTTTAGAATATCGAACAAGGAACAAGGAATATCGAATCACGAACAAAGCTTCTTCCTTCTTGAAAATTGAATATTGTACGTCGAATATTGAATATTTCTTTTCATTGAAGTCTTCAAATTAAACGAAATCTACAAATAAAAAATCCCTCCCGTTTCCAGGAAGGATTTAAATATGGGGGTTACATTATCTTTTATTATAAAGCGATTTGTTTTTCAGTCATCATTTTGCGAAGATTTATCAAACCATAACGCATTCTGCCAAGTGCTGTATTGATACTGCATTTTGTTAAGCCTGCAATTTCTTTAAAGCTAAGATCAGCATAATGACGAAGAATGATTACTTCTCTTTGATCTTCTGGCAACATATCAATCATTTTTCTAACGCGGTCATGACTTTGATCAGCCATCATTTTTTGATCAGCACCAGCTTCAAAGAAGTTTAGTACTTCAAAGATGTCGCGGTCGTCACTTGTTTTAATGCTTGGACTGCGTTTTACTTTTCTGAAATGATCTACACATAGGTTGTGTGCGATACGCATTGCCCATGGTAAAAATTTTCCTTCGTCTGTATAACGACCACCCTTAAGTGTATCGATAATACGGATAAACACATCCTGGAAAATATCTTCAGCAAGATATTTGTCTTTTACTAATAAGTAAATGGAAGTGTAAATTTTGTCCTTGTAACGAACTACTAAAGTTGCAAGGGCATTTGCGTCGCCGTCCATGTATGAACGAACGAGTTGCTGGTCAGTTAGGTTTTGAAGGCATTTCATAAACTTCTACAGTTTTAAGTGGTTTAGGACTATTTTGTTACAGGGTCCAATAAGTGAGAAAAGGAACGTAGAAGTCTGTCGTGATAGGCATCTGCGGTTTTTCGTTTACTGGATATTGGACTGTGAAAGTATAGATAAAAAATAATCCACCAAATCTTTTTGAAGTTTTTTTTGCTGAAATCCAAAACTAAAGTACTTGTTCTCGAATTCATTCGTATAACTACGTAGTGACTTTACCAATATTTTCACAATTGACAGTAATTACTACATAATCCGGTAATTTTGCATCGTAATATGGAAACAAAAATTGCGAAGAAAAAAAAAGATGTTGCACAATATTCAAAAGTGGGTGATAGTATGCAATCCTCCAATGATATTTTAATAAAAGGTGCACGTGTACATAATCTAAAAAACATAACTGTAGAGATACCACGCAGTAAACTCGTTGTCGTTACAGGTGTTTCTGGTTCAGGAAAATCATCACTAACTATTGATACATTATTTGCAGAAGGACAACGTCGTTATGCAGAAAGCCTTAGCGCTTATGCAAGGCAATTCATGCAGCGTATGAATAAACCTGATGTAGATTATATCAAAGGGCTTTGTCCTGCGATTGCTATTGAACAAAAAGTTATTACACGTACACCACGCAGTACAGTTGGCAGCATGACGGAGATTTATGATTACTTAAGATTGCTTTTTGCAAGAGCGGGTAAAACAATTTCACCAATAAGCGGAAGAGAAGTAAAGAAAGATGATGTAGCAGATGTGATCAAAGCTATTCAGGCATTAAAAGAAGGAGATAAAATATTAATTCTTGTCCCATTTAAAAAAGGAATAAACAGGGATATAAAAGAAGAACTGAATATTTTATTGCAAAAAGGTTTTTCAAGATTATATAAAGACAAAGAAATATTACGGATAGAAGACTTATTGGAAATGAAAGATCTTAAATCTTTTATTTCATCATTGGATAATAATAAAACATCCGATTGCTATATTTTAATTGACAGGTTAATTAAAAAAGAATTCGATGAAGATGATATGCATCGCATTTCAGATTCTGTGAATACTGCTTTTTATGAAGGTGAGGGCATGATGGAAATGGAGATCAATGGAAAAAAGTTATTGAACTTCAGTAATAAATTTGAATTGGACGGTATCCAGTTTGAAGAACCTGTTCCCAATCTTTTTTCTTTTAATAATCCTTTTGGTGCTTGTCCAACCTGCGAAGGTTTTTCACAGATACTTGGTATTGATCCTGATCTGATCATTCCCGATAAACGGCTAAGCGTGTACGAGGGTGCCGTTGCGCCCTGGAAAGGAGAGAAGCTAGGCTTATGGAGAGAAGCATTTGTAAAAGCTGCAAAGAAATTTGATTTCCCTGTTCATAAACCGATCATGGATCTTACAGCAGCACAACTTGATGAACTATGGAAAGGCAATCAGCACGTACAAGGCATCAATGATTTCTTTAAAGAAGTAGAACAGAATTTATATAAAGTGCAATACCGCGTTTTATTAAGCAGGTATCGTGGCCGTACATTGTGTACAGATTGTAAGGGTTATCGCCTGCGCAAAGAAGCATTGTATGTAAAAGTAGCAGGTAAGCATATTGGTGAGTTGTGTGAATTACCGGTGAAAGACCTGCAAACCTGGTTTGATAAATTAAAACTTAGTGAATACGATAGCCAGGTTGCAAAAAGAATATTGATCGAAATTCACCATCGTTTAAAAACGTTGATCGATGTTGGCCTTGGTTACCTTACTTTAAATCGTCTTGCCAATTCATTAAGTGGTGGTGAGAGCCAGCGTATTCAACTCACACGCAGTTTAGGAAGCAATCTTACCAACTCATTGTACATTCTTGATGAACCTTCTATTGGACTTCACAGCAGGGATACAGAAAGGCTTATTGTTGTTTTAAAAGAGTTGCGTGACTTAGGTAACACAGTAGTTGTTGTTGAGCATGATGAGATGATGATGAGAGAAGCCGATCACATCATTGATATGGGCCCATTGGCAAGTCATCTTGGTGGCGAAGTGGTAGCTGCCGGAAATTATGATGAGATCATTGCGGATAAGGATAGTCTTACCGGAAAATATTTGTCAGGTAAGTTAAGCATTGAACCACCTAAGCATATTCGTAAGTGGAACAGGTCAATTACCATTGAAGGTGCTGTTCAAAATAATTTAAAAAATATCACCGTACAATTTCCATTGAATGTATTGTGTGCAGTGAGTGGTGTTAGCGGAAGTGGCAAGACAACTTTGGTAAAACAAATTCTTTATCCTGCATTGCAAAAGATAAAAGGAGAATTTGTTGATAAGCCCGGATTGTTTCATGGCATCAGTGGCGATATTGATCATATAAAACAAATTGAACTTGTTGATCAGAATCCAATTGGCAAATCAAGTAGAAGCAATCCTGTTACATATATTAAAGCCTATGATGAGATACGCGATTTGTATTCAAAACAACCTTTAAGTAAAATGCGTGGCTTTTTACCCAAACATTTTTCTTTTAATGTTGATGGCGGAAGATGTGATGCCTGTAAAGGTGAAGGTGAACAAGTTGTTGAGATGCAGTTTTTGGCAGATGTTCATTTGATCTGTGATGTATGCAATGGAAAGCGCTTTAAAGAAGAAGTGTTGGATGTAAAATACAATGATAAAAATATTTATGAGTTGCTGGAGACGAGTGTGGATGAATCTATTGAGTTCTTTAATAAGGATACAAAAGACGGAGCCGATGTTGCAAAAAAAATACAGCCCTTAAGCGACGTTGGTTTGGGATATGTAAAACTTGGGCAATCATCCAACACACTAAGTGGTGGTGAAGCGCAACGTGTAAAACTTGCTTCCTTTCTTGGTAAAGGAAAAGCCCAGGGGCACATTCTTTTTATTTTTGATGAACCTACAACAGGTTTACATTTTCATGATATAAAAAAATTATTGGCTTCATTCAATGCATTGGTAGAACAAGGGCATTCAATCATTGTAATTGAACACAACACAGATGTTTTAAAAAGTTGTGACTGGATCATTGATCTTGGTCCCGAAGCCGGTGACGAAGGCGGCAAGCTTGTTTTTGCAGGCAAGCCGATGGATCTTAAAAAAGTGAAGGGGAGTTATACTGCGAAGTTTTTGTAACGGAAACCAGATGTCAGAAATCAACAATCGGAAAATACAGCTGATATCTGATTGCTGACTTCTGATTTCCTATCTCAGCCTGTTACTTTCTTTAATGATCTTATTGTCTTTACTGATACCACGAATTGCCAACACAAAGAAAATTAAAATAAGCACCTGCAATATTGATCCTAATGAAAATGTTCCTGTACCTGCAATGTAAGTGGTAGTTTCCCGGTAGTATAAATAGATAAGTAGTCCTTCTAATAAAATACCAAGCATGCACAAACGCATTTGCATTTTTCGATTACTGTATAAAAAAATAGTGAACAATGCGATGATGCCAATAGCAATCGTAGGTAGCATTAAGGTGAAATTTTCAGCTCCTATTAATATATGAGAACCTTTCTCAAGTGTTGATCCATTATAAAACGGCACTTTCAAACTTATAAATGCACATGCTGATGCGAGCAATAACCAGATAGATTGTATACGTTGTATCATAGAGAAATTCTTTTTATTTAGTTAGTGTTTTTTAACCACAGAGGAAAATGTAGGAGTTTTAAAATGGAGTTTCACGGAGTTTTTATTATTTACGAATAACTCTGTAAAACTCGTCCTTAAACTTCTTTTCCTCTGTGGTTAAAAAAAATCTTCAATAATTATCCAAGCTCCGGATAAAGCGGAAACTTACTCATAAAAGTTTTTACCTCTGCTTTTACATTCGCAATGTTATTCTCATCATCAATATTACTAAGCACCCTGTCAATAAAATCCACCACTGTTTGCATATCAGCTTCTTTCATGCCACGGGTAGTAACTGCGGGTACGCCTATACGTATGCCGCTTGTAACAAAAGGGCTCTTATCATCATAAGGAACTGCATTTTTATTTAAAGTGATATGCGCCTTATCCAATGTTTCCTGTGCTTTCTTTCCTGTTATATTTTTATTCCTCAGGTCGATCAACATTAAATGATTGTCCGTTCCACCACTAATGATCTGGTAATCTTTTGCCACAAATGCTTTCGCCATTGCCTGCGCATTTTTTTGTACCTGTTTAATATAAGTTGTGTACTCATCAGTAAGTATTTCGCCAAATGCAATTGCTTTTGCAGCGATCACATGTTCCAATGGGCCACCTTGTGTACCAGGGAAAACAGCCATGTCCAACAAATGGCTCATCATGCGAATATTTCCTTTAGGATCTTTTAATCCAAACGGATTTGCAAAATCTTTTTTCATTAAAATAATGCCGCCTCTTGGGCCACGCAATGTTTTATGGGTAGTGCTTGTAACAAAATGACAATGATCAAAAGGAGAATTTAATAATCCTTTTGCGATCAATCCTGCAGGATGCGCCATATCGCACAATACAAATGCATTTATTTCGTCAGCAACTTTTCTTATTCTTGTATAATCAATATCACGGCTATAAGCAGATGCACCACAAATAATTAAAACTGGTTTCTCAGTACGTGCTTTTTCTTCCAGCATTTCATAATCAATCAGGCCGGTCTCTTTTTTTACGCCATAAAAAAATGGTTTGTATAATTTACCGGAAAAATTCACGGGTGAGCCATGTGTAAGATGTCCGCCCATGCTAAGATCAAGTCCAAGTATCTTATCGCCTGGTTGTAAAATCGCACTCATTAAAGCAGCATTTGCCTGCGCACCACTGTGCGGCTGCACGTTTGCGTATTCACAATTAAAAATTTCTTTGATGCGATCTATTGCAAGTTGTTCCACCTGGTCCACAATTTCACATCCCCCATAATACCTTTTTCCAGGATAACCTTCTGCATATTTATTTGTAAGTGATGTGCCCATTGCCTCCATCACCTGTAGACTTGTAAAATTTTCACTTGCTATCAATTCGATGCCATTGCGTTGCCTTTCAAGTTCTTTATCTATTAAATCAAAAATTACTTTGTCTCTTTGCATAAAATATTTTTATCCCGCAAATATAAGCTGAGGAGGGGAATGTTTGGGGTTATGTGTTTGGAGTTTATTGTTTGGAGTTGCCGATTCAAGCTATCCTTGCCATTTTCAAATTAGTAAACACCAAATACCAAACCCCAAACAAGAATTAATGTGTTCGATTTACACAAAATTTATTTACTTTCACGTCCCCAAGCAGGAAAAATTAATGAAAGCCATCATCCCGGTTGCAGGTGCAGGTACAAAACTTCGCCCTCATACATATACACAACCAAAAGCGTTGATCCCTTTAGCGGGAAAGACGATCCTTAGCATTATTATAGACCAGCTTAAGGACGCAGGCATAACCGATTTCATTTTCATTATAGGATACCTCGGCGAAAAGATACAAGATTACGTGATCGAAAATTATCCCGAGCTAAATACTCATTTTATTACGCAAGGCGAACGTCATGGTATTGGCCACGCTATTGATCTTACAAAAGATATTGTTGGTGATGATGAAGTACTGATCGTATTGGGCGATACCATTGCTGAATATGATGTGAAGGAAATTCTTAAATCACCAACATCCATGCTTGGTGTAAAAAAAGTAGATGACCCCCGCAATTTTGGTGTAGCAGAAATTGAAGATGATGGTTCTATCAGCCGTGTTGTTGAAAAACCTGCGATCCCAAAAAGCAATATGGCACTTGTGGGTGTTTATAAAATCAAGGAAACAAATTTTATGTATAATTGTCTCGATACAATTGTACAGGGAAAAACAAGTTACGAGGATTTTAACCTCACCGATGCATTGGAATGTATGATTGGCCATGGTGCAAAATTTCAATCATTCAAAGTAACCAACTGGTTTGATTGCGGCAGGAAAGAAAGTTTGCTTGAATCAAATGCGATCTTGCTTAAAAAATTTGGTGGCAACGGACAGGACGCATCAAAATATAAGAACACCATCATTATCCCACCCGTAAGCATTGGAGAAGGATGCGATATCAAAAATTCGGTGATCGGGCCCAATGTTGCTATTGGCGATAACACAACACTGAATCACGCCATCGTAAAGGATTCTATAATAGGTGCCTATTCTAATTTATTCGAGATCGTACTTAATAATTCTCTCATAGGTAGCGATGCTGAAGTAAAAGGTGTGAGCCGCAATCTTAATATCGGCGATAATACAGCCATTGATCTTGGTGGTGGCAGCAAGTAAAAAATAAATTAAAAATTAAGAATTATAAATTAAAGCATCACAATAGGTGAATTTGCTTCTATTTTTGCGAACTATTACTTCTTAATGCTCAATTCACAATTCGCATGCATTCTGACCGAATAACCAATCTCTTCAACATTGATATTCCATTAATCCAGGCAGGTATGATCTGGGCCAGCGGATGGCGCCTTGCAAGTGCAGTTAGCAATGCAGGTGCATTGGGTATTATTGGCAGTGGCAGCATGTACCCGGATGTTTTAAAAGAACATATTCAAAAATGCAAAGCGGCAACGAATAAACCATTTGCTGTAAATGTTCCTCTTTTATATCCTGATATTGATAAACATATTCAAACGATCATTGATGAAAAAGTGCCGATCGTTTTTACTTCAGCAGGTAATCCCAAAACATATACTTCAACATTAAAACAACATGGTATAACTGTTGTGCATGTTGTTAGCAGCAGCAAATTTGCCTTAAAGGCACAGGATGCAGGTTGTGATGCAGTAGTAGCAGAAGGCTTTGAAGCAGGCGGCCATAACGGTAGAGAGGAAACGACAACATTTGTTTTGATACCGGCTGTTTGTGATGCAGTAAAAATCCCAGTTATTGCTGCAGGTGGTATTGCTACGGGCCGTCAAATGCTGGCAGCAATGATCTTAGGTGCATCTGGTGTACAAATAGGCAGCAGGTTCGTTGCCAGTCATGAAGCATCAAGCCATATCAATTTTAAAAATGCAGTAATACATGCAGGAGAAGGAGATACGATTGTATCGCTCAAACAACTAACACCTGTGCGGCTCATTAAAAATAATTTTTATAAAAAAGTACAGGAAGCTGAATTAAAAGGAGTACCTGCAAGTGAGCTGGAAATTTTATTAGGAAGAGGAAGGGCAAAACGTGGCATGTTTGAAGGCGACCTTGATGAAGGCGAACTGGAGATAGGACAAGTAAGTGCTCTGCTTGATAAAATACAACCTGCAGCCGATATAGTAGCTGAGATCTGGCAGGAGTATAAAGCCTTAAAACAGCAGGCTCACGAATAATATATTATATTTGAACCGATTTTTAAATTTCGAAACTAACCCCCTACAAGAAATGCAACGATCACCCTGGAGGATTGTATTAAAATTACTGGTATTCTCTTTTTTTATTTTTTATTCTGTTGATTCATATAGCCAGGTTCCCGTAAACACACAGGTGCCGGAAGAAATGTTGCCCAATCAAATAGATCCGAAATCACTTTCGCCTGCCCAGCTTTCATCATTGCTTACTGATAAAAATAAAGAGAACCAGGGCAAGGATAAAAATGCAGACCTGGTAAGAAAATCAAGATTGGAAAAGGATAGTATTGTAAAAGATAACATCAAGCAAAATTCTTACAGCGCAGAAAAAACGTATGGTGCGGATGTTTTTCAATACGGATCCATCACAGATGTAAATGAAATGTCAACGCCTCCCCTGGATTATCCTATTGGTGTTGGTGATAATATTGTTGTATCACTGTGGGGCGCAGCCGAATTCCAGGAAAGTTATATTGTTGCAAAAGATGGCGCCATATTTCCACAAGGGCTTGGAAAAATAAATGTGCAGGGACTTGAATTCAGTAATGTGCGTTCGATCATTGATTCACGATTCAGAAGTGTAGTGCCCGTTGGTACCAATATTTCTGTTTCCCTTGGGCAACCACGAAGCATTTCTGTAAATGTTGTTGGTGAAGTTAAAAATGGCGGCCCTGTATTGATCTCTGCTTTTTCAAATGCCTTCAATGTAATATCCCGTGCCGGTGGTGTTACTCAATTTGGAAACCTGAGAAACATTCAAATTAAAAGAGCCGGCCGTATCATTGATGAACTTGATGTGTATCAATATTTAACTACAGGTGATTTTGGTAAACATATTTACCTGCAGAATAATGATTTTATTATTGTAGGTTTTGTAGAGAAGAAAGTATTGGCCACGGGGCAGTTCAAAAGACCTATGTATTATCAATTGAGAAAAGACGAAGGCGTAAAAGCATTGTTGAAATACACAGGCGGTTTGAATGCGGATGCACTTGCATCTTCACTACGGGTACTAAGAACAGAAAATGAAAAGCAGGTACAACATGATGTAAATGCAAATGCGATCTTAAAAATTGCAGGGCAGGATTATATGCTTGAAGATGGGGATATTATAAAAGTGAACTTGATAAAATCAGGTATATCAAATAAAATTGAGATCAGGGGAGAAGTGACTTATCCTGATGTATATGAGCTGAGGGAAGGAGACCGTTTATTCGATATTATTAATCGTGCCGGTGGTGTTACCCGCAATACTTATTTACCGCGTGCCTATATTTTCAGAGGTGCAGGTGATTCTACAAATTTAAAATCGGACAGGCTGGAAATTAATTTATCAGAGATCAACAAAAATGATACAAGTGATTTTAGCAATGTAGAATTAAAACCGAATGATGTTATCCAGCTTTTTGCACAGGGTGAATTTGGCGAACAACAATTTGTAGAAATTTTTGGCGAAGTACGCAAGCCAGGAAAAGTGATCAAATACGGTGGAATGACACTGCAGGATCTTTTGTATTTATCCGGCGGACTTAAACAATCTGCAGAATATGGAAGGCTTGAAATTTCAAGTATTGTAAATATTGATTCTGCACAGCAAGGATTAAAACCCACAAAAACGGTTTTAAAATCTTATGCAATTTTACCAAACCTGCAGGTAGATTCTGCATCTGCCCGCATACTTTTAAAACCTTATGACCAGGTATTTGTAAGAAAAAATCCAACCTTTGAATTTCAACAAAATATTGAATTAAGGGGATTGATAAAATATCCCGGCTTTTATTCAAGACTGGATAAGTATGAAAGATTGTCTTCTTATATTGAAAGAGCAGGTGGTTTAAAAGACAATGCAAACCTTGAAGGCGCTGTCTTACTAAGACTCAAAACTCAGGAACAAAGAGAATTGCCTTTAGATTCAACAAAGATCAAGCTTGATTCAAACGGTGTTGTTATTAAAGACAGTCTTCCTGTTGAATTAAAATACCTGGATGAACCTATAA
The DNA here is from genome assembly GCA_039934735.1 of Ferruginibacter sp. Taxonomy (GTDB): domain Bacteria; phylum Bacteroidota; class Bacteroidia; order Chitinophagales; family Chitinophagaceae; genus Ferruginibacter. The sequence continues at coordinate 1,818 of JBDTLP010000019.1, read as the reverse complement.
GTATTGATTTAAATAAAGCCCTCAAAAATAAAAATTCAAAATTTGATATTGTGTTACAGGATAAAGATGTGATTTATGTTCCTGAAATAAATCCATTTGTAACAATAGCGGGAGTTGTTCAGTCTCCATTAAAAATGGCTTTTGATAATGAACACTCCAGATTGCCTTATTATATAGATAAGGCCGGTGGTTATGGAATAAAGCCCTGGCGAAAGCGTATTTTTATAACTTATGCAAATGGCAAAAGTAAACGAACAAAAAGTTTTGGCTTCATTCATGTTTTTCCAAAAGTAGAAGAGGGATGTGTGATCACGGTTCCGAAAAGGCCTGCAGGTACCGATACAGGTGATCTTGTAAAATCAGTGATCGTAGCAGCAATACCTGTTATTCTTACTGCAATTATATTAAAATACGTAAATTAAAAACAACGTTCCGGTGACAAATCACGAACTCATAAAAAAAATAGTTTTAAGAATATCCCGTTTCAAGTTGTTGATTATTTTGGGCGGTATAATCGGTGCTATTGTATTATTTTTTTATGCAGGAAGGATCGAGCCTGTATATACATCCCGTGCAACTGTTTTTCCATTGAATGCTACTCCGGATAATTCAGCAGCAACAAGCGCACTTACCAGTATGCTTGGGCTTTCAGAAACACCAAAAAGTTTTAGCCAGGAAGCATCTATTAATATTGTTGAACTTGCGCAAAGCCGAAATACAAGGGAAGCAGTAGCATTATCACACTTATCAAAGGATTTTGGAAATCGTACCATTGCAAGTTTACTTATAGAGAACTATAATAAAACAAAAGAATCTTTTGCGCCTTCAATCAAAGAGCCAACAGACACAGCTACCCTGGCATCTATCGGTGGTAATTTACTGAAGCCTGATTTTACAGCTAAAATAAATAAGAACGGAATATTAGAAACCAATTACAGTTCAAAAGATATTAAATTGGTTTCTCCTATCAGTTATGCATTCATAGATAAGATATCTGAATTTTATAAAGAACTTAAAGTTAAAAAAGCAAAGCTGGATTATGATTTTACCTTAAATAAAATTGATTCCCTGGATAAAGTACTTGATAGTTTTGACAAGAGAGCCATTCATATGGCAAATACCACTTTGTTTGTGGCGCCTGACAAAGTTGAATTCCAGATACCTAAAGAAAATCTTGTAAATGAAAAAGAAAGGGTATCAAGGCAACGTGATGCGTCTACCAATAACCGTGAGGAAGCACTATGGCGCTTGCAAAAACAAACTCCCATTATTGAAATACTCGACAGGCCTGATCCTCCGTTTGAGATAAAAAAATCTTCTTCAATGCTTTTTGCATTTATCGGGTTTATTCTTGGAACCTTACTAATGACAGGCTTATTTATTTCAGGGATTCTTTACAGCTATGCAAAATTGGAAGCGAAGAAAGCGGTTTTTGGAGATGAAGCGGTGAAGCAAGAGCATGCTACTACAACAGCAGGGTAAAGAAATGTAAAATGTAAAATATTGAATGTAAAATGTAAAAGTGACCAGGTTGTTGGTCACTTTTGCATTTTTTAAATTATTATTCGATGAAAGATAAAAATTCAATTATTATTAACCACAACTTTTGTATTCTGCATTTTACATTTATGCTTTTCTAAAACCTTATTTTATCATCTCCTTCCAAATCAGTTTTTTTCCATACATTAAAATGACGGTACGATATATCATATTGAATGTAAAATGTAAAAGTGACCAGGTTGTTGGTCACTTTTACATTTTTTAAATTATTATTCGATGAAAGATAAAAATTCAATTATTATTAACCACAACTTTTGT
>JBDTLP010000018.1:0-53523 GCA_039934735.1 Ferruginibacter sp. | reverse complement strand
GGCGGATGAACACGGATTTAATTTTTTGTTCCAAAAAATCGCGGATTTAGAATCATCATTTATCAGTGATATGCTGCGCCAGCAGCATTTATCCGTGCTTATCCGCCCGATCCGCGTCATCCGCGTTCCAATCCTCGTGGTCGATAAAAAATTAATGTTTACAAGGAAAATCCAATGTTGATTCCGCCCCAACGATGATTTTTGCCGGTGCTGAATTCTTTGGTAAGAAATGATTGTGAATATGACAAATAAAGCTTTCTAAAATTCACAACAATGCCATAATCTGCCTGGAATGTTGCCCGTTCAATATCGCCCGCAGAGATAATATATGGACTATGGCGATTGAAAAGTCCTCCCTGCAAGCTTGCATCATAACCAATAAAGTGTGTACGTGCTTGCCCATATAAATAATATTCCACTTTCTTTTTATGATTGATCCTGGAAGCATAAGGATCATTAAAATTTCCCATCATGAAATTGATACCGCCACTAATCCTGTCTTCCAATGTTCCCAACCTGAAAGCCCCTACTCCATTTAATAAAAAATGTCCTTTGGCTGCAAGCAATTGCTTTTCATAATCTACCTGGTAATTTAGAATGATGTCATTTCTAATTTGCGTATACCAGCCTAAAGGCACGGGATTTCCTGTCCACTTATGAATATTTGTTTGAATTTCATTTCCCAAGGCCGCTGGGCCGATAATACCAATATTAATGGCGGAGGATATGCGACGTTTGTAAATCGTATCTGTTGCTGATGAAAAAGTTTTAAGCGTGATCTCTCCTGAATAAGGCCTGTCGCCATAAAGAATGCTATCACTTAAAATACTCGTTGGCGTGTAGCCGAAGATGTTTAAACCGATTCCAAAAACAGGATCACTATTTTTTGATTTTAAAAGCAGTTTTGTCAATGGAAATCTTTTTAAACCGGGATGAACATATTCAAAACTGATTCCTTGTGAATAATATTCATCTGCTTTTGTAAAATAATCGTTGTCGTATTGAAAACGGAAATAGCTTTTTGCGGGAAGCGTTTTAAATGTAGACGTGTTATCAATGACCTGGGCGGTTGTATTTATTGAATTTCCCAATAACAATATCACAAAACATGAAAAGAAATATTTTAAAGACATGATCTATATACGTTAATAAAATATTTACAGATGCTGACGTTGCTTTCATTTATATCGCAGGCTAAACCGTTAAAAATAATTTAGGCTATTCCTTTCCTTCTGTAGAAACGTTTCGTAATAATCGGATGCGATTTTTTTTGCACCAGGCGTTCCTAAGGAACGCAAATACAACATAATTTTATTGCTACCCACCAAATGTTCCTAAGGAACATAATCGTGACAATAAAAAACATGCAATTAATTCGTTCCGTAGGAACGATTGGTGGGTAGCTAATAGGAATAGATGTTGTTTTCGTTCCGTAGGAACGTTTGGTGCTAATGGGAGGGGCTGCTTTTTTTGCACCAGGCGTTTCTAATAGAACGCAAATACAAAACATTTTTTTTGCTACTTACCAAATGTTTCTAAAGGAAAATAATCGTGACAATAAAAAAACATGCGTTTATTTCGTTCCATAGGAACGATTGGTGGGTAGCTTATAGGAATAGATGTTGTTTTCGTTTCGTAGGAACGTTTGGTGCTAATGGGAGACGCTGCTTTTTTTTGCACCAGGCTTTCCTACGGAACGCAAATACAAAATCACAATAATATGCTACCTACCAAATGTTCCTAAAGGAAAATAATCGTGACAATAAAAAAACATGCATTATTTCGTTCCGTAGGAACGATTGGTGGGTAGCTAATAGATGTTGTTTTCGTTCCGTAGGAACGTTTGGTGCTAATGGGAGGCGCTGATTTTTTTGTACCAGGCATTCCTAAGGAATGCAAATACAAAACAATTTTATTGCTACCCACCAAATGTTCCTAAGGAACATAAATGACGACGATTTTTACTAACGCATATAATCTTCCTTTGATAATGTATTTTCTGAACAAAAATATGTTCAAAATAATTTATTGAGAAAATACTAACTTCTTATGGCTAAATATTTGTAATACAATTGTCTTTTTAAATAATGAACTTTACCTCATGAAACCAACATTTGCCATCATCGGTTGTGGAAGAATTGCAAAACGGCATGCCGAACAAATAATAAAGGTCGGCACGCTGGTAGCCGTATGCGATATCGTTTTGGAAAACGCAGCTGAACTTGCCCGTGAGTACAATGTTAAAATGTATTTATCCATTGAAGAATTACTCGCCAAAGAATCATCGATCGACATAATAAGCATCTGTACACCGAACGGATTGCATGCTGAACATTCCATTTTAGCGCTGAAAGCGGATAAACATGTTTTGTGCGAAAAACCATTATGCATTTCCGTTGCCGACGCAAAAGAAATGATTGATACCGCCAACATCATGGACAAAAAATTGTTTGTTGTAAAACAAAACCGTTATAATCCTCCTGTGGAATTTGTAAAACAACTTTTAGAAGAAGACAAACTGGGGAATATTTTTTCATTCCAAATAAATTGTTTCTGGAACAGGCCGCCGCAATATTATACGAATAGCTGGAAGGGAAAACGCAAAATGGATGGTGGTACATTGTTTACACAATTCAGTCATTTTGTAGATTTGCTTTATTGGTTTCTAGGTGATGTAAAAGATGTGAAAGCCATCACAAGAAATTTTGAACATCCTTTAAATGATATTGAAGATAGTGGCGTTGTTATTATTGAAATGCTTGGTGGTGCTATTGGCACACTCAATTATACAGTAAACTGTTTCCAAAAAAATATGGAAGGCTCCTTTACAATCTTAGGCAAAAAAGGAAGCGTAAAAATTGGCGGCCAATACCTGAATACGCTCGAATACCAATGCATAAATGGTGAAGAAATAAAAATACTTCCTGCAGGCAATAATGCAAACCATTATGGTTTTTACCAGGGCAGCATGAGCAACCACGATAAAGTGTATGAAAATTTAATAAGGGCATTGCATGAACCCGGCTATGAATTTGCCAGTGCCCTTGATGGACTAAAAACAGTTGAGATCATTGAGAAAATTTATGCGAAGACTGAAATGAAATGATTTGAAAATTGGTTGATTTGAAAATTTGAAGATGAAAGGAGATTTTAGGATTTGTAAGGCTTCAACAATTATTAACCTCATCGATACATTTTCAAATCTTCAAATCTTCAAATTATTTAGCTTTATTTGCTTTTAAAAAACAACATTGCCCATCCTTTATTTTACTGTTACAACCGATCTTACTTACGACCAGCGCATGATACGCATCTGCACATCATTGGCCAATGCAGGATACAAAGTTATTTTGGTTGGTAGAAAAAGAGGTGGATCAAAGCCGTTGGTTACCCAACCTTACCGGCAAAAAAGAATTAACTGCCTGTTTGAGAAAGGAAAGTTTTTTTATCTTGAATACAATCTTCGTCTTTTTTTCTTTTTACTTTTTAAAAAAATGGATGGCATCTGCGCCATTGATCTTGATACGATACTCCCCTGCCATTATATTGCTAATATTAAAAAAGTAAAACGCATGTATGATGCGCATGAACTTTTTTGTGAGATGAAAGAAATAGTGAGCCGTCCAAATATCTATAATACATGGAAATGGATAGAGAGAAAAACAGTTCCTCATTTTAAATATGGCTATACCGTAAACAAACCAATCGCTGATGAATTTGAAAAAATGTACGGCAGCAAATATGAAATCATAAGAAGTATTGCTTTATATAATGAGCAATTACAGGAACAAAAAAAAGAAAAATACATTCTCTACCAGGGAGCTGTAAACGAAGGCCGCAGTTTTGAAACATTGATACCAGCAATGAAACAGGTCAATGCACAACTGATCATTTGCGGTGATGGTAATTTTATGGATCAGGCAAAAAAACTGGTTGCAGAAAATCAATTGACGGAAAAAGTAATTTTTAAAGGTATGGTTGAACCAACTGCATTAAAAAATTATACCGCCTTCGCTTATATTGGTATTACTTTATTTGAGAAAGAAAGCAGGAGTAATTATTTTTCACTGGCTAATCGCTTTTTTGATTATATACATTCGGCTACTCCGCAATTATGTGTAAATTATCCTGTGTATAGAGAGATTAATGAACAGCATGCTGTTGCTGTTTTAATAGATGACCTTAGCCCGGAAAATATTGCGATGCATTTGAACGAAATGCTGAATGATAAAACGGCCTGGCAAACTATGAGGGCCAATTGTATGAAAGCATCTAAAATACTGAGCTGGCAAAATGAAGAAATAAAATTACTGTCATTTTATAAAAATATTTTTGGATAATCATTTACATATCGTCACACATGATGTTCCATGGCCGGCTGATTTTGGCGGTGTGGTTGATCTGTTCTATAAAATAAAAGCATTACACAATCTTGGAATAAAAATTCACCTGCATTGTTATACAGGTGGAAGGCCTGAACAAAAAATATTGAATAAGTATTGCGCATCCGTACAATACTACCAGCGTAAAAAAGGATTTGCAAGCTTTTCATTACGTATTCCATACATCGTAAACTCGAGGAAAGATGATGCTTTATTAAAAAATCTTGAAAAAGATAATTATCCAATTTTACTGGAAGGAATTCATTGTACTTTTTTTTTACAAGCTGGTAAATTAAACCATAGAAAAGTTTTTGTTCGCCTGCACAATGTAGAATACAAATATTATGAGCAGCTTGCAAAACATGAAACAAATATTGCCAGGAAGATCTATTTTAAAATGGAAAGCAGGCTATTGAAAAAGTATGAGGAACAACTTTCAAAAAAAACAACCTTCTGGGCAGTAAGCAATGAAGATATACAAGTTTATAAAAATGAATTGCATGCTGAGCATATTCATTTCATGCCTGTTTTTTTACCCTGGGATGAAATAAATAGTTCTGCAGGAAAAGGAGCATTTTGTTTGTACCACGGCAATCTATCCATCAATGAAAATGAAAAGGCAGCTGCATGGTTATTGAGCGAGGTTTTTAAAAAAATCAATATACCATTGACTATTGCGGGCAAAGATCCTTCTCCCCGACTTAAAGCATTGGCAGCTGCTCATCCTCATATTACCCTTGTTGAAAATCCTTCAGAAGTTGACATGCAGGAACTCATTAAAAATGCACAAATAAATATTCTGCCTTCATTCAATAATACGGGTGTAAAATTAAAATTGCTGAATGCCTTATATAATGGAAGACATTGCCTGGTAAATAAAGCAGCTGTTGAAGGTTCGGCTATAGAAACTCAATGTACCATTGCATCATCTGCCAATGAATTTATAGCTGCAATAAAAATACTTTTTGATGAGCCATTTACAGAAGAAAAAATGCTGCACCGAAATGCAGCATTAAAAGATATTTACAATACAGACAAAAATGCCCGCAAACTTATTGCATGGATATACTAACGTTGTCCCATACCTTCCCACCTTCAGTTTTGATAGTACGTGCAGGAAATTTATTGATCACCATATAATCATGCGTTGCCATTACAATGGTTGTGTTATAATCACGGCAGATATGAAATAGTAATTGCATCACTTCATCACTTGTTTCAGGATCAAGATTACCTGTGGGCTCATCTGCCAATATTAATTTTGGAGAATTTAAAAGAGCCCTTGCTACATCAACACGTTGTTGTTCGCCGCCACTTAACTCAAAAGGCATTTTAAATCCTTTTGTTTTTAATCCAACCTTATCAAGTACATCAGCAATTTTTTCATCCATTAATTTTTCATCTTTCCAGCCTGTCGCTTTTAAAACGAATTTCAGGTTCTCGTTCACGTTTCGATCAGTAAGCAATTGAAAATCCTGGAACACAACACCTAAATTCCGACGAAGAAATGGAACCGTTTTCCAGGTGAGTTCACGCAGGTTATGTCCCGCTACCCAACCTTGTCCTTCACGCAGTTCAAGGTCGCCATACATGGTTTTAAGCAAACTGCTCTTACCCGTACCTGTTTTACCAACTAAGTACACGAATTCGCCTTTGTCTACAGAAATATTCACATTGCTGAGAATGAGGCTTTCGCTTTGATAGATGTTTACGTTGTTTAATTCTATTATTGATTGAGACATCTTTTTTTGTTTAGTGATTTGGTGTTTGGAGTTATGATCAGAAATAATTTCAGATCAACCTCGAAACCCAAACGGCAAATTTAATTGTTTGAACATGAGCCGTGAAAAGTTTTTTCCCAAATGACTGCTAAAATGTGGATAACTAAATTATTAGTTTTAAAACTAAGTTTATAGTTTAGCGTTATCAAATCAACAATTATGATAAAAACATTGACCAAGGCAGAAGAACAGATCATGCAGGTGATCTGGAAACTGGAGAAAGCATTTTTAAGAGAGATCATTGATGCAATTCCCAATCCGAAACCGCACAACAATACGGTTGCTACCATTATAAAAATATTGGTAGAAAAAGAATTTATTGGTGTCGAGGTTTTTGGACGAACGCACCAATATCATCCACTGGTAAGCAAAGATGCTTATAGCAAAACAACCATGAAAACTTTAGTGAAAGGCTATTTTGAAGGCAGCTTCAGCAATGCTGTTTCTTTCATGGTGAAGGAAAATAATTTGAGTGTGGATGAATTGGAATTGTTGTTGAAGCAGTTGAAGAAGAAGTGAAATTGATTTTGTTATTAGTAAAACCTCAGTCGGGGTTTACAACCGCCGACAGGGTTTAATAACTGCAGATAGCGTTGAGACCAACTCATAACTCAAAACTCATCATTTAAAACTCACCACCATGCTCCCATTCGCCTATTACATCCTGAAAGTAATCATCTGCAGCAGTGTGTTATATGGATACTATTGGTTCTTCCTGCGTAATAAGATATTTCATAGCTATAACCGGTTTTATTTACTTGCCACAATCGCATTATCATTAACATTACCCTTGCTAAAATTCAATGTTTGGCAAAAAGCAGATGCACCAAAAACAAGTGTTGTGCAAATGCTGCAGGTTGTAAGCAGTAGTGATGAATACATGGATGAGATCATCATTCAAAGTCATTACAATCATATTAGCAAAGAAGCAATAGCGATGTGGATATTCATAAGCATATGTTTTGTATTTGCATTGATCTTTATGATCAGCATTTTTAAGATCTATTCACTGAAGAAAAATAATCCGCTGCAACGTTATGAAGATATCAGCCTGGTTCACACAGAAGACAAGCGCACCCCTTTTTCATTTTTAAAAAATATTTTCTGGAATGACGAGATCGACATCAACAGCGAAAATGGAAAACGAATATTAAAACATGAGTTGACACATGTAAAAGAAAAACACAGTCATGATAAACTGTTTATGAATGTAGTGCTCATTTTCTTTTGGTGCAATCCAATATTCTGGCTCCTGCGCAAGGAACTAAATATGATCCATGAATTTATTGCAGATAAAAAAGCAGTGCAAGATGGCGATACTGCTGCATTTGCTGCCATGATATTACAGGCCACCTACCCCGGCCATCGATTTGAATTAGCTAATAATTTTTTCTATTCACCCATAAAACGCCGATTGACCATGTTAACTAAAAACAAAACCAAAGTGAGTTATATCAGCCGATTGCTGGTGCTCCCATTAACCGTGATTGTGTTTGCTGCGTTCACCTTAAAAGCAAAAACTTACATTGCTTCGTTTCCAACAGGTAAAACCATTACTGTGTTAATTGATGCAGGACATGGTGGAACAGATAACGGTGCCATTGCTGCCGATGGAACCATGGAAAAAGACCTCACCCTTTCATTAGCAAAAAAAATACAAGAACTTAATCATTCAGAAAATATTAAGATCCTGCTTACTAGAGAAACTGACATTTACCAGGATCCCAGGGAGAAAGGAGGATTTCCAAACAAATTAGGCGCAGATCTTTTTATCACGATTCACATTGACAATGAAGCTAAGGATGCGATCACCAAACAAACAGGTTTAACAGCATGGGTTGCCAGGGATGAATTTAAAAATGCAGCAACTAGTAAATTATTGGCTTCATCCATTACGTCTGTTTTCAAAGACAACTATCCATTACGTGTGGCCGAAAATGCTAATCAACGTGAAAAAGGGATTCTCGTTTTGCAGGAAGCGTCTTGCCCATCAGTGCTGATAGAAGCTGGTTTTATTTCTAACAATAAAGACCTTATTTATTTAAAATCTGCTGACGGGAAAGAACAATTTGCAAGAAATGTATTGAATGCAATTATTTCTTATGAAAATACATTTGGAGATAATAAAATAAATAACGTTGTTAATCCACAAGCTCCATTAAAAACAGTTTCAAAAAATACTGATGCTACTGATATAAACATTGGATACAATGTCCCAAAAGGGTCTGTCAGTGTTCATGCCGGCAAAAAAACCTTACAGGAAAATGTTGACTATACAATCAATTACAACCTGGGAAAAATTAAAATAATAAACAAGGGGATTTTAGATGCTGCCATACCTGTAGAGGTTAATTTCAATAATACAATAAAATCAGCACCTGACACAAATCCTGATTTTAAACCTATTGTTCAAAAGATTCAGAACGATATGTTTGTTGATGCAAGCCAGGTAGTATCAATTAAAAATGAAACAGAGAATTTTTATGCGATCACAAAACTAGATAGAAATAAAAAAGACATTCAACCTTTGATCGTTATTAATGGAATAGAATCCACAAGAAAAAAACTAAATGAAATAGATCCGGGTGATCTTCAATATATACGGGTATTGAAGCCAGAGACCGCCCTTGTTATTTACGGAGATAAAGGAAAACAAGGTGCTTTGATTATAAATACAAAACCAGCCACAGCAGGCCATTCCCCAAACAAGTCAGATCTTTCAAGTGCAGATTTTAGTGTCGGTAATATTTCCGGTACACGAGTTAGCTTTGAAGAATTTAAAAAACAAAAAACAATTTCTGTACCTGCCGGTTTTACTTTTATTTCTGCAACCGTCTATTTTTCAGGAAAGGGTTTTGAGGACAAGCTGGTAATTACCGGAATTATAAAAGATCTTTCATCCCTGCAGGAGTATATGGAAAAATGTGTTCCAGGTACTGTTGTAACATTCGATGATATTAAAATACAGACCGAAAAAGGAAATATTCTTTTCATAGAAAGTAAATCATACCAGCTTTTTGATGACAAAGAAATTATTTCGCCAAAACAAAAATTGCCGGCAATAAGTCTATCTGGAATCTCTACTCCCTTTATAAATATTAAAAATGTTCCTGAGCTTAAAGAATTAAAGTACAGCGATGAGCATTATAAAATCGTTAGTGCTATTGTCTATTTCAGTGGAAATGGTTTTCAGAATCCTGTAATGACTTTCTTAAATGATGGGTCATTGAAAAACCTGGATGCAAATATGAATAAAATAGTAACGGGCAGCGCACTCACCTTTGACAATATCTATATTTCCAAAATAGATGGCAGCGATAAAAAGGAAATTGATGGAAAATCATTTAGATTTTATGATAAATTCATTAATGAAGTTGATCCTGACACCCTGCCCAATAAAGTTTTTACGAAAGTAGAACAGGAACCAGAATTCCCGGGTGGCAAAGATGCATGGCAAGCATATTTACAAAAAAATCTCAATCCTGCAACTCCTGTTGACGAAGGATGGAAACCTGGCACCTATAAGATCGTTGTAAATTTTGTTGTAGATAAAGAAGGAAATGTAAGCGATGTTTCATCAGATGATTATATAAACAGTAAAACAGCACAGCAATGTATCAATCTAATAAAGAACGGACCGAAGTGGGTTCCTGCAAAACAAAATGGAAAAATAGTAAGTGCATACAGGAAACAACCTATAACGTTTGTTGTTTCTGAGAATTAAAATGTTGAGATTACAGGTTACAGCTTTTCGGAAAGCTGTAACCTGTAATCTCAATATTTTAATAATTAATTTCCCCATCCTTTACCTTAATCACCAACTCTTTTTTCTTCGACGCCTCCACCCTCCCAATAATCTGCGCATCGATATTAAATTTTTTCGCAGCATCGATCATGATCGCAGCATCAGCAGCATTACAATATATCTCCAGCCTGCAACCCATATTAAATACCTCGTACATTTCTTTGTTTGAGCTGCCGCTGTTGGTTTGAATGATGTTGAAAATTTCAGGCGGCGCAAATAAATTATCTTTTATTATTTTGAAATTACCTGGTAAATACTTCATGCACTTCGTTTGTCCGCCACCGCTACAATGAATAAGCCCATGTATTTTATCAAAATGATTTTGCAATAATTCTTTCAAAACAGGCGCATAGGTACGTGTTGGGCTAAGCAACATTTCACCAACGGTTAATGGCTCCTGCCCTTCAGGTGTTATCAATTCATCCAATAATTTATGGCTGCCGATATATACCACATCGTCATCAAGCCCATCATTAAAACTCTCTTTGTATTTCTCAGCATAAAATTTATTTAATACATCGTGTCGTGCAGATGTAAGACCATTACTGCCGATACCACTGTTGTATTTTGTTTCATAGCTTGCCTTACCGTAACTGGCGAGGCCAACGATCACATCACCTGCTTTTATATTATCATTGCTGATGATCTTATTCTTTGGCCAGCGACAGGCCATAGTTCCATTTACAGCAATGGTACGAACCACATCACCTACATCAGCTGTTTCGCCACCCAGGTAATGAATGGTAACACCAAAACTTTTTAATTGATCGAATAATTCCTGCGAGCCATTGATAATATATTCCAATACTTCACCTGTAATCAGTGTTTTATTTCTGTCGATGGTTGAATTAAAAACGATGTTATCATAAATGCCCACGCAAAGCAGATCGTCAAGGTTCATCACGATCGCATCCTGTGCAATGCCTTTCCAAACGGAAACATCACCTGTTTCTTTCCAATACAAATAAGCAAGAATGCTTTTTGTACCGGCGCCATCGGCATGCATCACGTTTACAATATCCTTATCTCCGCCCAGGTAATCAGGATACACTTTGCAGAATGCATTGGGGAACAATCCCTGGTCAAGCCCCTTTGTTGCCGCATGCACTTCTTCTTTTTGGGCTGATACGCCTCTTTTATTGTATAAACTCATAATAAATTATTGATGCCCGAAAGACCTCACCCCAACCGCTCTCCGAAGGAGAAGGGCTAAGACCTAAGATAGAATTATTTCAAAAGAATAAGTAAGTTCTAAATGGACAATAGTGATAATAAAATCTGAGCTGCAAAACTATATTTCAATTATCAATTATCCATTAATAAATTATCAATTAGTTTTGCACCGATTTTATGAATGTTTACAAAAATACAGAGGAGGTGCCAGTATTTAAAAATGCTGTGATCACGATTGGCACTTTTGATGGTGTTCACCTTGGGCATATGCAGATCATTAAGCAATTGAAGGAAGAAGCCGCAAAAGTAGGCGGAACGCCGGTATTGATCACATTCTATCCGCATCCCAAGCAAGTTGTATCATCATTAAAAAAGCCCATTTTCATTCTAAATAGCCCGGAAGAAAAATACGAATTATTGCACAAAGCGGGCATCGATAATATCGTGGTAGTATCATTCAATACTGAATTTGCCAACCAGCCAGCTTTGACTTATATCAGCAATTTCCTGGTAGAAAAATTTCATCCGCATACAATCATCATTGGTTATGATCATCGTTTTGGAAAAAACAGGGAGGGCGATTATCATTTGCTGGAAGACCAGGCAGATAAATTTAATTACATCGTAAAAGAAATTCCCGAGCGCATATTACAGGATGTTACCATTAGCAGCACAAGGATTCGTGAAGCACTATTGGCAGGCGAAGTTGATATAGCCAATGAATTTCTTGGCTATCCCTATTTTTTCAGCGGGAAAGTAATGGAAGGAAATAAATTGGGCAGAACGATTGGCTACCCTACTGCTAACTTACATGTTGAGGATGAAGAAAAATTAATTCCTGGCGATGCTGTTTATGCCGTTGATGTAGAGATAGAAAATATGCCTGGCATTTTAAAAGGCATGATGAATATTGGTGTAAGGCCAACGGTTGATGGAACAAAGAGAGTTATTGAAGTAAATATTTTTGATTTTGATAAAGATATTTATGGTCTTGCTCTAAAAGTTTATTTGAAAAAAAGATTGAGAGGGGAAGTGAAATTTAATGGTTTGGAGCAATTAAAAATTCAATTGGGGAAAGATAAAGAAGAAAGCCTCTCCCCTAACCCCTCTCCGAAGGAGAGGGACACAATGTAAAGGCCCTGGATGTGTAAACCTATATTCTTATTTTGCTTGCGCAAAATATATTGCCACTAGTTCACTGATTTTTTTGAAAAAATATAACGTTATCTATAACGCAATCTTTTTGGTTGCCTCCCCTTCGGGGAGGATAGGTGGGGCTTTAATCCACCATCATCTTCACCACCATCTCCTTCATCAACGAGGCTCCACCCGTTCCACTATCGCCAACGCCTACTGATTTTAAATTGTATTGATGCAACAGCATGATCAGTTTTTCCATGCCGCTGTATCCATAATTTTTCATCATTTCGTGTGCCTGCTTCAACGAATTTGGATTATAATAAAAGAAAGGTTTTAAAGCACCATCGCTTTTATCATTCATCCCATACACGGCATATACTTTACTGAAGTGCGCATACAACGCTGGCAATGCCATTTGTATGGGAACTGCTTTAGGATTGCTTTCAAAATAATTGATAATCTGTATCGCCCTTGAAAGATTTTTTTTTGCAATGGCAGCCAGTAATTCAAAAACATTGTATTCTTTACTGATGCCGATGTATTTTTCAATATCATCCTCATCAATGTTTTTTTTGCCTTTAAGGTTTACTGATAATTTATCTACTTCATTTGCAATACGGCTAAGATCATTGCCAATATGTTCTTCCAGGAGGCTAATTGATTTTGGATGAATCGTATACCCTTTTGATTTTACCAGTTCAGCGATCCATTCATGCACTTTTTCTTCTTTGATCTTTGCTGAATTAAACATTTCTGCGTGCTTGCCCAAAAGTTTGTGAAGCTTTGTCCTTTTATCGAGAGATTTTGCTTTATAGCCAACCACAAAAATGGTGGATACAAGCGGCGATTCTACATATGATTCCAGTTTATCAATATCTTTCATATGTTGCGCCTCTTTCAGTAGAACAACCTGCCTTTCTGCAAACATGGGGTAACGCTTACAGGCATTCAATACCGAGGCCCAGTCTGCGTCCCTTCCATAAAATACAGTTAAGTTAAAAGAAGCTTCCGATTCGGGCAAAATATGATGCTCTGCATAGTTCATCAGCATGTCGATATAATACTCTTCTTCCCCTTCAAGCCAGTAAACAGGCTTAAAATCTTTTTTTTTCCAGCTTCCCAGTATTTTTTCCGCACTCATTTAAAAAACAGTTTAATTTTGCAATGTAATTTAATTTCACATTATTGTGGACAAGAACCCATTTACTGGTTACATTTGGCACAATTTTGGAAAACAAAGGGGGCTATTTGTGACGTACCAGCTCCTTAAATATCCGGCAAAAATAATTTTAAATCAGAAAAACCAATAATCATGGCTTTCGAAAATTTTCCAGAGGCAGAAAGATCTTACCAGGAAATGGTGATGCCTCCCAATAATACCAAAAGCAATATGCGTGGAATTCTGACAGTGGCACTCGTTGTTGCACTTTTGGGCACCTGGGGGTACATCATCTGGGATAAAAACAATGTAAAAGAAACCATACAACAAAAGGATACTGTTATCGCTTCTACTTCCAATCAACGCGATGAATTACAAAAAGACCTCGAAGATGCGACGATGCGTTATGATATGTTGAAAACATCCAATTCAAAAAAAGACAGTACAATTTCTTCCCGTGATCGTGATATTGAAGAAAAGAAAGAACGCATCCAGGTATTGTTATCCAAGCAAAATGCTACTGCAGGAGAACTTGCAGAAGCAAAAGGTTTAATTGCTTCATTGAACGGAGATATTGAAGGTTATAAAACCCAGGTTGAAATTTTACAGGGACAAAAAGTACAACTTGCACAGGAAAAAGCAATCGTGGTACAGCAACGTGACAGGATTCAGAAAGAATTTGACTCAACAACAAGTGTCGTAAAAGAAAAAGAAAATGTAATTGATATTGGTTCTACCTTGCATGCTTCTAATTTCAATATTATTGGTGTAAATGAAAGAAGCAATGGTAAAGAAAAAGTAACTACCACTGCAAAAAAAGTTGATAAATTAAGAATATCATTTGATCTTGATGAAAACATGATAACACAATCTGGACAAAAAGAATTGTATATCGTTATCACCGGACCGGATGGAACTGCAATAGCGCTTAATGAACAGGGTTCAGGAAAATTCAATACAAGAGAAGGTGAAGAAAAAGTGTACACACAGAAATTAGATGTCAACTACACCCAAAATAAAAGACAAACCATAAGCTTCGACTGGAAACAAAATTCAAGTTTTGAAACAGGCAACTATAAAATTGAAGTTTATAATAATGGATTTAAAGTGGGAGAAGGAACAAAACCTTTAAAGAAAGGCGGGCTTTTTAGCTAATTCTTTTTTGAACTTTTTAAAACGGCTAATTTAAATTAGCCGTTTTTTTATTGATTGGAATCTTATTTTATTGATGAAGCTTTGAAAAGAAATATTCAAAATACAACGTACAATATTCAATATTCTGGAATACCCATTTATCAATTGATTTTTCATTGAGCGTTGAATATCGCACGTTGTATTTTGAAAATTTCTTTCAGAATCACAACAATTAAAAAACCGCCCTCACAGAAGCACGTCCAATATTTACGACCTTCGACGTCCCCGGTTTTCGCCCTTCATATTGAAAATTCACTTCTATATTTCCAGCAAGTCGTTTTGTATAATCAATGCTCCATAGATAATTTTTACCGGGCACCAATCCATCCAATAAAATAAAACCTGTTGTTGTATTTGCGGCGCCTGGATAAGAAGCTTTGAAATTGATTTGGTTCAGTGTGAACTTTGCATTGATGCTGCTGTTGGAAAGAATATTGTATTTCACATCAACGATCAATGAATTGCTATTGGCTCGTTCCATCGAATCAATGGTATTTTTCTTGATCGAATAAGTATAACCCAATGTTGCACGCAGGTTGGATTTATATACATAGGTAAGATTGGGCTCGTAAGAATTTTGAATGATCTTATAATTCCGGTTGTCGAATTTTAAGCCTGATGTTGACAGTGTATTTTTTATATTTCTGTAAACAAAATTAGAAACCAAACTCCTGTTCAGGTTTACACGCAGCCGATAAGTTAAATTGCGCAGGTTCCTGCTTTCAAATCCATAAGCCAATAATGATTTGCCGGAAGATTTGCTATGCGTTATGTCAAAGCCCCATTTAGAACTTGTGCGGTTATAATAAAATGTATTTGAGAAAAAAGAATTGAGTGTTACAAGACTCGTATCCACCAATTCTTTCGTAAAAGGATTAAAAAGAAATTGTTTTCCATTGGCAATATTCTTCTTGCTTATCTGTAATGCAGATGAAGAAGAAGATCTTGATAATATTTTTTTAATTCCTTTTGGATATGGGTCTTTTATAATAAGTTTTGGATTTAGATCAATATTATAATTGAACTGTAAATAATTTGCTTTTACATATTCACTACCGGGTGTGTACACACGAATGAATTTTTTCTGATCCTGGAAAACGGCCACTTCAAACTCATTTAATTCCTGGATGCCATTGTTGTTATAATCGATCCAGGTGTATTCGCCCTGCCCTGCAGGAACTTCTACGTAAGAGTATTCTCTTTTTTGTTCCTGGCCCGAACCAAGCTCATATAAAAAATTGCCTGTTACAAATCCTTTAAATTCATTGATTGCATATTCTACCCTGCCCACTAAACTTTTATCTTCTTTTTGCCTGCTGATCAATGTATCAATGATATGAAGTTTGCGATAGGTAATACTGAATTTTACCTGGTGCTTTTCATTAGAAAGCAGTTCGGTAAAGAAGGTAATGTTATTGCTTTTATCTGCACGCTTCAAAATTGATTTTACAGGCAATTGATCTGTACGCATAAAATAACTGCCCCCCCATTTATTCAATTTTGATTCATTTGATTTCACATACGCTTCATAAGTATCAAATGCAAAACTTATCGGCGTGAGTGTGTCTGTTGATTTATAAAAAAGCTTGTTGTGTTCGCCGGTATATTTTACACCAACCTGCAAAAGATTTAATTGTTTTAATTCTTTTTTAATATCAATACCTGGCCGGAAAAAAGTTCCTTTCTGAATTTTATTATTAAAATTAACGAGGCTGACATCTGTCGTCACCTTCCAATTCTTAAATGCTGAATATTGTGAAATACGATTTCGGAAACCATTATAATCATCATCACGCCTATAATTGGTTATTTCATATTTGATATTATTGCCCTTACTATCCGCCATTTTAAAAGATATGTTTGATAGTTTTTCATTTGCATTCGGCGCATCATAAGGAAGGCTCCAGTCACGCAGAAATTCTACATTTCTCAATCGCTCAATGGCTACGTATCTTTTTTGCACAAACTCAAACCCGGCAATTGATTGCAAGAGGTATTTGTTAGAGAAGAGAAATATATTTTTATTGTCATTTTGTAAAGTAAATTTTCCTGCAAAACCTTTATTATCATTTTTATCTTTTCCTGAGAAAAGGTTGATATCATTATTGCTTACAGAAAATTCTGAAGTAAGTTTTGTTCCAGGGGTAAAAACATAATCAACACCCAATGAATAAACCTGCAATTTTTTTGGAGTAACAAAAAGTGTTACTGGTGCCCAATCTCCCTGCTGCACGCCATTTACAGGTGGCACCCACTGAAATACTTTTCCATTGGTTGCATTTAACAATTGTACATAATCGGATTTACCTGGGCCCAGGTATGTAAATGAAAGGCTGTATAAAACATTTGAAGGATCAGCAGATTGTACAAAAACAGAATCATATACGATTCCATTGTTGAGAGAATCGATCATTCTATAAAGTATCTTCCCCAATGAAAAAGTATCTTTGGCAGCATTTGATAAATAAGCATTGTTTACACTATCCCCTATTCCTGCGAGAAATTGTTTTTGTTTAATGTCCAGTGACTGATCAATGGTTGTATTCTTCGCATCCACATTTGAATAAGCAGCAAGGTTTACAAAAAGTTTATTCTTATAATTAACCTCATCACTCAGGTATATCTGTGAGTTCAGGTAATTCCTGTCGGCATATTCAAATTCTACCTGTATCCTGCTATCCTTCGTAATTAAGCGTTTAGGGGTAAATGTTAGTTCCGCAGTGTTGTAGTTGATCACATAATCCTGGTCCTCTCCTCTTTGCAATAATTCGCCATCAATAAAAACTTTTTCTGTTCCTGCAAGAATAACAAAATACAATTCATTGTTGGCGCCTTGTAACCGATAAGGCCCCTGGTTTCCTTCTAAAGAGGTAATAACATTTCTTGTAAATTTTCCTTTTGCAATGGCGCCGCTTGCCAATAATGAATTCGAGCTATTTTTCCCAATCTTATTGTCAGTACTTACAGAAACACCTTGCAATCGTTTATAAAAATTGATGAAATAATTTTTTCTTTGTTTCAGATCTATATCGCCAAAGCTTACCTGCCAGTTCTTTTTTCTTACCTGTAAAAAAATCCGGTCAAAATCCCGGAGGTCCTGGGTGTTTCCATCTGGCTGAATAGGAATGGTATTATCTGTGATGGCTGCTACCAGCTCAAGGCTATCACCAATAAATCCATTGAGTTGCAAATTCATATTTGAATTAACAACAGCATCCTGGCTGTTTCCAAAAGAGATGGCACGACCAATACTTCCTTCGGATTGAATGCCGCCAAGATCAAGCAATGGATTGGCTTGTTTAGAACTCGTCCTTACTGTCAGCGGTGCTTCTGCTAAAAAATTATTCCTGATCGTTTCGTAATCAAAATGTTGTTGAACTGAATTTAGTTTTAGCGGAAATACACGATAGATAACCGCAACACTATCCAAAGGAGGCTTGCTTATCCATTCAAGTGTTGCATTTACTTCATCCAGTTTATAAGATGATGCTGAGATATTAAAAACAGAAAATGTTCCTGGTGCAATGCTGGAGGAATCAATTTTTTGAATACCTGGCTTTGTTGAAATATATTTTTTACGAAGATTGGATAAGGATGCTGGTTTTTTTTGAGCGAAAAGGGTATGCATCAGCAATGAAGCAATAAAAAATAAGTATATCCTTTTTTTTGTCAATGGGTGATTTGAGAAGTTATTGTTTCACGCAAAGAGAAGCAGCATAAAATCCGCAATGACCTTTATTGCTTATGCATTTGATCCTATCAGCTTTGCGTGAAGACCTTAAAATTACTATTTATTATGGAAGACCCTTTCAGAAGCATGAATGCTGCAATTAAAAATACCTTCTCTTAACGAGAAGGTATTAGATAAAATTTCAACTGATCAATTATTTTTCTTCAGTACCAAGTCCTGCATGTAAATATTCACTGTTCATCTTAGCTATGTATGAAACCGAAATTCCTTTCGGACATTCTGCTTCACACGCATACGTATTAGTACAATTTCCGAATCCTTCTTTATCCATTTGCGTAACCATATTCAATGCCCTTGATTCTCTTTCAGGATCGCCTTGTGGCAATAAAGCAAGTTGAGAGATCTTTGCTCCAACAAATAACATTGCACTGCTGTTTTTACAAGTTGCTACACAAGCGCCGCAACCAATACACGCTGCAGCCATAAAAGCATCGTCTGCTTTTTTCTTATCGATTGGAATTGCATTTGCATCAACGGCATTACCTGTATTCACGCTGATATAACCGCCAGCCTGTATTACTCGATCAAAAGCGCTTCTGTCAACAACAAGATCTTTCACCACCGGGAAAGCCTTTGCTCTCCATGGTTCTACAACGATCGTATCTCCATCTTTAAATGCACGCATGTGCAACTGACAGGTTGTATTTTGTTGCCATGGGCCATGTGCCTGTCCATTAATGAACATACTGCACATCCCACAAATTCCTTCCCTGCAATCGTGATCAAAAGCAATCGGATCTTTTCCTTCAATGATCAATTGCTCATTCAGCACATCGAACATTTCAAGGAAACTCATTTCGGAGGAAATGTCTTTCACTTTGTAAGTGTCAAAATTGCCTTTTGCTTTGTTATTTTTTTGGCGCCATACTTTCAGCGTCAGGTTCATGTGGTAATGTTCCATAAATACTAGCTATTAGCTGTGAGCCATGAGCTGCTAGCTATTGGCTCATGGCTCATAGCTAATAGCTCATAGCTTTAAAAATTATTTATAACTGCGTTGTGTTGGTTTTACAATTTCAAAATTCAAAACTTCTTTATGCAATTCCCAGTTACCTACTCCTGTTGATGCCCATGCTGCGACATAACTGTAATTATCATCGTCACGTTTTGCTTCACCATCCTCAGTTTGACTTTCTTCTCGGAAATGGCCGCCACAACTTTCATTGCGGTTCAATGCATCCATGCACATCAATTCGCCAAGTTCAATAAAATCTGCTACCCTTCCTGCTTTATCCAATTCTGTATTTAATTCATTTATTTCACCGGGAATTTTCACATCGCTCCAGAATTCTTTCCTTAGTGCTTTTATTTCTTCAATGGCAGATTTTAATCCTTCTGCATTGCGTGCCATACCGCATTTATCCCACATGATCTTACCAAGACGTTTGTGAAAACTTTCAACAGATTGTTTTCCTTTGATATTCATCAATGTGTTGATTCTATCACTCACCGCTTTTTCTGTTTCAACAAACGCAGGATGATCAGTTGGAATTGAATTGGTACGAATCTCATCAGCAAGGTAATTTCCCAATGTATAAGGAATAACAAAATAGCCATCGGCAAGTCCCTGCATCAATGCAGATGCACCAAGCCTGTTAGCACCATGATCACTAAAATTTGCTTCACCCAATGCATATAAACCAGGAACGGTTGTTTGCAATTCGTAATCAACCCAAAGGCCACCCATGGTATAATGCACCGCTGGATAAATACGCATTGGCATTCTGTATGGATCTTCACCGGTTATCTTTTCATACATTTCGAAAAGGTTACCATATTTTTCTTCAACTACTTTCTGTCCTAACTCCCAGATGTTTTTATCTTCTGCAACTTCATTTCCTGTCTTTCCTGATTCGATTTTTCCGTAGCGCATAATCGCATCTTTAAAATCAAGATATACAGCCATCTTTGTTGTACCTACGCCATAACCTTCATCACATCTTTCTTTTGCAGCACGGGATGCTACGTCTCTTGGAACAAGGTTTCCAAAAGCAGGATACCTTCTTTCCAAATAATAATCTCTTTCTTCTTCAGGTATATCGCTTGCTTTTCTTGTATCGCCTTTTTGTTTTGGCACCCAGATCCTTCCATCATTTCTAAGGCTCTCACTCATTAGCGTTAGTTTGCTTTGGTGATCGCCACTTACTGGAATACACGTTGGATGAATTTGTGTAAAACAAGGATTGCCAAAATAAGCACCTCTTCTATGTGCCTTCCATGCAGCAGTAACATTACTGCCCATGGCATTTGTACTTAAGTAAAAAACGTTTCCATAACCACCACTACATAACAGTACGGCATGGCCGAAGTGACGTTCTAATTTTCCACTCACTAAATCACGTGCGATAATTCCTCTTGCTTTTCCATCTATCATTACAATGTCAAGCATTTCATGACGTGCATACATTTGTACATTTCCCAATGCAACCTGTCTTTCCAATGCACTGTATGCACCTAATAATAATTGCTGACCGGTTTGTCCTGCAGCATAAAAAGTACGTTGCACCTGTGTGCCACCAAAAGAACGATTGCTCAATAAACCACCATACTCTCTTGCAAAAGGAACACCCTGTGCCACGCATTGATCAATAATAGAAGTACTTACTTCTGCAAGACGATGTACGTTGCCTTCTCTGGAACGATAGTCACCACCTTTCACTGTATCATAAAATAAACGAAAAACAGAATCACCATCATTCTGGTAATTCTTTGCAGCATTAATACCACCCTGCGCAGCGATGCTATGTGCCCTGCGTGGGCTATCCTGGAAACAAAATGCTTTTACTTTATAACCCATTTCACCGAGTGCTGCTGCGGCAGAAGCTCCGGCGAGACCAGTTCCAATAACGATGATTTCAATTTTACGCTTGTTAGCGGGATTTACAAGTTTTACATGTCCCTTGTAATATTCCCACTTTTTGTCCATTTCGCCATGCGGAATTTTAGCATCCATATTTTCTCTATTAATAATTATTTTCTAATTAGCTGATACAAATAACGAATCACTTTTTGTATAATCACTTCCAAAAATGGTTACTAATATTTTATATCTTGTACCTGCCTCACTTGTAAAAGTCTTTAACAGATTTGCGTTCTTAACATTATCATTATCTCTATAATTTATTATTGTATCGTGCATTGCATTTTCTTTTGTCACAAATAAAACTTTACCAAGTAAAAGATCCGGATCTGACATATCAATACTAACTGTTATAATTTCTGGTGCAATAAAAATTTGTTCTTTAGAAGGGCTGTTTATTTTCAAATAAGGAGGTGTGCCTTTACAAGAAATTATCCCTGACAATACAATTGTACTAATGACCAGTTTAATATCTCGCCTTTTGAATAACATATAAACAGTCTTCAAATTTTAATACCAGAATTAATTTATCCACCCCATATATATTGATACCGGCATTAATGCAAACAACAAACAAATCACTACAGAATAAAAAACACCAATCCCTTTAATGATCGGTGTATATCTTTTGTGATTGATACCAAATGTTTGAAACGCACTTTGAAAACCATGTAGCAAATGCCAGAACAATGAAAACACCCCAAGCACATAAATAATTACCACGAATACATTTTGAAAAACAACCTGCATTTCTTTGTATAAATTATGCGCTTCCTGGTTTGCATAATCGCCCAGTGTAGTTGTCTCTAATGCATGAACACTTGCCATACCACCAAACCTTGAAGGAAGCCAGAAATGATACAGGTGCATTACCAGGAACATTAAGATCAGTGTTCCTAATAAACCCATACTCCTGCTATACCACTTACTGTTTTTCTCTGCTTTGTTTACAACGTATTTTACAGGCCTGGCTGCGTTATTTTGTGCCCAAAGCATTAATCCTTGTACAATGTGTAAGATCAGGAAACCAAACAAGCCGAGTTCCATAGTACGTATGATGAGATTGCTTCCCATAAAATGTCCCCAGTGATTAAAGGTTTCGCCCCCATCATTAAAGAATATCATGGAATTTATAAAACAATGCACAACTAAAAAACTGATAAGAAAAAAGCCCGTAAGGCCCATTGTGAATTTTTTGCCAAGTGAAGAAGTGAAAAAATGCTTCCAGGTCATATAGAGATGATTGATATTAAATTATTGTGCAAAAGTACTACACAAGTGCCAAAATAATACTTTATTCAAACTTTTTATAAGTTTATCGAAACAAACAGTAAACATTTTATTACTCCAGCCTTTTCATCATTTCACTATCAATGATCTGGAAAATGATTTCCGGCTTTAATGTACGCCATTGCGCTAATTCCATCAATTCAATATAATTAGTAAGCCTGGCTCTTTTAAAATCATATTTACTTTGTTCTGGCATATCTAAAATAGTAACCCAACCATGATCGTCTTCCAATAGTTCGTGCCATTCTTCATAGTAGCTATCATCGCTACTGTGAAAATTAAGTACGTTTTCTGCTATCAAAATAAATTTTGTTATCCCTTGTCTGAATAAATTATCTGTAATTTCCCTGCGAAGAGTCATGATGTCATTCTCGATGGCATCATTCCATTCTCCCAATAATTCGATGATTGCAAAATGTTGGTCGTAATCTACATACAAGAGCTTCATGTAAAGGGTACGTGAACCAAAGTCATCCCATTGTGGATGGATATAATAATTGTATAAGGTTTGAGAATATTCGAATTCACTATAAACGCGTTTGTAAAAAGGAGATAGTGGATCTTCTTCTGCGGTGTAAAAATGGCGCCAATTATAAAATGGTTCAATATCCTGCATCCTGTGTGTTTAAGTTTCCATGCAAAATTCCGACAAAAAAATTTAATTCAAGAGAAGTTTATGGGTAAGGTTTATAGAAAATTCTTTTTTATTAAAGATTTTTATCTACACCTATGATTGGAAGACGGATGATACTGGTGTAGGCGGATGAACACGGATTTAATTTTTTGTTCCAAAAAATAATGGATTTGAAACCATCCCTGTTAAGAAAGAAAAAATATTCTATTATCAGTGACATGTTGCGTAAGCAACATAAATCTGTGGTCATCCGCTATTTCCGTTTTATCCGTGATCCAATCATATAACGCAAAGAAAAAGTTATAATAAAAAAAGAGGCTACCTTGATGGCAGCCTCTGACTTATTAACCCAAAATATTATTATTGTACAACAATTTTTTCTTTGATAATAACTTCTCCGCTTTCATTCAATACTTTCACTAAGTAAACTCCTTTAGCAGAATTAGCGTTAAGATTTATTTTTTCAATCTGTGTACCTTTTGTAACGCTTACAACTTTTGATTGCATGGCACGTCCGGCAAGATCAGAAAGTACGATGGTATATTTACCATCACTTTTTCCATCAAATAAAACATTGAACGTATTATTTGTTACCGGATTTGGATAAACTTTCGCATCCCCGATTGCAAGATCAGTTGTTGGCAATTTTGAATTTTCCATAGAGAACCTGTTAGCAGCATCTGCTTCTTTTTGTAATAACAAATTTCCATTTGCAAAATCTGATGCATTGTATTTTACATCTGATCCTTCGATCTTAACCGCAGCAAGATCGGCTAATTTTAATTTGAAATATCCATCAAATTTGTTTGCACTTCCTACAACGATATCACCATCGCTATTAACTGCAGCTGCATTTGTTGTATATCCTGCCGGCAATCCAGTGATAGCTCCTTTATAAGTAGCGATACGTGTTTTTGAATCTATAACAAAAACATTGTGATTCGCAGATATAACATACAATTTTCCAAAAGCATCAGCAATCATATCTCCACCCCAGCTGCTACATTTGTTGTGTATAGAAGTACCATTGTTTGCATCAGCATCGATGATATTACCCAGGTCAGTAACAACTGGTTTTTTACCTGTAGTAAACATAATAAAATGATTTGCATCATTGCTCATTGCATATCCATTTCCATCTGCACCAATCACCATACGGGTAATATTTGTTGCTTCATCATTTGCATTTACACCAAATACATCTGAATGCATGGTATAAAACTGAGGCGTTTCGTTTTTGATATCAAGATCTAACCAGCGCAATTCTCCTGATCTCATTGGCGTAAAGAAAAGCTTATTGCTTTTTCCATCATATGCCGCAGCTGCAACATAAGTTCCGGTTGGATAATCTGTAGAAGCAAAAATATTTCCATTGGCAGTAGTTGTCTGATCTACTGTTCTTTTGCTTGTTGCGTCTGTTAAAAGAAAATTTGTCTTACTGCGTTCAAATAAGGTTTTAGTTACCTGGCCGGTACCAAGATCCACCTGGCGGATATTCATCCAGATAAAATCGCTGTTTCCATCACCAGTTATAGCATATGCTTTATTGGTTTGGGCCATCGATGCGAAAGAAGAAGTAATGAACGCTGCTGTAAGTAGAAGTTTGTTGTTCATAAGTGTGACTATTTTTTGGTTAGTGAATTAAAAATAAGTTAAATCGAAAGTCTAATTTACTATAAACTATCCATGATTTCAATATTTTTTTATTGTTAAAAATTGTTAATTATTTTCAAGTGCCTTTTTTACGCTTCCATGCTGTAGTAAAAGTTTTTTTGCGAGGTCATAATCCTCAAGCTTAAGGCTTTCCATTAACATCCTCACGCCCCTGTCTACAAGCTTTTCATTGCTTAACTGCATATTCACCATTTTATTGTCTTCTACCCTGCCAAGCCTGATCATGACTGAGGTTGAGATCATATTTAGTACAAGTTTTTGGGCAGTTCCGGCTTTCATTCGGGTACTTCCCGTAACGAATTCGGGGCCTGTAATTAATTCTATAGGAAAATCAGCAATAGCACTCATAGGCGCACCAGGATTGCAACTAATGCTACCAGTAATAATATTATTTTGCCTGCATTTTTCCAGTGTACCAATCACATAAGGTGCCGAACCACTGGCACTGAGCCCTATTACAACATCAGCATTTTTTATATGATGTTTTAAAAGATCCTCCCAACCCTGTTCTGCCTTGTCTTCTGCAAATTCTACAGCTTTGGTTATGGCGGTATTTCCACCAGCAATAATGCCAATCACCAGGCCATGTGGAACTCCATAAGTTGGAACACATTCGCTGGCATCCAAAATACCTAATCTTCCGCTGGTACCTGCGCCAATGTAAAATAATCTTCCTCCTGCAAGCATTTTATCTACAATGGCCTGCACCAATAACGCTATTTGTGGAATGGCTGCTGAAATGATATCTGCAACTTTTTTATCCTCTGCATTTATATTTATAAGCAATTCCCTGATACTCATTTTCTCTAAATGATGATAAGGAGAATCTGACTCTGTGATTTTCTCGAAAGACACGTGGGGAGTTTTGAGTTATGAGTGCTGAGTTATGAGTTGTACTTTATGAATGAGTTTCTATGATCTAAATGAATCTTTGAAACTTTTGAAACATATGAAACCCTTGAAACTTTTTTACTGATGGAATTTTATGAGACCCTCCATTGGATTTTTAAGGACTTTTCCCAATTGGAGTTCGTAAGAACCACACATATCTTTAAGTACGTCTTTAAAACCATAGGCAACACTTCCTACAAAATGAATGGGTAGCGTCCAGCTTTCACGGTATTTATAAATATGATTAAAGAAGAAGTCATTAAAACTGTCTTCAATGATATTTTCTATCATAAAATGGCCACGGTTCTCAACCAGGAAACCTGCAAAACCCGCCAGGTAACGGTTGGGCAATGGCTTTTTATAAACTGCATCTAAAATTTCAGAAGCATTGGTATTGTATTTTTCATTGAAACGATGCATCAGGTCAGGATCGAAAGTATTGTATAAAAAGTATTGAATTACTTTACGGCCAAGATATGTACCACCACCTTCATCGCCCAAAACATATCCAAGCCCCGGGCTGTTCTTCATAATCTTCTTCCCATTAAAATAACACGAATTAGATCCTGTTCCAAGAATACAAGCCACTCCTTTTTCATTTCCACACAAAGCCTTTGCAGCACCCATCAGGTCATGATCCACGGCCACTTTAGCATCTTTGAAAACAGATTTAATGGCACGTGTTACCGATTTAATATTGGCGGGATTGCTACAGCCAGTGCCATAAAAAAATATTTCTTCCGGAACCTGCTTTTTGAGTTTTGGAAGCAATTCCTTTTCAAGGATTTCTTTTATCTGTATTTCTGATAAAAAATAAGGGCTGATACCCTGTGTATTTATTGCTGTTCTTTTTTTTCCATTTACCAAACACCACTCTGTTTTTGTTGATCCGCTATCTGCAATTAATTTAAGCGCCATTACTTTTATTTTAATTTACGGGTTAAGGTAAAACATTCATATCAAATAGATAGAAAAATTAAAAGGTTGAAACAAAAAATTAACTTCGCACCCAAATTAAGCATGCAGTATTTGTTTTGCAGAAATATTTAATATAAAAATGGAGAAGAAAAAATTACAGGTTTGGTTACCATTGCTTTTTAGCATTGTTATGGTTACAGGTATTTTTATTGGTTATAAGATGAGGGATGGCATGCCGGGAAAGTCGTTTTTTTATGTAGAGAAACGAAGGCCTATACAGGAGATCATGGACCTGGTAGAAAATAAATATGTAGATGATGTGAATATGAACTCACTAACGGATACTGCTGTTGAAGCCATGCTGGCCAAGTTGGATCCACATTCAGTTTTCATTCCTGCAGAAGATCTTCAACAATATAATGAAGAGATACAAGGTAGTTTTTATGGTATTGGTATTGAGTTCAATATTTTTGATGATACACTAAATGTTATTAATGTATTGAAAGATGGGCCTGGTTATATAGCGGGTGTAAAAGTGGGTGATAAGATTCTAAAAGCAGGCAATACAACGATTGCCGGAAAGAAAATGGATTCTGATTCTATTCGCAAAGTACTCAGGGGCGATCGTGGCAGTAAAGTAAACGTGACGGTATTGAGAAGCACAAAACAATTGAATATTGTTATTGAAAGGAATGTAATTCCTGTTACAAGCGTTGATGCTTATTATATGATTGACAGTGTTGTTGGTTATATTAGATTGAATAAATTTTCAACCCAAACATACCGGGAATTTATGATCAGCCTTACTGATTTAAAAAAACAAGGAATGAAAAAACTTGTACTTGACCTTCGGGGAAATGGCGGAGGCGTACTGGATGAAGCAGTAGAGATCGCAGATGAATTTTTAGACGGAGACAAATTGATTACTTATACAGAAGGCAAGCATTCTCCAAAAAAAGAATACCGTTGCCGTAGAGAGGGACAATTTGAAAAAGGAGAATTGGTTGTATTAACGGATGAAGGAACAGCAAGTGCCAGTGAAATATTGACTGGCGCCTTACAGGATTGGGATCGTGCTACCATCATTGGCCGCAGAACATTTGGAAAGGGCCTTGTGCAGGAACAATATGATCTCAGCGATAACAGTGCTTTAAGATTAACCATTGCCAGGTACTATACTCCTTCGGGAAGAAGCATTCAACGTTCATATGCGAAGGGCGGAAAAGCGTATTATGAAGAAATCTCAAAAAGGTTTGAAGATGGCGAAGCATCTAATGCAGATTCAGTAAAAAAAGACAGCGGCAAAGTTTATAAAACACAGGCCGGAAAAAAAATATACGGCGGTGGTGGTATAACACCTGATTATTTTGTGGGTGCAGATACAAGCAGGTTCGGGGTTCTAACTGCAAAAGCTTATACAAAGGGGTTGGTAAGTGATTTTGGATATAAATATTTTTTGTCCAATCTATCATTGGCTGATAAATATAAAACGCCTTTGCAATTTGCTCATTCATTTAATATCAGTGAGGCTGACTGGGATTTTTTCAAACAAATGGCTGCAAAAGATTCGCTCAGATTTAATGATATTAATGAAACCGAAAAAAGTTATTTACAAAAGGTGCTTAAAACTTCTATAGCCAGGCAAATATGGAGAAATGAAGGTTATTTTGAAGTAACCAATACAGAAGACAATACCTTGAAAAAGGCGATGGAGATATTACTAAAATAAAACAGCCCCCGATTGGAGGCTCTTTTACTTATTAGATTGTATTAAGCAGGACAAAATAGCTTTTCACCTGATCTATTGAATATTGTAGTTTTTAACGTGGGATATTTTATTAACTCAAAGATAATATTCCAGGCCCCTACATTAAGTAGTTTATTCATTTCTTGTTTTGTAGAACATCTACTACAAAGCTTTAAGATATTCTTAGTTAATACGTTATGGGAGGCTTATTAAAGAAGCTGATTCGTAAATCAATAAAAAATTATAAATTAAAAATTAATTGGTTAGTTCTGAAAGTGCTAATAATTTTTAATTATTAATTTTTTAATTCTTCCGGGGTTACTTCATTACTCAAAAGAGCCCCAAACAACTCCCATCTTTTAGCAGGAGCACTAGCAACTCCCCCATTTGATTCTATATAATTTTTCACGAGCTCAAGGCCATAATTATAGTTGATGACATAGCTTCCATATTTTTTAATAAAACTGATGGACTTTACAGCTGTTTCGTTATTGCTCAATCCATAAACCATCAACCATCGAATCGCTTCTGGCTCTTTCATGGTTCTATTAATTAAACCACGGGCAACTTCATTGCGAACAAAAGCCAGTTTACCTTTCAGGGCCAGCACTTTAAAATAAGTATCAATACCCATTGTATCTAAGCCTGCTATTGGTAATAGAACATTTTTTGCAAAATCAATTTTTTCATTACCAGGAAAAGCAACTTCAATTCCATAGTTTGCGCTTCCTTCTGCAATTAGTGATTGCGGACTGAACAAAGGATATAATGAAACTTCCAGCCAGCCCTTATCGTGATAAAGATTTTTTTCAAGCAACATATTATAAACATGATGGCCCGGGTAACTTTCATGAGATGCCACATCAATGGCACGTTCAATAAAAATATCGAGGTCGGTATTTATTTGAATATTGCTTGTATAATTTCCTTTGTACCAATTATAACCTGACCATGGTTTTCCTGTAACATATTCCAATGTGAAATTTTCGTTGGCTGGTAAATTATAGTGGGCAAGTGTGCGTTTGCGTGATTCAGCAATAGCGGTTCTAAAAACAGTATCGATCTTATCTTTTGGAATAATAAAATGATTGGCGAGTGCCTGAAATTTTTCAGAGACGGTTCCACTACCCGGTAATAACGCATCTATTTGTCCAACTATATTTTTAAAATAGGATTCATCATATTCTGGTGCTACTACACCAAAAAGTGCCTTCGATTCCTCATTAAACGTTTTTCGTTGCCCGGCAAAAATAGATATCCTTCTTTCAAAAGCAGCTAATTGCATTGTTATCCATTTTGCACGAATGCTCAATGTATCATTTTTATCATCAGAGATGAAAGGCTTTAGCTTTTGGGTAAGATCATTTACAGATGAAAGAAAAATATATTTCGGGAAGGCAGCTTGCTTTGCTGTTGCAGGTTTTAAAGAATCGGGGCCATAATATGCATCCACAAAATCAGGATCGTACTGTCCTACATGAAGGCCAAGTTTTACATAGTCTGCTGCGATCTGGTTAAGGTCTGCTGCTGTTCCGCGTTTCTCCTTCTGATGACAAGAAAATATAAAAATGATGGGAATAAAGTAAACAATTTTTTTCATGATCTTACGGCAGAAGATTTTAAATCGATTCTTCCGCAGATAGCAAAATACGGGTTTTGTGTGAAATAATATTTCGCTTATTTGAGAATTATACACTCTTAGGCATCCTCACTCTATTACTACCGGCCTTACCGTTTTCATTCCATTTTCATTTAGAATGGAAAGTTGATAGGCTCCGGAAGCAATTGTTTTTTCCAGTCTTATGATTTCAACAAAATTGTTCTGATCAATGTACACAGAATTTCGATATACAACCTGTCCCAATTTGTTGGTAAGTTCCAATAAATAAGTCCCTTTCTTTTGATTAAAAAAAGCCAGCTTTACCTGTTTATCAACTACCGGGTTTGGATATACTGCAATCCGGGGTTGCCCGTCTGCTAATCTTATATTTACGATATTACTGTATAGAATTTGTCCGCTGTATTCAACTGCTTTTATCCTGTAAAAATTTAAATTTGGCAGCGGCATTGCATCAACAAAATTATAAACAGAAATGCTTCCATTATTTATTTCAGCTGATGTTGCACCAATATCATTAAACAGAGAGCCGTTGGCGCTTCGTTGTATTCTATACTCTTTTATATTGCTCTCATTGGTCACTTTCCAGGTTACTGTATTTGTTTGATCATTATTGCTGTTTGCTGCAATATTTATAAAAATTACAGGTACTATTATGGCCGGTTTAAATACCAATATAAAACGGTCAGGATCGGCAGAAGCAATATCCGCAGTAATTATAAAATCAAAAATACTGCTATCCATAAGATTAATAACCGTGCTGTTATTATTGAACCTGTCTACTAAAAAAGCTGTGAGTGTGGTTGAGATATTTACCGGAAAAAACCTCAGTGTGTAACCTTGCTGCCGCAGATTTTGAAAATGATAAAAAATAGTATCATTATCGCTGATGGGTTCCCGTGCCTCAACAGTCAGTATTTTCTCATTGCGAATAATGCCAAAGTTTTCTCCGGCATTGATTATTTTTTCAGCATCAAATTCATTCAACCCATTTCCAAATCCTTCCTGGAACGCAACAATATTTCCATCTCCGATCAAACCCGTATTCGTAAACAAAGATGTAAATAAAAATTGGCGGTTGGGGAAAGTATTTTCATTGATGGCGGGCCCTTTATTTACCAACCTATTACCGGCAACTTTACAATTTTCATTAAAGTTCACATTGCCACCGGTAGCATTTCCTTTTACAAATACTGCCTGGCCAGATTCAATAAAAGGAGACGGAACACCCGCAGGATAAAAAGTTGTTGCACTTCCTGCTGTAGGAATATATCCTGTAATTCCACTAAGTGTTTGATACCCGCCTAAAGCATAAGTACCACTCAATTTCGGGTCCCATACATAGAAAACATCATTGATGCCTGTACTTGCGAGATATACTTTATTGAATTCAATTCTTGATGCATAAGGATTGCCAAATGTTTGAAACAGGTTAGCCGTTACCGGTACAGCAGCTGGCGGATTAAAAGGAGTAAACAACACACCTTTGCTTCTCATATTGGTATTATTGGGAACGCCATTATAAGTATTAACTGTTCTGTCGCCCCGCACAAAAAGCATATAACCAAGTTTATTCTGCAGCAGGTTTCCTGTATTGGTTATGCCAATCCAGGAATTAGTAGGTGGATCATAATATTTTAATGATGGCAAAACCGCTGTCGCATCAAAGCCTGTGCCCGTTCCCGTTACCCAGGTACCAAATCCGGTTGGCGTTGCCCCTCCTTCCTGCCATGATTGAAAATAGGTTTGTCCTGTAGTTGGAGTAGCAAGGAATTGCCAGGATTTTGCATGTTGGCCAGGATTACTACCGGTATTGATAAAACGCTCAACAGTCGCATTTCCGATAATGTTTCCCGTGGTTAATATATCTACATTTGCAGTTGCTGAATCGGAAGACTTCAGTATAAATGGTTTATCGTTGGAAACACCGTCTGCATCAAACACTGTTGTACCCGATACACCCAATGTGGCTATTACTGAAGCATCATTGTTATTGCTCTTGGTACCGGTTCCCCTGAAGATTAGATTAAAGAAAGTTACAGGAATTGATCCTGTTATCACTGCAGCATTTGTGCCTCCATCAAAAATAACAGTACTGCTGTCTGCTGTAAAAACACCGTCATTTTTCAGCGCACCATTATCTACTACTAATTGTATAGGCCCTTTGGCAACAAGCTGTATACCGCCATTTATATTAACTCCCTGGGCAGCGGTAAAAAATGGAAGCCCGGTGAAAATAATACTGATCACATTTGGTACAAAATACTTTATTCTCATTGTGACATGTTATTAATTTGACTTATTTTTTCGCAGAAATATTATTTATAAGCGTTCGGAGTTCTTCCACCTGCTTTTTCAAGTCTTCATTTTGTTTTGAAAGTTCCTGTACTGCTTTTACCAGTGGTACCACAAATTCGGTGTAACGTAAACCGTAAGGTTCATTTTCACTTCTTGGTATGGCAATACCACTGAAATTATATCCTGCTTTTTTTGCAGCTTCACTTACTTCCTGTGCTACAAAACCGGATTGCACAATATTCTCTTTTTCCGATATGGATGCGGAATTTGCATTTGCGGTATCGCATAAGAATTTATTCAATTTGCTCACATCAAGGTTATAGGTAACGGGCCGCAGGCGAAGGATGAAATCAAGGCCTTTTACATCTTCTTTTATATTCTTTTTAAAACGCCCGTCACTGATGGCGGTGATGGATGTTACCATAGCTCTTATCTGAGTAATGCTGGCATTACCGAGCACTATCTGATTGCTTGCCGTGAGCCTTGATGTATTACCCAAAGCGGTACTGTTAGTATATGAAGTGCCGGTATAATTATTTGCATCATAACCAAGATAAGTATTGTAATTATTATCATTGGTTTGGCCACCTGCATAATTTCCAAGTGCGGTATTGCCGCTTGCACCGTTACTGTTAAGCAATGCACTTGCACCAATGGCCGTGTTAAGTTGCCCGGTAGTATTATTTGCAAGTGTATTATAACCAAAGCCTGTATTGTAATAGGCATTGGTATTTTTATAGAGTGAGAAAACACCGCCCGCCGTATTCCGTCCGCCGGATGTATTAAATTGAAGTGCAAAATTTCCCATTACAGTGTTCTCTGCTCCATCAACATTACTGTTCA
Organism: Ferruginibacter sp.; assembly: GCA_039934735.1. Lineage (GTDB taxonomy): Bacteria > Bacteroidota > Bacteroidia > Chitinophagales > Chitinophagaceae > Ferruginibacter. The sequence continues at coordinate 20,365 of JBDTLP010000018.1, read as the reverse complement.
TTGCATATTCCCCTGTAGCAGTATTCCACGAACCAACCGTATTTGAATAAAGCGTTCTAAACCCAACAGCCGTATTCACAAACCCGGTGCTGTTTGAATAAAGTGCCTCTGTTCCAACAGCAGTTTCATTGCTGCCCGAACTGTTAGTATATAACGCCTGTAACCCAATAGCTACATTGTTAAAACCAATAGTATTATTGAACAAAGCCTGTGATCCCGCCGCCAGATTGGAATAACCGGATGTATTGGCATACAGGGACTGGTATCCAACAGCTGTATTATCAGTGCCTGAAGTATTGGATTTAAGTGAAGCATGCCCTATGCCAGTAAGATTTGAAACGGTACTGCTGCTGAAAACCGCACTATCGCCCACAGCCGTATTCTGAGATCCGGTGGTATTTGTTCTTAACGCAAGTGACCCTATAGCAGTATTTAAAGAGCCGGTAGTATTGGCAAATAATGTTTTATCACCTGAAGTTGCATTCTGATTACCCGTTAAATTATTAAACATGGACCGAAAACCAACTGAGGTATTGTTGTTTCCGCCCGTATTGTTTTTTAATGCAACAAACCCGAGGGCCGTATTAAAAGTACCGGTGGTATTATTGCGTAAGGCACTGTCTCCTAATCCTGCATTACCACCCCCCGAAGTCAAATTGCCTAATGTTCCCATACCGAATCCTGTATTTTCGTTGATATGATCAATCAGTCCGGCCCTGAAATTATTTACCCTGAAATTAAGCTGCACATTATCTGTTGTACCAATAAAATTATTAGCTGCATTTGTATTTGCATTACCCGTTTTTTTCCACGAAGTGGTATCCATTCCCTGTACCGTTCCTGTTGAAATAATCCAGAGCCAGCTGCTGCCATCATAAAAATAAAATCCTGTGCTATCTGGTGCATTTTGGTATACCAGCAAACCGGTTGCGGGCGAGGCAATCAAATTTCTTTGTGTTTTATTCATCCTTGGCACCAGGAATCCTTTGTCGGTACTGCTGATATCCAGCATGGCACTGTTTACTGCCGTTGCACCTGTTGTGTTCAATGAAAGGGATTGTGCAAAAAGATTATTTGTAAAACAACCGGCAACAGTCATTGTAAGTAAAGAAATAAATAAATTACGCATGAGTATGGTTTTGAAATTAACGGAACGTTTTCATTTTTTGTAACAGCTAAAAATCTTACTGTGAAAATGAAAATATCTATCATCCTTTTCCATACCTCAATCGGGTGAAAAAATAAATCAGGGCGGAATGCTTGTTCATTCTTTACAAACCAGCTTTTTTTAAAAGCAATATTTTATTGTGTAATGAATGCATCATACTGCATAAGCCTGACAATTAGCGTTATACCAATCTTTGGCGGATGGCTTTTACAACTGCTTCGGATGCTGAAGCAACATGGAGTTTCTTATATATCCTTTTTACGTGGGTACGTACAGTTTCATAACTGATAAAACTTTTATCTGCAATGGCATGAAGATTATTTCCTTCTACCATCAGCGACAGTATTTCTTTTTCCCTGCTGCTCAAAACGAATTTTTCTTCTTCATCACCAGGAATAACAGGTGCAAATTTTTGAAATAGTTTTAATACACGGCTGGCAATATATGGACTCATTGGTGAGCCGCCATTATACACTTCATTGATAGCTTCTACTAATCGTGCAGGTGAGGTAGATTTGAGAATATAACCAGATGCACCTGCACAGATCGCATCAAATATTTTATCGTCATCTTCAAATACAGTCTGAATTAGAATTTTTACTTCTGGCCAATCCTTTACCAGTATACGCGTAGCCGTTATTCCGTTCATCTCCGGCATTTCTATATCCATCAACACAACATGTGGATCTGCCTTGCGCATCTTATGGTCAATATCCATACAATCGTGAAAAACAGCACTACAGGTAATGCCGGGCGTGCCATTACAAATAGCTTCATAGCCTTCCCGCATTAATTTATTGTCTTCGAATATGGCAACTTTAATATCCAAATACTGATTTTAAGAATTAAAGAAACATTATTAAACTGCCCGCTGTTGTCCCCCAATTGGGTGAAAAGGAAATTGGAGGCTGATCTTAGTGCCTTCCCCGGATGCTGAATCTATATCAAATTTTGCATCCAGGTTCATTGCCCTTGCTTTCATGTTTTTAAGTCCATTACCCTGGTAACTTACTGAATTATTGAACCCTTTTCCATCGTCATTGATGCAGGCAATGATCTGTTCTTCCATCAATCGCAATGAAAAATAAATATTCTTTGCTCCGGAATACTTTATGGCGTTATTGATAGCCTCTTTCATGAAGAGATAAAGATTGCGTTTTATATGCATGGGAGGATAAAGGTTTTGCATACTATCGTCAACGTGTAGATGCAGTTCAATTCCTTTGCCGGCACAAAGATTAAAAGCAAAGACCTTCAGTTTACTTATGATACGGTCGAAACTATCATTTTCCGGGTTAATGGCCCACACAATATCGCTTATTTTTTCTACCATCTCTTTTGAATTGGTAGATATATGATTGAGGTAAACCTGGGCTTCTTCGTCCTGGTGCTGTTCCATCTTTTGTTTGGCTATTTCACTGAATAATGCAACACCGCTTAAAGTTGCTCCTACTTCGTCATGAATATCCCTGCTGATGCGTAGCCTCAAATTCTCTGCTTCTTTTTCCTTTTCCGTTTTAACCAGTTGATCCTGCGCTTCTTTTAAGGAGACCAATGACGCTGCCAGGCTTTTTCCCAATTTACGGATCTGCCTGTAACGATATATTGAAATACCTGCTAATAATAATACCGCAAATACTGCGATATATGCAATGCGCTTTTGCAGGTTCTCTTTTATGGCAATCGTTTCCCTTAAACGATTTTCTTTCGACATTAATTTTAGCTCCTGCTGTTTTTTTAATATGTCCTTTTGTTGATTCTGCAAAGTAAGGCTCTGTTTATATGCCTCCAGTTTACTTATAGCTGATTGCTGCGACAGCAACAATAACTGCTGCGATTTCTTTTCATTTTCCAGTGATTGTTTTTCCAGTTGTTGATTTTGTAAAGCCAACGCATAATCGCCTGCTTCTTTTGAAGTTTCCAGTATTTTGATCTGCTGTTCTTTTTTTTCTGTCTCATACCTGGTAGTGAGATCAAGTACTGCTTTTTCTTTTTCTATAGAAAGTAAAGAATCTTTCAGATGAGCATAAGTAACAAAATAGTAATAGGCTGAATCAGCCATTCCTTTTTTTTCATAACACTGGGAAGTAAGCAGGTTTACTTCCAGGAGGTCGATATTTTGGTGCAACTGTGTTGATATTTTGGTAACATATGGAAGCCTGCTTAGTGCACTGTCGTACATACCCATTTTATATTCTGCTTTTGCAAGGTAAAAGAATATGTTTTTTACGTCACTGCTATAATTAATAATTTCCCCTGATCTGTTGTATGCAAGTTTCATGTACTTAAGGGCCTCCGGGTAATTTCCTGATTCATAATTATAGATTCCTTTCAGTCGGTATAAATTAATAAGGCCCCAGTTATCTCCCAGCTTTTCATTGATAAGCTCATACTCTTTTAAAATGGATGATGCTTTTTCAAATTCACCTTTTAACATGAGGCATGCTGCATAATTACCAAGGCGAACACGAACTTCTACTTTACTTGTTTTTGCAGTACGACTGTCTAAAGCATATTTAAAATATTTAGCTGATTCATCCAGGTTATCAGCAACTAAATACAATTCGCCCAAAATACCGCTTGCATTAAAAATGCGGCCGGGGTCATTTATCTTTTCTGCCAGTTTTAGTGCTGTAATAAGATATAATGCAGAACTGTCCATTTCAAATGTCTCAAAAAAGCTTCTGCCTAATTCATAATAAGCCCTTTGAAGCTCACCCGGGTTGTTTGCAGTAGATAAAAAATTAATGCCAATATGCGAATTTATTCTTGAGCTACGATAATCTGCCGGGCCATGTTGTCTTGCCAGTTGCCGGTAAGCAATCCCTGAAAAAAGGTCATCCCTATGACGGGTAAATATCTCGGCAGCTTTTTTATATCCTTCCGTATCAGGTTTTCCCTTTAAATAATTAACATATGCACCGGCCAGGTAATATTTTCCAAGTCCCACTTCATAGTTAGCTTTAGCGCTTTCCTCTTTTATTTTTTCCATGTAAAATAATGCGGAATCAATTTTCAAACGATCTGCATAATTACGCGATATCCAATAATAAATATCTGCACGTTCTATGTTGGTTGATGCATTCCGGATCGCTGTAAACATATTGGCCAATACGGCTGGCGAAGATGAGGTATTACTCAACGATTCCTTTGTAGTTTTGCCCTTGTGAACGGAATGTGTAAGTGTTTTCTGCGAGGATACAATAAGACAACTGCAAATTGCTATAGTAACCAGTAATGTTCTTTTAAAAAATAAAGCAGCTACCAGTAGCATATTAGTTATTTTATGAAGCTGATTTCACAGCTTTTAACAAATCAGGTAATTAAATTTACACAACAAAACCATATCCTCAACACTTTTATTTAGCTGTTAGAGTGTACGCTTTATAAATTCATCTATAAATATAGGGCAACGAATGAAAGCAGGCAATGTTCTTCCATATTAATAAAGTGGTAAAAATCCTCCACCTGTTTTGCAGGCTGTCAATTCTCTGCTCCTGTTCCTACATAATTTTCATGGGCAATGGAATAAATTTTGAATAGATTACTCGCATGAACATTTTTTCAATTTGCTGTTCCAAATATTTATTAAAAACAGGTGGTGAATTATAAGCACTTTCAAACTTATTCAGGAATAAAATGCACTTTAAACAAGTTGCAACTTTGTTCTTATTCATAAATCTGTGATCGTAAACCTGGAGCACGTGAAAGAATATGTGCGGGGCGAAGGCGGCTCTGTGATTTTATCCAACAACCAGGAAGATGATGTATCACGGAGGAAAAAAGATCTGCTGATGTCGAAAATGAAAGCATACTATAAGTATTAATAAACCCCTCTGCGTTTCGATAGTAAAATCATACAGCATACAACTTAAATTATACTTCATACATCCTCCTTATCTTTGCCGCCAAAATTACTTCCATATGTGGCTCAACAGCATTCTTGAAACAATTGGCAATACACCGCTTATCAAATTAAATAAGATCACAAAGGATCTTCCGTGTACCGTACTTGCAAAGGTTGAGTATTTCAACCCCGGTAATTCTATTAAAGACAGGATGGCTTTAAAGATGCTCGAAGTTGCAGAAAAGGAAGGCAAGATAAAACCCGGTGGAACCATCATTGAAGGCACCAGTGGCAATACCGGTATGGGCCTGGCTTTGGCGGCATGTGTAAAAGGGTATAAATGTATTTTTACAACTACTGATAAACAATCAAAAGAGAAAGCAGATATTTTAAAAGCAGTTGGTGCAGAAGTGATCGTTTGTCCAACAAATGTAGAACCTGAAGATCCACGCTCCTATTATAGTGTATCAAAAAGGCTTGCTACTGAAGTTCCCAATTCATGGTACGTGAATCAATATGATAACCTGGCAAACAGGCTTGCCCATTATGAGCAAACCGGACCTGAGATATGGGAACAATCAGAAGGCAAAATTACCCATCTTATTGTAGCAACCGGAACAGGTGGCACCATCATTGGAACCGGAAAATATTTAAAAGAAAAAAATCCAAACATAAAAGTGTGGGCCGTTGATAGCTATGGTTCTCTTCTAAAAAAATATTTTGAAACGGGTGAACTTGATCAGAAAGAAGTTTATCCATACATCAGTGAAGGTTTTGGGGAAGACTTTGTTCCGCAGAATTACGAAATGCAATACATTGATGCATTTACAAAAGTAACCGATAAAGATGGCGCTGTGATGGCAAGGCGCATTGCAAAAGAAGAAGGCATGTTTTGCGGTTATAGCGCAGGAAGTTGTTTACAGGGAGTATTCCAGTTTAAAGATCAACTTAAAAAAGATGATGTTGTTGTTTGCATATTTCATGATCATGGCAGCCGTTATGTAGGAAAAGTTTATAATGATGAATGGATGTTGGAAAGAGGTTTCCTTGATGTAAAAACATTTAAGGATGTTATCAATGGCAGGGGAAGCAAACGCTTAGTGAGTTTATCAGGAGATCAAAATGTATTGGAAGCAATTGAATTGATGAAGAAATTTGATATTGAGAATATTCCTGTATTTAAAGGAAATGAAAATATCGGAGCAATATCAGAAAGTGGTTTATTCAGTAAGATGATCAGTAACCCTGATATTAAAGACAAACCTATCAGCTCAGTTATGGAAAAAGCATATCCTGAAGTTGCTTTTGATACGCCTTTAGAACGTTTAAGTTCATTTATTAACAAAGAAAACGGGGCCGTATTAAGTAAGGATGAAAGCGGTTCATATCATATCGTCACCAAATACGACATTATTCAAAGTTTGTCAAAATAGCAGCACGTTATTTTACGATTTTTATTAAAAGCCCCGACAGTACTGCATTTTAGCTTACAGCTTATAGCTATAAAGCTGTAAGCTGTAAGCTAAAAGTTTGTATTTATACTTACGCCCGGCACGTAATTTTCCGTTCATTTTTTAAGATGATCTACGATTGGGCCGGTAATTACTCCATCGGTAAATAAGAGCAATACTGCTCTTGCATGGGCTTTATTTTCTCCGCATCTTTGTACCAGAAGTTGATTGATATGTAGAAATAAATATCAATCATTATCCAAAGATCCAGATTAACCAAAAAGAATTTTCGCCAATATCCAATTAAAAAAACCGTAAAATTCAATATCAGTCAACTTCTCTTTAAATTAAAAAAAGTAGTTCTTTATAATACCGAATTATCCCTTGAAAACTGAAGATCCAAATCCAATCCTGCCTATGCCTTAAAAAGCGATGATGGCAAAAAAACAAAAGCACAGAATCCAGATCCTAAAGAAGACCAAGAAAAAAATCCAATTTCCGCCTATGCTGCCAACACAGCGATAATGGCAAAACCAACAGATTAAATCCTGTACAAAAAAGATTTAAAATCCAATTCCTGCCATCGCTTCTTACCAAAGCTAAAATGGCAAAACCGAAACTCTGAACCCAGGACGAAATTATTTTACTATATAAGAGACCAACTCTAAAAGTAAATTCAATCCTGAAAAACCGGCGAAGAAAAAGTTGGTTCAAAAAATTAAGCTCCTGAATTCGTTCAGGAGCTTTTCTTTTAAATTAGGAATAAGAAATAATTAATAAGAAATAAGAAAGTCAAAATCCGCTCAGGCTTCAACTTTCTTATTCCTTATTTTTCATTCCTTATTTCTTATTCAACTACTCACTCTAATTTTACCACTGCTCTAACTGCAAAATGATCACTCGCAAATCTCCCCATCCAGCTTTCACTAATGGTTGCATGTGAAAGTACTTCTACTCCCCTGTTGAAAAATATATAGTCAATAGGCTGATCGCTTTGTTCTTTCGTTTTGAAAGCATTGAAAGTACCAGTTGGTCCGAAGTGCGGTGTTCGTGAAACAGCTTTTGTATCGGTGAGGTGCAATTTATCGTTGGCGCTAGTAATGATCTGTATTGGCTCGTCTTGTGGATGTGAATTAAAATCACCCGTAACGATCGCCTGCATTTTTCCTGCAATAGAATCTACTGCATGCAATAATAACTTTGCACTTTCTCTTCGTGCAATTTGTCCCATATGATCAAAATGTGTATTGAAAACGAAAAATGTTTTACCATTTATTTTATCTTTCATTTCTGCCCAGGTAACAATTCGGTTGCAAACAGCATCCCAGCCTTTTTTACCAGCGATCAATGGCGTTTCACTAAGCCAAAATGTGGAAGTCTTTTGTAATTCCAACCTGGCTTTGTTATAAAAGATCGCAGAATATTCTCCATCATTTTTTCCATCATCACGTCCTACGCCTACGTAACTATAACCAGTAAGTGCATTTTGAAGGTCGATCATTTGCATCGGCAATGCTTCTTGTATACCAAGAATATCTGCTTTATAAAATAATACAGTTGAAGCAAGTTTATCTTTCCTGTATGGCCATGCATCCAGGCTATCCGAAGCAAGATTGAGCCTGATGTTGAAGGTCATTATATTCAGTTCACTTTGAGCAGATGCGATGTTGCTTAAATGAGCAATAAGAAGTATACAGCTTAGCTTTTTCATGATGGTGGGTTATGAACGGGAAGTTATTTCTTTTAGGTGGTTGCTTGCCAGGAAATTTTCAAGATACAACGTACGATATAGGATTAGGTAGAATAAGCGCATAGCCTTTACCAGCTTTGGTTAGCACTTTAAATTCGTTGCTTTCGCCTCCACAGCCGGCGGGCTGCGTACCTGCACCGTCGCTCCTTTCCGCCGTTTGAAAAAATATGCTGCGCATTTTTTCAATTCCGACTTCGTCGGAACCCGACGGAAAGATGCGCCTTATGCAGGTACTGATAGAATTCCAAACTCTTTTTCATTCGAAACTTAAGCCTGAAAAGAGATTGCGCTTGTTCTACCTAATCCTACGTACGATATTCAATACTTATGTAGCATTTTCATTAAAAATTGAACATTGTAGTTTGCATCTTGAAAATTAAAAAATGTCCAGAATAACCTAATGCCCCAGCTTTCATCAAATCCTTCTTAGAACAACAATTCAAAGACGTATTTCTACGAAGTATCTTTCCCATCCTATTTAAGGTTATTCTACGATTGGGCCGGTAATTACTTCATCCCGAAATAAGAGCAATAATGCTCTTGTACAGGGCCGTTTTTCGCCGCATCTTTGTGTTAGAAGTTGATTGATATGTTGAAATTAAATATCAATCATTATCCAAATCCAAAGATCCAGATAAACTGAAAAGTTTTTCGCCAATATCCTACTAAGAAAGCCGTAAAATTCAGTATCAGTCAACTTCTTTTAAAATTACAAACTGAATTTTTTATATAAACGAACTATCCAGATCCAATAACAACAAAAAAAACACAGCATCTAAATCCTAAAGAAGACCGTTTAAAATCCAATTCCTGTCTATGCTGCCAATACAGCGATGATGACAAAACCAAACCGATCTAAATCCTGTTGAAGACCAAAAACCAATTACCTGATGCCTGCACTGCCAACACAGTAATGGCGAAGAACCGAAACTCTGAACCCAGGATCAAATTATTTTACTATATAGCCAACGCTAATAAGTAAATTCAATCCTGAAAAACCGGCGATGAAAAAGTTGGTTCAAAAAATTAAACTCCTGCAGAAATGCGGGAGTTTTTGTTTTAACAAGAAATAAGAAATAAAAAAGTAACCGCGTGTACAAAAGTTCACTTCCTTATTTTTCATTCCTCATTTCTTATTCCTTATTCCTTATTCCTCATTTCTTATTCCTTATTCCTTATTCCTTATTTCTTATTCCCTACTCAAGTTCCTTCAACAAGCTATCAGTTTCAGTATGATCCCATCCGTATTTCACAGCCATTTCTTTTGCCTTGCCTGCCATTTGAACTGCCCCTTGTTGATCATCTGCTTTTTTGTGAAGTTTTGCATCAAGAAGATATGTTTTGTATTCTTCATTCAGTACCAAAGAACGATCGGTCCATTTTATTGCCTGTGTCAATGCAGCGTTATCAGTAATGTGATCTAAGTAAATACCTGAAATATCTTTAAGTAAATTATAATCATTAAAAATGTATTTCTCTACCGATCTCAACGTTTCTTTCTTATATGCTTCCCAGTTCTTTGTGTTTTCATAAAGTTTTATATCGCAGAAAAAAATAAGGGAATCAATTTTATCTAAATGAATAGCGGCTGCGGGTTGACGATAGATAAAATAATCACTCGTATCTTTTTCTTCCACGAACGGCGTAAGTAGGTCTTTTACCAGGAAAAATATTTTCCGTTCTACTCTTTCCGTCGAAGTAATTGCTGCAAATGCTGTTTGGTGATTGAGCACGAATTGAAATTCACGTGAGTTAATATCGGTCGTCCCAATTGCAATGATCTTCCAGTTTTTTTCAGATAGCAGATCACTTTCATGCTGTGTAGAAAAATATTTTTTAACTACATCTGTATAATCAAGATCAGCCCTTTTCAGGTATTTTAAAAGATCAAAACATTTATCAGCATTGCTGGTATCCTGATCGAATTGTGCTTTTATGTAAGACAAACGCTTTACAGGTGTAAGTGCATTTGCGCCTTCTATTACAAATTCACGTGCTTTGAATTCTCCTGTTGTCCGATAAAGTACAGCACCACTAGTATCAAGAAAAATAAATGTAGGATAAGATCTTATTTTAAATTTATTGTGAAGTTCTTTCCCCTCTCCTTCTTCCATATCCTGCCATGCACAAATAAAATGCTGACCATAAAAAGCAGCAACAGTTGAATCAGTAAATACTTCTTTCTTCATCTTGTTACAATGCGGGCACCAGGATGCATAACACATGAAAAAGATTGGTTTGTTTTCAATCCTGGATCTTTCTAGTGCTTCTTTATAACTACCTTTTATAAATGGAATGGATTGCTGTGCTGAAACGACCGTCCCCATTGTAAATAATAAAAATAAGCAAAAGAGGAAATTTATTTTATACCGTTGTTTCATGATTTTCTATTTTTATTCAAATGCAGAAAATAGCAATATTGAATACTTTCCAAATTTCGCAAATAAAATAAGACAAGACTTATATTTATCTGGCATTACCGCTTCTTATGTTTAATATAGGATTAGGTAGAATAAGCGCATAGCCTTTACCAGCTTTGGTTAGCACTTTAAATTCGTTGCTTTCGCCTCCACAGCCGGCGGGCTGCGTACCTGCACCGTCGCTCCTTTCCGCCGTTTGAAAAAATATGCTGCGCATTTTTTCAATTCCGACTTCGTCGGAACCCGACGGAAAGATGCGCCTTATGCAGGTACTGATAGAATTCCAAACTCTTTTTCATTCGAAACTTAAGCCTGAAAAGAGATTGCCCTTGTTCTACCTAATCCTATTTTTAATATTAACAAGAACTTTATTTTTATATTCAACAATACCTTTACTTTTATTTTCGGATTTCCCTGACTTTCCAAATGCTATTAATGATTTATATTTCGACCGTAAGTTATTAACGAATGTAAATACCAAATTACTAACATTTAATTCTAAACTATACATCCATGAACATCAAAGCAGTCCGTTTTTTGAATATTATTTTTATTACAATCATGATCATTGCTGGTAAATATAATTTCCTCTGGTATATTTTTGCGATGCATGCTTCGCTTGAAATTTTGAACAGGCGCAAATTATATTTTCAACATGTTTATAAATTTTACAACTTCATTTCCTGGGCATACGGATTGGTATTGCTGGAGCGCCTGCGTGTTTCGCATTTCTCCGAATCGACGGAATGGCTGATCAATTGTGCCGAACATCTTTTATTTGGAATCATCATTTGTATCAACGTGTATATTTATACAACTGTATTCACCAAAACAAATACACTAACGCGGTGGCACAGGGGTTTTATTGCATTTACCATTTTCAACTTCATAGGGCTATTCAATGAAATATTTCAAAACAGCATGAATAACCGTAACCTTTTTGTGCTAATCCCCGATAGCATTAAGGATATAGAAATGAATTTACTTGGCGCAACTGTTTTTTTGATTGCTGTGTTTTGCAAAATTGGGTGGTTGAGGAAAACAATGAGATGATTTGAAAATTTGAAGATTTGAAGATGAAATATTTTTATTTGCAATAATCCACTTTCAAGGCTTAAAAGAAATTTTCATTATCCCATTTTCAAATCTTCAAATTAAAAAAGTCCCGGATTATGAGTCCGGGACAACAATCAAATAATAATAAATAATTTAAAAAGAACGCACAGGCCTTACAAGATATGTTGATGCTTTATCTGCAATAGAATAAGTACCCAAACCAAATGCATATTTCCAGGCAGCATTGATGTCGTATTGACAAGAGGTCCAGTAATCGCCGATACCAAAACCGCCAATATCACCCTGGTTCAAGTAAAGTTCATTCAATTCGTCAATGCTCGGTAAATACCAATCACTATAACCAGCCGCAGGAAATATAAGGTCGGCGCATACTTTTGCAGCATAAGTTCCGGCACCCAGTGTAAGAGTGATGGTAGATGTATTAATATTCCCATTTCCAATTCCATGAGGTGTTGATGTAATCAGTGTATATGCGCCCCAGTTGGTAACAGGCAGATCTGCCGGTGTTGCAATTAACCCATGTTGATAGTCTCCGGAATAATTAGGATCTAATGGTTGCAATATATAAGCAACTTTTCCTCCTCCAAAATCATTACCAATTGCTACAGGTAATGTTTTAAATGAGATTTGCTCACCATAAGCAGTACCCGCACTATTCGTTGCATAAGCTCTGGCGTAATAAAGTGCTCCTGGCTCCAGGGATACAAGGGAAGAAGTAAATTGTCCACTACCAGAAGCGTCTGAAGTCTTTAGATCATTCGTAATATTAGGAAATGATCCCTTTTTATAACACACACCTCTTTCAGTAACTGTTGCACCACCATCACTGGTAATGTTACCACCACTCTCTGCGGAGGAAATCGTTATTGCTGTTATATTCAATGTACTAAGGGTTGGCAAACTAACAACCGGATCATCTTTTTTACATGCATTGAGTAATACAATAAGATTGGTTGCAATAAAAAACATTTTGATTGAATTCATTTTCATAGCTGCGTTTTTTGTTTTAATCTTTTTAATAATCATTGAAGGAAGAAGGTATAAACTGGCATTAAGAATAAAACAATTATTATCTGTCCTATAAATAACCCAGGAAATGTTCTGCCTGGTAAAATACGAACAAATATAAATTAAAAAATAAGAAGAGAAGTTGAAGAATAACTGGCAAAAAGATCAGTTACTTCAAAAAGGGATACATGATCTGTGAAAGTGGTTGTGCCCATACAGCATATTCTTTTCCTGAAGGATGAAGCCCATCGCTGGCTATAAGCGTATTGTCGTAGCGTGCTTCCCTGGTAAAAGGAGTTATATTAAGATATTTGCAATTTTGTTCATCAGTAACTTCTTTGTTGATCGCATTGAACAAATCTATTTCCCTTCTTATTTCGGTTGTATCACTATTTTGAGCGAATGGTGTAACACTATAATCGGGGATAGATAAAACCACTACATGTTCATGAATGCCTTGTGCAAATGTTATAGCCTTATTTAATAAACCAGCGAATCTTGAACGGTAACCGCTTGTATCATGTGTTTGGTATTGATCATTTACGCCTATTAAAAGTGTGACAACATCATATTTTTTTTCTGTGTAACTGTTTGTAATACTATTCGCAAGATCATTTGTCGTCCATCCTGTTGCCGCAATATAAAATGGATCATTGATCCTGATTCCCATACTTCTTAATAAAGAAACGGTTTGAGCTGGAAAACGTTCATAAGCCCCTACACTTTGACCAATTGTATAAGAATCTCCCAGTGCGAGAAATCTTTTACTTCCTGCAGTATCTGTTGTTATTATTGTAGCAGGAACATAACCTGATACAGCCTCCTGCTTTTTACATTGTGTTAAGTATAAAAGAGGAATAAAAATGGCGTTTAATAAAAATCGGCTCATGCTATATAAACGTATTTGCTTGTATAAAAGTTTTATAACAATTTGGGACCATGAATAAAATGATTTATTAACGTACTCTGATTAAAGATCATTGTTCTTATTTAATCGAATGAATCATAGTTTAGAAAAAAAGATTCAGCTAATTACTTAACCCTCCCTTGTTCTTCTTCTGATGCAGAAGTACGATCCCTTTTCTCTTTAATACTCTTTCCAAAATTATGAGTAAGTGTGAGTTTAAAAGTGCGATACCCAAAACGCAAATTTGCAGATGAATAAATATTCTCTGACGGAATATCTGTCGTCACTTTGAACAAAGTAGTATTGAATATATCCTCAACGGCAAAACGCAGTTTATTTTTACTGTCTTTGAATTTTTTCTGCAATCCAAAATTAGCAATCCCGAATGGCTTTGTTACCGAAGCCCCAAACAATGCTTTACTTTGATAAAAACCAGAAAATTCCATACTGAAATTTTTAGGTAGTATGAAATTTTGAGAACTATTTAAACTAAAATTTTTCTGTTCTAGCTCAAACGGGCCCTTAGGGTATGTTGCATTGATCTGTTGCCAGTTTCCCTGGATGTTATTCTGCATGTTCCACCATTTGGTAATGGTAATTGGCAATGACAAACTAATGTTAACTGTTTTAATATTATCTAAATTTTCTGCTGCCAGTATTTGTTTATTGCTATTCGAATTCTTTGGTTGAAAATTAGCGATCGAACCATCTTCTTTTGTATATGAAATTGAAAACACAAAATTCTTAAGCAGGTAATCAACCTTATATACATTACTAAATGCTGGTTGCAAACCACTATTACCGGAAAAGAAAGTATAAGGATCAATAAAGATCACGAATGGTGCCATGTCTTTAAACGTAGGACGTGTAATGCGCCTGCTATAAGATAAATTAAAAGAATTTTTATCGTTCAACTTTTGACTAAAAAATACGCTGGGAAAAAAGCGCCCATATTTCCTGTCAACAATATTTTGTTGAACGGCGCTCGAAAGATTTGATGTTGTGTATTCGTACCGCAAGCCGAGTTTAACACTTGTTTTTGCAGATGCCTCAATATTAAAAGAAGTATAAACAGCTCCTATATTTTCTTCCAGGTGGTATTTTGCTGTGAGTTCCGGATCTTTTACCCAGTTATTTTGTTGAAAACTTTCCACTGCAACATCATTTGTAAATTTTGACAAGGCTATTTTAGCTCCGGCTTCTGCATTTATTTTTTTACCAAACTTCCTGGTGTAATCTATTTTTCCTACCCAGAAATTTAATGGGGTAAGCTTGGTGCTTCTTGTCAATTCTTCTCCAAGTAGTACCCCGGAATTATTGTAATAGTTATTATGATAATCATTTGGATTGTTATCCTTATAATACAGGTAATCGATATCTGCAGATAGCACCTCTCCTTCCCCGAAAGTATGAGCATAATTAATATTGCCCATAAAATGTTGCCATTTGTTTGATTCATGATTGAGTATAGAAACTGACGTATCAGGAATATTATTCTTAAATATAGATAGCTTATTATCAGCCTTCATGATCCATTTGCTTGTATAACCGCCGATTAAAAAACCGACAATTGTTTTTGGAGAAGCCTGAACATCTATTCCTATTCGGGCATTTTGTTGTCCGTCTTCAGGATGCCGGTTTGTTGTTGTATTATTATTTTGTTGAATGCCCTGGCTGAAATAACGATGAGAAAAAAACCAGTCCTGGTTCACATTATTCCACGTGAACGAATAGTCACCAAATAAATTTATTTTTTTGTTCCGGTAATTAAAATTAATGGCACCTGCAGGTGTGTAACCATGACCATATCCGGCTGTTAAAGAATAAGAACCATTCAATCCTTTATTTGGATTTGAAATAAGAATGATATTAATATACCCGGCATTGCCTTCCGCATCAAAATTAGCAGGAGGCGTTGTAATTAATTCTATTCGATCAATATTGGAAGCATTCATACCACCCAGCATTTGCACCACAGCATCCATAGGCATTTGTGTGATCTTTCCATTGATCATGATCCTCACTCCTTCTTTACCACTGAGTGATATCGAATTACTCTGGTGATTAACAATTACGCCCGGTGATTTTTCCAACACTTCAAGTGCTGTTCCACCTGCAGAAGTGATACTATTTTTTACATTGATCACCATGCGATCGATCTTTTGTTCAAACATCGCTTTGCGTGCGACAACTGTAACAGCTGTTAATTCTTTTTCTTCTTTCTCCAGTTGAAAATCACCTGCATAAACAGCCGTGCTGATTAATTCAAATGATTTTGAATAAATTGTTTTAAAACCCGTGTAACTAATATTGAGTAGGTAATGGCCGGCCGGGATATTGTCAAAATGAAAATCGCCGGTTGTTTCGGTAACGGATCCTTTTATTAACGATGAATCAATACTGTTCAAGAGTAATATACTAATGCCTGCTGATGATTTGCTGGGAGGAAGTTTTGCGGTACCGGAAATTTTTGACTGCGCTTGTAAAGGATTATTAAATAAAAGACAGAACATTGGAGCAATAACAGAAATTAATTTTCTCATGGACAGTTGTTGGTTTTTGGATTGAAGTTAATCAATTTTTATTTTTCGAATCTTTTAATCAAAACGTATTTCTACGAAGCTATTATACGTTTTACACCGTAATTACTTCATCACGAAAACAGAGCGTATATGCGCTTGCGTAACTACTATTTTCGCCGCATCTTTGTATCAGAAATCGAATGACAATATCACGAGATTTTAAATATCCAAATCCTACTAAAGACTAAGAAATCAGAATCCTTTAAAAAATCAACTGAATCCAAATCCATTAAAAGACCAAAAGAACTACATCCAAATCCAAAAAAAGACTAAAGAAACCAAGATCCAAAAAACCAAACGAATTAAATCCAAATCCTACTAAGAAGACCAAAGTTAAAATCCAATTCCCGCCTATGCTTTAAAAAGCGATGATGGCAAACCAGAACAGACCAATATCCTAAAGAAGACCAGAAAAAATCCAAATCCTGCCTATGCTCCTAACCAAAGCGATGATGGCGAAGAACCACTGAAACCAGGATAAACTTATTTTACTATATAGCTAATGCTTACAAGTAAATTCAGTCCTGAAAAACCAAGGCTATTAAAAAAATTGCTCCCATGCGTTAGTGTGGGAGTTTTTTTTTGATTTGAAAATGAAAAGTATGTTCAAATTTAAAGTTCTCAATCATCTCATCTTCAAATTTCCAAATCTTCAAATCATTCGTATTTCTACGAAGCCATTTTACGATTCCCACCGTAATTACTTCATCACGAAAACAGAGCGGAACTGCTTTTGCACCGCTCCCCTTTTCGCCGCATCTTTGTATTAGAAATAACGATAACAAAATATCCAAATCCTACTAAAGACTAAAGAAATCAGAATCCTTTAAAAAACCAACTGAATCCAAATCCATTAAAAGACCAAAAGAACTACATCCAAATCCAAAAAAAGACTAAAGAAACCAAGATCCAAAAAACCAAACGAATTAAATCCAAATCCTACTAAGAAGACCAAAGTTAAAATCCAATTCCCGCCTATGCTTTAAAAAGCGATGATGGCAAACCAGAACAGACCAATATCCTAAAGAAGACCAGAAAAAATCCAAATCCTGCCTATGCTCCTAACCAAAGCGATGATGGCGAAGAACCACTGAAACCAGGATAAACTTATTTTACTATATAGCTAATGCTTACAAGTAAATTCAGTCCTGAAAAACCAAGTTTGTAAAAAGAATTTGCTCCCATGCTTATTAGTGTGGGAGTTTTTATTGATTTGAAAATTTGAAAATTTGAAAATGTAAAGCATGTTCAAATTTGAAGTTCCCGATCATCTCATCTTCAAATTTTCAAATCTCCAAATTTCCAAATCGCCTTACTTTAATTCAAATGAATTCATAAACCGGCTCGAATTGGTATTTTTTTCTTTACCAGCATTAGAAATTGTCTGAAGTGCGAAGAGTTTATTTCGTTCTATAAAGAAGCGCATCTTAATGATTACAGCACGTTCAGGATAGTCAACCAGGATTTCACGGCCAGGATATTTGCCAATATTAATTTCTTTTTCAGAAATTAATTTACCATTTACCTTATTTAAAACACCGGTGACTGCCCCTTTAAAAAAATGTTCTTCCAATTCTTTTGTATTCAACTTTATATAATCTTCAGGATATTCTGTTTCTATTAATCCATATACCAAATTACTGTCACTCTTTGATCCAGGTGCTGAATACATATGTGTAAACACAGTTAATTTCCCTATTTGTGAATCTATTACGGATGAATCATTTTCAGCTTTTGCAGGGAAGTTTATTTTACAGGAATTATCTTCAAATACATACCAGTCTTCATAGTAAGTAAATGAAGTAAGCATACAACCAGTAATTGTTGTCAATAAAAGTATATTCAGTTTTTTCATTTCGTTTAGAATTATTCTGGTTTTTATTAATTCCACAATTTACATGATAAAGCTTTTATTCGCTTTGTAGACTGCAAGTGCCATTGGAAATTTAATAGCATATTTTACAAAGATTCGTTTAATGGCGAAACTCAAAACACTTTAATCATTACATCTTCAAATCTTCAAATCAGGTATTTCTACGAAGTCTATCTACGTTTCCAACCGTAATTACTTCATCACGAAAACAGAGCGTATATGCGCTTGCGTAACCACTTTTTTCGCCGCATCTTTGTATCAGAAATCGAATGAGAACATCACGAGATTTTAAATATCCAAATCCTATTAAAGACTAAGAAATCAGAATCCTTTAAAAAACCAACTGAATCCAAATCCATTAAAAGACCAAAAGAACTACATCCAAATCCAAAAAAAGACTAAAGAAACCAAGATCCAAAAAACCAAACGAATTAAATCCAAATCCTACTAAGAAGACCAAAGTTAAAATCCAATTCCCGCCTATGCTTTAAAAAGCGATGATGGCAAACCAGAACAGACCAATATCCTAAAGAAGACCAGAAAAAATCCAAATCCTGCCTATGCTCCTAACCAAAGCGATGATGGCGAAGAACCACTGAAACCAGGATAAACTTATTTTACTATATAGCTAATGCTTACAAGTAAATTCAGTCCTGAAAAACCAAGTTTGTAAAAAGAATTTGCTCCCATGCTTTTTAGTGTGGGAGTTTTTATTGAAAACAATTTGATGATTTGGTAATTTGATGATTTGATAATTGAAATACTTCAGATTTTAAAAATCATCAAATTATCAAATTATCAAATTAATACTCAAATTCGCCTTTAAATGAACCCATCATTTTCACCGTATCTGCAGGAGGATTAATGCATGTTAAATGAAAGCTTCCTTCCCTGTAATTGCCGGAAATATTTGTGTAGATAATGGTATCTCCCGGTATGGCGTAGTTGTTATTTTCATAAGTTATTTGCGGAGTTGAAGCGTAATTTGGATAATAATTACCGGTACATTCAACAAGGCCGTTATAATCATTATCTGCTGTATTCACGGAAACCTGCTGGCTTTGATTGTTGGTAACAAATGCAAAAAAAGACCCTACCCCCTTTGTCAATGTTACGTTTTCACCGGTTTCATTGATGGTTATAGTAGTGCCGGAAGCAAGCAAAATAGTTGCTTCCATATGATTGCCTTGATTTTTTTGTTTAATACTGTAATCATTTTTTCCGCAAGAATAAAAAATGAAGAGTGTGGAAATAAATAATACTTTTTTCATTGGTTGATGATTTATTGATTTGGATTTGACAATTTGGAAATTAAGAACTTCAAATTGGAAATATTTGTCATCTTCAAATTTCCAAATTTTCAAATATCCAAATCAATCCACGAATTCTCCTTTAAACGAACCTGCAACCCTCACCGTATCACCCGGTGCTTTGATACAGGTGAAATTAAAATTAGCTTCCTTGTGAATGTCATTTGATATTGTATAATTAACTGTGTCACCCGGAATAGAATCATTTACATAATAAATTTCCTCAGTTGGTGAAATACTGCCATTATAATTCGGATAAAAATAGCAACGGGGTTCACCTAAGGTATATATTGAAACCCGTTGGTTTTGATTATTGGTAACGATACTGTAAGAATTACCATAAGAACTGCTTCCCAATGTTACATGATCTCCCGTTTCATTAAGTGTAATTAAATTCCCGGAAGTATAAGTAACGGTTGCTTCCATATGATTGGTTTGATTCTTTTGCTTAGTGTGTGGTTCATATTTTTTACATGAATAAAAAATAAAAAGTGCTGAAGTAAAAATTATTTTTCTCATCGTATTTGTTTTAGAGATATAAAACTAAGATGCATGATGGACCATTCCTAATTGATAGTTACAAGAGATGGGAGGAATTATTTGCAGCAATTAGTAAATCTTGCAAAAGCAGTTAGGCGTTTAGTAAAATTTAGTTTTAGTATTGGGAGCATAAGTAAAAAAAGCAATTAGGCAATTTGGAAATGTGATAATTTGGAGATTTGGAAATGGAAAACAAGTTCAAAATCATTCTTTCATCATCACATTTCCAAATTTCCAAATTTCCAAATTCTTTAAAAAACGTACTTCTACTATCTCCACCCACGTAACTTAACGATACGGTTTTATGTTTATTTACGAACAGCACGGTAATTACTTCATCACTAAAACAACGCAATACCGCTCTTGTACAGGCTGATTTTTCGCCGCATCTTTGTATCAGAAGTTGATTGATAGACATTAAATAAATATCAA
>JBDTLP010000017.1:0-53560 GCA_039934735.1 Ferruginibacter sp. | reverse complement strand
TACGGTGGTGTGAGAGGACAGTAAGGGAATTAATCCCTTACTTCCTACTCGATTGCTAAAATTCAATAGATATTTTGGTAATAAATACGTTTTTAATTTTCAACAACTGCCAGTGTTATTACATTTACTGTTTTCCAATCAGTACTTTTTGCAAGCAATTGTAGCATCTCACATTTATTTGTATCGTTGACTGCCTGCCCGTTTACAGAAATGATTTCATCACCGATATTGTATTCTGTCATATTAACTTTCCTGGATGCTACTATAAGTTTATTTTTTACAATCCTGGCGTTGTAATTATTAACTGAGTCTAATTTTGAATCCTGTTGCTCTGCTATCTTTTTAAAATATATTTTTTTATGTTTATAATCGATCACCCAGTTGAAACCTTTCATGAATCCCATTCCCATATTTTGTGATTTTATTCCAGTTGATACAGATATCATTGTAACAAAATCAGTAGCACCTATAGCTATTTTTTTCTCTTCATAAACATCACTCGTTCCTTTTTGGATTCCTGTAATTGTGATCGCCTGCATGCCTTCCATGCTGATATGTGTATCTTTTAAAAAGTCAATATCTTCACTATATGGCATGGTAAAAGATCCGGTAAATCCGGTATCAAATCCAAAAGGATATTCTTTGCCATCAATGTTAACATAGACAGTAATTATTTTCATACCAAACGTTGATTTTATTTCGGTAAAGCCAGTTTGAATGATACTGGTAAGTACTGAATCAGTTAAATTGCACAGCTTTTTTTCTTCGATATCAATGAGCAGTATAGCTTTATTTTTTTTAAAAAGATCCGCTCCATACACACCTGAAAGTTTTTTTACAGTACTGCATTTGTCTTTGTTAAGCAGCGCATCATTATTGATCACTGTAAAGACTTTATTTTGTGATGAGAACAGGCTGTCATTTAATGTTAGTGGAAGTTGTGTGATCTTTATTTTTCCGCTACCAGCTCCTTTTGCACTTCCAAATGTCGATTTTTCTCTTGTATAAAAATCTTTTATCACAGCAGTGTCATACAACACACTTACCATAGCACCGAGGTCTAACGCCAGGCTTTGTTCTCTTCCTTCAATTTGTGTATTGATCAGCACCTGATTTTTTACAAGTTCTATTTTCTCATTGCCATTATTTGTATTTACTGATTCTGCATGTGAAAATTTCATGGCTTTGCAACTTACTAAACATACAAATATCCATAGGCCAATAAGAAGATAAAAGTTCTTTGTCATTTGATTAATTTTATTTTTGAGAATAAATAATCAACAAGATAAAATAAGAATTGTAATAAGAAATGAAAATAAAAAACAAGAAGTCAATTTCAATGAATAAAAAAGCCCCACTTATCGCGGGGCTCTTTCATTCATTCATGTGTTTAGTTTAATATAGGACCTTAATCACTTTTTTATTGCCACCAGGCTGTATCACTTCAAGAAGATATGTGCCATGTGCAAAATTATAATTCCAGTTAATTTTTTCTGTACTGCTTCCTTCTGCATGATCTAATTTTTTAGCGTAGATCACTTGTCCCTTTGTATTGAACAATTTAATATCATAATTTCCGGCAGGTTGATTGATCAACTGTAGGTTAACGATACCATTTGTTATTGGGTTAGGGAAGATGGCAATATCAGATGCAGGAACATCCACGAACACTTTAACGATGTTGCTGTATTGTATTTTTCCATCAAGATCTACACTGCGGATGCGGTAATAGTTGTAGCCAGCCTGTGGATGTACATCAACAGATTGATAGCTTGCAGCACTTCCGTTGTTTGCTGTTGGTGTTTTTGTAGCAACTACGCTAAACTGTGAGCCTGTTGTAGATTTCTCTACTTCATAGCGTTTAAGGTTGATCTCATTTTCTGATTTCCATTCTACGTTAATGTTCTTAGCCTGTTGGTATGCTTTTACAGAAGTAAATGTTACAGGTAAAATAACTGCCCTGTTGAATACGACCTGGAAACGATCAGCAGCATATGAACCCGGAATGTTTACAATGGTAAAGTTCACCGTTGTTGTTCCATCCATGTTCAATGGCGTTTGAAGACCAAGATATTTATCTTCAACAAATCCTGTCAGGTTATCTGCTGCCATTTCACTTGCAGTAAATTCGAAACTATAAGATTGTGCCCTTACACCACTCAGGTTAAGATGGATCGTATCCGTTTCAACAACAGTATGTCTTCTTTCTATTGCTAATAAACGGCCATTTGATTTTACTGATACATTCTCTCCTGTATTTGCAGGTTTGTTTGCATCCAGGCCATCTATGTCATTGCTGTATTCATCACCAAATAGATTAAGTGTACCATCATTAAGTGTAGTGCTTCCATCAGCATTTACAGTATATAAATTTGTTTTCAACATTTTCATTGACGGAGCTGATTGATCCTGGTTCTGTCTTGTGAACAATGTACTTCCATTCGCTTTTGCATTTTCATTAAAGCCAACGGTACCATTTGTACCGGTTGCCTGTACAAGGAATGCCTGTCCGCTCTGTATGAAATTGTTAACACCTGAACCATAACTTCCTCCACCAGGCATTGCATAAAAGTTAGCGCCTACTTTAAATAATGTTTGATAAGCACCAAGGTTATTGCTACCGCCAAGTCTTGGATCCCATACATAGAAGAATTCATCAACACCACCTGTCTTAGAAATATTACGAACATCTAACGAAGAAGGATAGGGGTTACCTACTGATTCAAATTTACCTGCTGTAACAGTAGAAGATGCAGGAGGATTTGAAGGCGTAAATAATGTGCCCTTGCTGCGTAATACAGTTGTATTAGCCGGTTGATTGAAAGCTGTTACTGACCTGTCGCCTCTTACAAGGATAAAGTATCCTTTTTGATTGTATAAAGGATTGTTGGCGCTTGACGGCCCTGTGTAATCATTGGTTGCCGAATTATAGGTTTTAATTGACGGGCCAGGAGAAGTGAATACATCAAATCCAGGATCAGGTTGTGTAGCTGCATTTGGTACATTGCTGGTAAGCATGGTTCCAAAACCTGGGTTAGGGTTACCGTTAACGGTAGTAGCACCTTCCTGCCATGCCTGTTTAATAGTTTGGCCGGTTGTAGGCGTTGCAATCAACTGCCATGTTTTACCGTGGTTAGGAGCAGCTCCAACACCAGTAGCAATAAAACGTTCTACTGTTGCATCACCAGTAAGTACGTTGCCAGTCATATTTCCAAGCCATGCAGTTTCTGTAGCTGTAGATTTGAAAGTGAGGAAACCACCGGTAAATAATTTTCTGCCAGTACCTGTGTACGTTAGTGAACGATATACATCCAATGTACCAGCAAGTGTTAAGCCAGCAGCGCTTGAATTACTAACGATTAAATTACCAAGAGCATTATTTTGGAATGTATTTGCAGGTATTGTTTGAACAGAGGTGCTATTCATTTCAAGTGTACCAGTTGCTGCAATGAAAGTTCCGGTATTGTCTATGATTCCTGAAACCTGTAAAGTAGCATTGGTAACTGTAAGGATCGCTCCTGCGTAAATATGAATGTTCTCAACAGCAGCAGTTCCTGTACTTAATGTAGGTTGATTTGGTTTACCTCCCTTGATATGTACATCAGAACAGAATAATGTTGGAACCTGGTTATCGGCCCAGTTGCTGGCAGTGTTCCAATCTATGCTTGTTATACCTGTCCAGTAATTATGAATAGCGATCGTAGCAGTTGTTGAAGTTGCAGTTCCGCATCCGTTATTGATTACAGCCCTGTAACCAGTAGGATCGATAATGTTATTATATGTTTGTGTAATAGTAGTGTTTGTAATTGGTGTCCACGTAGCCCCGCCATCAATGGTATATTCCCAACGTACGATTGCACCGCTTTGTCCTGTAACAGTAAGTGTACCACTACCACCGCTGCAAATAGTTACAGATGCAACTGTACCACCTGTAGCTCCTGGTTGTACTGTAATTGTTCCTGATGCTGTAGCCGGCGTGCAGATTCCTGAAGTAGTAACTGTATAAGGAAATGGTCCAGAGACAGTAGGTGTACCACTGATTGTAACAGTGTTGCCCGCTATAACATAAGTTACTCCTGTTGGTAATCCTGATATTGTAGCCCCAGAAGCAGAACCTCCAATAGTGAAAACAATATTCGACATTGGGGTACTTGTACAAAGTGTTGGAGAAGCGATTCCAGAAGTTAAGGTTATCGTTTGTGATTGTACGGTTATACTTCCAGTTGCTGTACCTGATCCGCATCCGCCAATTGTAGTAACAGTGTAATTAAATACGCCGTTGACAGTAGGTGTTCCGCTTATTGTGAAAACACCTGCACTGTATGATCCTGTAACACCTGCTGGTAATCCTGATACAGAAGCTCCTGTTCCGCCGCTAACCATGTACGTGATGTTAGTAATCAATATATTTTTACAAACTGATTGTGCGTTTGTTCCGGCTGCAGATGTTAATGTAAGTGTTGCTGCGCCAGTTACTGTAAGTGTTCCGGTAGCAGTTGCTGCAGTACAACTTCCTGTTGTATTTACGGTGTAGTTAAATGTTCCTGAAGCAGTAGGTGTTCCGAAGATGAATATGATACCAGCACTATAAGTAAAGCTAACACCTGCAGGTAATCCTGAAACAGTTGCACCCGTTGCTGTTCCTCCTACTGTGTACTGAATATTTGCAATTGCTGCGTTAATACATACTGTTTGGTTGTTATTGCCTGAGTTCAATGTTACTGTTTGTGATTGAACGATGATCGTTCCTGTTGTTGTAACAGGCGTACATGTACCTGATGTAGTAATCGTATAATTAAATGTACCGGCAGCAGTTGGCGTTCCACTGATTGTATAAGTTGTTCCTGATAGAGATCCTGTTACACCTGCAGGTAAACCTGTTACGGTTGCGCCTGTAGCAGTACCAGATAATGTATATCCAATGTTCACAGTTGTATTGATACAGGTTGTTGTACTTGCACTACCGGATGAAAGTGCGATAGCTTGTGCCTGTACATTTATTGTACCAGTTGCGCTTGTTGGTAAACAACCACCTGTTGTTGTAATCGTATAAGTAAAGTTTCCTGGTACAGTTGGTGTTCCGCTTATTGTAAGTATGTTTCCTGCGTATGAAGATGTTACTCCTGCGGGTAAACCTGTAACATTCGGACCTGATGGGCTGCCGTTTCCTACACTATACACAATATTTGTTAATGGTGTATTTACACAAAGTGTTTGTGCATCAGTACCAGCAGCAGATTCAAGTGTTATAAAAGTTGACAATGTTGCAAAAGAAATATCATCAAGTCCAAAGTCATTACCACCAGCTGCATTTTGTAAATCAGTAATTGAAATGATAGCTGAAGTAGTTGCAGGTCCAGACGTCCATGTGCCATAGAATCTTGTCCAGCCATTATTGCTGTTGTTATTAACGCCAGCCGGTAATGTAGCAACTGTTCCAACCTGTGCACCATTTACATTAAACTGTAATTGTGCAAAAGGACCTGCATTATTGATACTCATACCCCATCCGGCGAAATAGTAAGCAGTATTTGGAAGTACGGTCACAGTTTCCTGCCAAACAATCGGCTGCGGGTTACCGTTAGGGAAGCCATTTATGATCATGAAGTTTCCGGTTCCTGTTGTATGATCATGACCCCAGAAATTATTGTGATACGTATGAGCATCAGGACCAACACCGTATAATCCTTCAGGATTAAGTTCATTATTTCCTGCAACATCTGCCTGGTAAGTATATTGATTTGGCCCAAGCGGCGGTGTTACAAATCCTACATTCCCCAATTCAAAATCACCATTTGATACCAGTTCCTGAGCTACGTTGATAGAAGCTGTACCAGGGCAACTGCCACCAGCAAAAACGGTAACATCAAAACTTCCCGCTACATCCACATCAATGAATGATGTAGTTGCACCATTACTCCAGATATAACTTGTAGCTGCAGGAACTGAAGTTGCGGTTAAACGAACTTTTCCAGGTACCGCACAATAATCTGCAGTAATAGTTACAACAGGAGTTGGGTTAACCGTTACAGTTACTGTTTGAGCAGTACTACAACTAGCAGCATTTGTTGTTGTTGCTGTATAAGTTGTTGTTGCATTTGGCTTAGCATATACAGTCGAAAGATTTTGACTTGCATATGCTGTTGTTGCTCCTGCATCAGTATATAAACCTGTTATTGGTGTCCACACGGCACTCACCGGTGAGTTTGGTAATGTATAATTAAATGTTATCGACCATGAGTTCAATGTACCTGTATAGTAAGTTCCTGTTCCGATTAAACATGCAAAGAAACCGCCATGGCAAGCTACCTCATCATCGGCATTGAATACCCAGTTACCATTTGGCGTTCCATATAAGCCAGAGAAAAGAGCAACGTTTGAATTAGGTGTACCAACATTGTTTTGCGCATCAGCAGAATAAGTATTTGTGAATGGTGAAGTTCCAGCATTAATAGGATTAATACTTGTGCTGCTCACAGTTGTATTGGTGAAATTTATGCCGCTTCCGCCTCTTTTATTAACAAGGTTAAGTGAATTGTTATTTGGAGCTTTTAAATTCAATACCAGGTCTGCGTCATAACCGTGAGTGATATTAAAGTTTACGCTCATGCTATTAATGATTGCACCTGCCGGTATTCCCGCAACTGCAATAGTACTGGTTCTGTTTCCTTCTGGTATTGCCAGGTTCACATTTCCAGAAGTGAAAGTCATTGTACCGCTAGTTGCTACAGCACCTGCCGCAGACAATGGTTGAACAGTTCCCTGGCAAATGTTTGCACTTGCTGGTGTAATGGTAAATGCTGCAGGAGGAGCACTTACTGTTACAACCGCACTGCCACTTTGAGTTTGTGAACATCCTGCAGTACTTGTTACACTTATTAATGTATAAGTGAAAACACCAGTTGCTGCTGTTGGAGCACTTACTGTAGCACTACTTCCCACTGATACAACGGTTAAGTTGCCACCCGCATTTATTTTATAAGTAAATGTATAAGGTGCAGTTCCGTTAGCTCCTGTAAATGTTATAAGAGGTGCAGTTGCATTTTGACAAACTGTTGCAGTACCACTAATCGTTGCCGTTGGTAAAATAGTAACAGTGATCGTTGCAGCAACTGAATTTGCAGAAGCACAAACTCCATTTGATACTACGGCCCTATATAAAGTAGTTATTATTAAGTTGGTATAAGTTTGAGTAGTAGTTGTATTTACAATTGGCGTCCATGAAGTACCACCGTTAATAGAGAATTCCCATCTTACGACCGAGCCTGTATGACCACTCAATGTAAGAGTACCATTATTTGTACCAGAACAAACAGAAGCGTTGCTTGTAACAGTACCAGCTACAGAAACTGGTGTTACTGTTATTGTTGCATTACCAGAAATTGCACTGGCACAAACACCACTCTGAACAATCGCATGATAGATTGTAGTCGTTGTTAAGTTCGTATAAGTTAGAGAAGTAGTTGTATTTGCAACAGTTGTCCAGGTAGTTCCTCCATTGATAGAGAATTCCCAATTGATCACAGCTCCTGTATTTCCTGTTAAGTTTAATGTACCACTATTTGTTCCTGAACAAACAGTGTTGCTTGCTCCAACATTACCAGCAACGGTTGCAGCACTAATAGTTACAGTAGCTGAACCTGATTGTGTTTGTGAACACAAATTAATTCCTGATTCCTGTACACTTGTAAGGGTATAAACAAATACACCTGCGGAGGTTGTTGGTACAGAAACAGTTGCTGTATTTCCTACAGAAACTATTGTTAAGTCGCCACCGGCATCAATATGATAGGTAAATGTGTAAGGTGCAGTTCCATTAGCGCCTGTAAATGTAATAACAGGCGAAGTCGCATTTTGACAAACCGAAGTTGTTCCGCTGATTGTCGCAGTTGGTGAAGAGTTTACAGTAATCGTTGCAGATCCTGTTTGCAGCTGTGAGCAACCGTTAGCATCATTAACACTTAACAGGTTGTAAACAAAAGTTCCTGCTGTTCCTGTTGCTGCAGCTAATGTTACTGTATTACCAGAAACAGTAGTGATCGTTTGTGTACCAGCACCATCAATATTGTACGAGAAAGTAAATGGAGCAGCACCCGTTATACCAGTGAATGTTATAAGGGTAGTACCATTTTGACAAACTGTTGCATCACCATTGATTGTTGCAGTTGCTAATTCGTTTACTGTTACCGTTACTGAACCTGATAATGATTTAGAACAGGTATTGGCATCAGATACGCTGGTTAAGTTATAAACAAATACACCTGTTGCTCCGGTTGGTGCAGGCAGCGTAATTGAATTTCCTGATATTGTAGTTATGGTCTGATCTCCGCCACCATTAATATTATAAGTAAATGTGTAAGGTGCAGTTCCAGTACTTCCTGTAAATGTAATAACAGGAGAAGCTGCATTCTGACAAACAGAAGCATTACCACTTATACTTGCATTTGGAAGTGGACGTACTACAACAGGAAGTGTTGTAGCAGAAATCACTGTACATCCGTTCACGTCATTGTAGTTGATGCTTATTGATTGGTTTCCAACTGTCGCCCAGGTTACTGTTGCAGTATTATCAGTAGTAGTACCACCGGCAGTGATATTACCGCCAGCTACCGTCCATGTATAGTTGCTTTGTCCGGGATCAGTTGTATAAGTACCATCACTGTTTAAACAAATTGGTGACGGACCTGTAAGGAATGGAGTAATACCAGTGCTGGTAGTAACTGTTGCTGAAGCAGCACCAAAACAGCCATCTGCATTCGTATAGTTTACAGTAATTGTTTTTGGTCCTGGCTGATCCCAGTCAATAGTAATTGTATTATCTGTATTTGTACCACCGGCAACCAATGTTCCGCCCGTAAATGTCCAGGTATAATTAGTTTGACCTGCTTCAGTTGAATAAATTCCTGTTGAATTAGGACAGATTGGATTTGGTCCTGATAATGTTGGGACTGGTAAAGCTAATATCGTAACAATTGTAGTAACAGTTGCCGAGCAACCGTTGCCGTCAGTTACAGAATAACTTATGTTTGCTGTACCTGCAGAAACACTGTTCACTAAACCTGTAGATGCGTTAACGGTTGCAATAGCTGTATTATCGCTGCTCCAAATGCCGCCATCGGTATCATTTGCTAACTGGCTTGTATTGCCAAGGCAAATACTTACGTCACCTGTAATTGGATTTAAAACGGGAAGCGCATTTACGGTTACAGAAACACTTCTTGTTTTAGTGCAATTATTTGCGTTGGTTTTTGTGTACGTAATTATTGCGGTACCATTAGAAACACCTGTAACAAGACCAACAGCATCTACTGTTGCTACTGCTGTGTTATCACTGCTCCATGTGCCACCAACTGTTGTAGTTGATAATTGAGTTGTATTGTTAGTACAAAGATTTAAATTGCCAGTGATTGCCGCAATGTTTGGTAATGCATGAACAGTAACCAAAACATTTACAGCCGTGCTGCAACCATTTACATTCGTTACAGTGTAAGTAATAACTGCTGTTCCTGTTGACATACCTGTTACTACACCCGATGCATCTACAGTTGCATTTGTAATATCACTGCTGGTCCATACACCTCCAGGAGTTATATCTGAAAGTGTTATTGTTTCATTAATACATACACTTGTTGTTCCTGTGATAACATCTACTATAGGATAAGTATCTACAGTTATTGTTACAGTAGATAATAATCCAATACAATTATTTGCATTTGTTATTGCCACATTCACCATGTCTCCATTGACAAGCGTTGAATTTGTATATGTATTTGAAGCACCATTCTGTACTGACACTGCATTTAAAAGGAAGTTATAATTGGTATATCCTGCTGGTGCAGTAAATAACACGGGGGCACCTGTACAAATAATTCCATCATTATTTGCATTACCAGAATTTTCTGTAATTGCAAGAGGTCCTGATGGCAATGTAGATGCAGTAATTGTGATCGGATTAAATGCAGTTATACAATCATTGGCACTAGTTACAACTACTGTTACTATATCGCCATTTATAAGGCCGGTAGTGCTGTACGTATTGCCAGTACCGTTTTGTTCTGTTGCGCCATTTACCTGGAAATCATAATTAGCATAACCTGCAGTAGCAATAAAATCAACATTATCACCATTACATATATTGGTTGCAGATGCAGATAAAGTACCTGTTGGTGAAGGAATAACAGTAAAAGTAACTGAATTAAAAGTTGTCGTACAACTTGTACCGTTAGTTACAACTACAGTAACGATCGCACCATTTGTTAATGAAGAAGTGTTATAAGTATTTGATGATCCGTTTTGTTGTGAAACGCCGTTCACTTTAAAATTATAATTATTAAAACCAGCTGTTGCAGTAAAGCTAACGTTGCTGCCAGAACAAATGCTATTGTCATCTGGAGTTCCTGAATTTTCAGTTGCTGTTAAAGTACCTGAAGGCAATGCATTTACGGTTATAACAATAGGGTTAAATGTAGCCTGGCAGGTAGCAGCATTTGTAACTACTACTGTAACAACAGAAGGATTGGTTAAGGTAGTGCTGCTAAAAGTATTTGAAGCACTATTTTGAACACTAATTCCATTTACTTTAAAATTGTAATTTGCAAAACCTGCTGTAGCTGTAAAGGTTACATTATCTCCTGTACATATCGATGTGGCTGAAGCAATTAAAGTACCTGCCGGTAATGCATTTACGGTGATCAGGATTGCAGAAGAAGTAGCACTACATCCGCTTGCGTTGGTAACAGTAACAGTTACAGAATTACCATTGGCAAGTGTAGTAGTATTATAAGTATTCGATGTACCACTTTGTACAGCAGAACCATTTACATTGAAAGTATAACTGGTACCACCACCTGCAGTAAAAATTATATTATCGCCCGGGCAAATGGTTGTTCTGTCTGCAAATAATGTTGGAGTTGGGGATGGATTTACAGTGATAACAATTGGTCCAAATGTAGTACCGCAGTTTAATCCATTGGCAACATCAACAGTTACTGACTGGCCATTGGTTAATGTAGTAGTGTTATAAACATTTGAAATACCACTTTGAACAATAGTCCCGTTTACTTTGAATATATATGAACCATAACCAGTAGTTGCTGTGAAAGTAACACTTGATCCTGCGCAAATAACATTGTTATTTGGGGTACCTGAGTTTTCAGTAGCAGTAAGTGTACCTGTAGGTATTGCATTAACTGTAATTGTTCCACCCAAAGAAGGATTGGCGCAAGGTCCAGTTGTTGTTACACTGTAGGTAAATGCACCTGATGTTGTTGGCGAACCACTGATTGTAAATGTACTGCCACTATAGCTACCCGTTATACCGGCTGGTAAACCGGTAACAGTAGCACCTGTTCCTGATCCTCCAATAGTGTAAGTAATATTAGTGATGGCTGCATTTTGACAAAGTATTTGCGATGTAGTTGCAGCTGCAGAAGATAATGTTATTGTTGAGTTTGGCGTTACAATGATCGTTCCTGTTAAGTTTGGATTAACGCATGGACCATTCGTTGTTACTGTATAATTAAATGTTCCTGCTGCAGTTGGTGTACCACTGATTGTGTACACATGTGTTCCGGCGTTATAATTTCCCGTTACACCTGAAGGCAATGGCCCTGTAAGTGTAACACCTGTTCCGCCACCGCCGATTAAATAGGTAATATTAGTTATGGCAGTATTGATACATTTTGTTTGTGTATTTGTGCCTGCTGCAGAAGTTAAGGTAATGGTTGAATTATCATTAATGGTTATTGTACCGCTCGCTGTTGCATTGGCACAAGGG
Source organism: Ferruginibacter sp. (assembly GCA_039934735.1). Taxonomy (GTDB): domain Bacteria; phylum Bacteroidota; class Bacteroidia; order Chitinophagales; family Chitinophagaceae; genus Ferruginibacter. The sequence continues at coordinate 41,784 of JBDTLP010000017.1, read as the reverse complement.
CCACTTGAAGTAAGTGTATAAGGAAATGAACCTGCTGCAGTAGCTGTACCACTGATTGTGAATACACTGCCTGAAAAAGAACCTGTAACACCTGCAGGGAAAGAACCAGATGTTAACGCAATATTTGTTGCACTTCCACCCATGGTGTAAGTAACTGTTGTAAGAGCAACATTGATACATTTTGTTTGACTTGCAGTTCCAGAAGAAAGGGTAATAGTAGAATTTGGCGTTACGATGATAGTTCCTGCTGCATTAGGATTAACGCATGGACCAGTAGTTGTTACGGTATAATTAAATGTGCCTGAAGCAGCAGGTGAACCACTGATTGTGTAGATATGTGTTCCGGCGTTATAGTTTCCCGTTACACCTGCAGGTAATGAACCTGTAAGGGTAACTCCTGTTCCACCACCAGCAATTAAATAAGTGATATTGGTAATTGCGTTATTGATACATTTTGTTTGTGCATCTGTTCCTGCAGCAGAAGTTAATGTAATGGTTGAATTATCATTAATAGTGATTGTTCCACTTGCAGTTGCATTAGCACAAGGTCCACTTGAAGTAAGTGTATAAGGAAATACACCAGGTGCTGTAGCTGTACCATTAATGGTGAAGACGCCACCTGAAAAAGAACCTGTAACACCTGCAGGGAAAGAACCAGATGTTAACGCAATATTTGTTGCACTTCCACCCATGGTGTAAGTAACTGTTGTAAGAGCAACATTGATACATTTTGTTTGACTTGCAGTTCCAGAAGAAAGGGTAATAGTAGAATTTGGCGTTACGATGATAGTTCCTGCTGCATTAGGATTAACGCATGGACCAGTAGTTGTTACGGTATAATTAAATGTGCCTGAAGCAGCAGGTGAACCACTGATTGTGTAGATATGTGTTCCGGCGTTATAGTTTCCCGTTACACCTGCAGGTAATGAACCTGTAAGGGTAACTCCTGTTCCACCACCAGCAATTAAATAAGTGATATTGGTAATTGCGTTATTGATACATTTTGTTTGTGCATCTGTTCCTGCAGCAGAAGTTAATGTGATCGTTGAATTATCATTAATTGTTAATGTGCCACTCGCAGTCGCATTTACGCAAGGGCCTGTTGCAGTAAGTGTATAAGGAAAAGAACCAGCAACAGTTGCTGTACCACTTATTGTAAACACGCCTGCAGCAAATGAACCTATAACACCTGCTGGCAATGAACCTGAAGTAAGTGAAATGTTAGTCGCACCACCACCCATTGTATAAGTAACAGTTGTAAGAGCAATATTTATACATTTTGTTTGACTTGCAGTTCCTGAACTAAGCGTTATCGTTGAATTTGCCTGTACTGTAATTGTTCCTGTTGCATTTGGATTAACACAAGGGCCTGTTGTTGTTATAGTGTAAGGGAATGATCCTGTAGCAGTAGGTGTACCACTGATTGTGTAAACATGTGTTCCGGCGTTATAAGTTCCCGTTACACCTGCTGGTAATGGACCAACCAATGTTGCTCCTGTTGCGCTACCACCTACAAGACAGGTAATAGAAGTAATTGCAGTATTGATACATTTTATTTGTGCATCTGTACCAGCAGCAGAAGTTAAACTGATTGTAGCATTATCATTAACTGTTATTGTGCCAGATGTAGTTGCATTTAAACATGGCCCTGTAGCATTTAGAGTATAAGGGAACGAGCCTGCAGCAGTAGGAGTGCCACTAATTGTGAATATACCGGCAGCAAAAACACCAGTAACACCAGCAGGGAAAGCACCAGCTGTTAATGAGATATTTGTTGCATCGCCACCCATTGTATAAGTAACAGTTGTAAGAGCAACGTTTATACATTTTGTCTGGCTGGCTGTTCCAGCAGAAAGGGTTATGGTTGAATTAGCCTGTACAGTAATTGTTCCTGTTGCATTTGCACCAGCACAAGGCCCTGTTGTATTAACAGTATAATTAAACGTACCTGTAGCAGTTGCAGTACCGCTGATTGTAAATACTCCGCCGCTATACGATCCCGTTACACCAGCAGGTAATCCAGAAACAGTAGCACCAGTTGTTCCAAAGCCACCGATCGCATAAGTTATATTTACAATCGCATTATTAATACAAATTGTTTGTGCATCTGTTCCAACTGCAGATGATAAAGAAATGGTTGCATCTTCATTTACTGTTATTGTACCACTCGCAGAAAAATTAGCACAAGGAGAACCAGAAGCAGTAACGGTATAACTATATGTACCGGAAACAATAGGAGTGCCTGTGATTGTGAATACTCCTGCAGCAAATGATCCCGTTACGCCTGCTGGCAATACTCCTGCAGTAATGGATGCATTTGTTGCACTCGGATCAATAGCATAAGTAATATCTGCGATTGCATTATTTAAACAAACAGACTGTGCGTCTGTTCCTGCAGCAGACGTTAAAGTAATGGTACCATTATTATTTGATATGATGCTTCCACCCAATGAAGCATTTGTGCATGGGCCGGTTGTTGTAACCGTATAGTTGAATGTACCGTTAACTGTCGGACTTCCACTTATTGTAAATACTCCCGCATTGTATGAACCAATTATACCAGCAGGTAATCCTGTTACATTGGCACCTGTTGTTCCAAAACCGCCAATAGCATAAGTGATATCTGTGAGTGGTGAAAGTGCACAAAGAATTTGTGCATCTGTTCCAACTGCAGAGCTCAATGAAATGGTTGCAACGTCATTTACTGTTAATGTACCACTTACTGTTGGATTTATACAAGAAGAACCTGCTGCTCCAACTGTATAATTATAAACTCCCGTGGCAGTAGGGGTACCCGTAATTGTAAATATACCTGCACTAAATGAACCCGTAACTCCCGGAGGCAATGCTCCTGCAGTTATTGAAGCTGATGTAGAAGTTGCACCAATATTATAAGTAATAGCTGTAATCGCATTTGAAAGACAAATTGATTGTGCATTTGTTCCTGCAGCTGAAGACAAAGCAATAGTGCCATTGTCCGTAACAGTTATAGATCCTGTTGCTGATGGTTTAATACAAGGACCGGTTGTAGTTACAGTATAATTAAATGTACCAGCTGCTGAAACTGTTCCACTAATTGTAAATATGCCGGCAGCATAAGCGCCTGTCACACCAGCAGGTAATCCTGCAACAGAAGCCCCTGTTCCACCGCCGCCAATAGTGTAAGTAATATTTGTAATTGCAGTATTGATACATTTTATTTGGGCATCTGTTCCTGCTGCAGATAATAATGCTATTGTAGCATCAGCCTGTACAGTTATTGTTCCGCTTAAAGCTGGGTTCGTACATGCTGAACCGGTAGTAGTTATAGTATAAGTAAATGTACCTGTTGCGGTAGGTGTTCCACTGATTGTAAATGCACCTGCAGCAAAAGAACCGTTAACGCCTGCGGGCAATGAACCCGTAAGTGTTGCACTGGTTGCTGATCCTCCAATTGTATATACAATATTAGTGATGGCATTATTAACACAAACTGACTGGTTTGCATTTCCAGAAAGTGTGATCGTACCATTGGTTCCTATTGTTAGTGGAGAAGGACTTGTTGCAGTTCCACCAGGAGTTGTTATACTTACAGTACCAGTAGTTGCACCCGCAGGCAGCGTAGCTGTTATAGTTGTTGCATTTACATAAGCAAATGTAGTAGCTGCAGTTCCATTAAAAGATACAGCAGATACGCACGCATTAAAATTTGTTCCGGTTATGGTTACTGTTGAACCAGCAGCACAAACAGGATTTGGACTAAGCCCCGTAATTGTTGGTGTAGCAGATGGTGTAAAACGGTATATCTGCCCGGTGGCTGGTTTGGTTGCTATATTATTTGTAGCTACTGTTGAACTAACAGTTGGGTTTGCACTGGAATTATTTAATGACAGATAATGTGTATTACCACCAGTGGCATCATTTAATCCAATTGAAGCACCACCGCTGTTATTTCTTACGTTTCCAGTTTCCTGCCTGTATATATATTCGATAATATTTGTTCCTTCATATAATTTAACCTGGAATGAAATTGTATTACCTGTTGCACCAAAATCCCATTGCCAGTTCCTCCATTCCATTGTGAAAACTCGGCTACCCGTCGCACCCGTTGTAAGGTAAGCTGCAGTACTACCGGTTCCATCCAAATCATCCCAAAGAGGATATAAGGTGTTCACCAATCCTGCAGTAGTTGTCGCAATTGTATTGGTCCGTGAGTTTGCCGCACTTGGATTGGCATTTGAAAACGACAACCAGCCATTTGAGCTTACAGATGCCTGGGTAAAATTGCTTCCCAGGTAATTGAAAGAAAATCCAAACGGTATGTTCGTAGAGTTTGCATCATCCTGCTCGATGTTATTCACAGCAGTTCCGGCAATTTGGGTATACGTTCCGGAAGAAGCAGTAAAGCAGAATTTACTGATTTGCGCCTGTAGCCCTGTCGAAGCAGTAAGAATGGCGATGATTAAGATGTAAATTTTCCTCATACAAAAAAATTAAACTGGTTACGAAATAAACTGAGGTCATTACAAAGGATGGGGGATAATTATCTGGAATAAATTTTTTTAAAATACAATGGAGCTTCTCGGAAAGATTGAATTGGATCGCTGATCGATCAAGGGATTTGGGGGTGTAGCTAGCTAAAAAATGACAAGTTGGGTTTGTCTAAAGCTTTGGTTTATAAGATGTTGAAATTAAAAACGGTATTACAAAAGATGTGTGGATCGAGGGTTAAGAGGTAAATTCAGAGGTAAAAATACTATTTATATAATGAAATCAAAACATTTAGCCATTTTTTTTAAAATGATACGGGTACCTTGATTAGAAATTATTTTAATCATTTGATTAAAATATTTGGTTAAATTAAAAAATAGCTTTTACATTTGTGCCGGAATAATAAAAACAATGGCAAAAAAATTAAAATTAGAGGCTGATATTAGTACTGAAGAAAAGATAAAAGCAGCAGCTACAACCGTATTTATGCAAAAGGGTTACGCTGCCACCAGAACCAGGGATATCGCAGAAGCCGCAGAGATTAACCTGGCTTTATTGAACTATTACTTCAGAAGTAAAGAGAAACTTTTTGAAATAGTAATGCTGGAGAAAGTGCAAAAATTATTTGGGTTGATTATTCCAATAGTTACTGACGAAACAATGGATCTTGAAAAAAAGATCGAACTTATTACCGCGAATTATATCGACATGCTGGTCGAAAACCAGGATCTTCCAATATTTGTTTTAAGTGAAATAAAGAATCATCCTGAAAAATTTGCAAACAGGATACAGGCCGGCAGCCTTTTAAGTAACTCTTCTTTCGTAAAACAATTGCATGAAAAAGTTCCTCATGTAAACCCAATACAGTTTTTAATGAGTGTAATAGGCATGATCATTTTTCCATTTGTAGGGAAACCGATTTTTCAAACTGCAACAGGTGCAGATTCAACGATGTTCAATGGAATGATGGAGGAAAGAAAAAAACTAATACCCATTTGGGTAAAAGCAATGATGGCTGCGAGTTGATTTTTTTTGACAAATTATTAAACAAACGATTAAAACAATATTTTAAAATAAAACGGTTCAAGATGAGACATATAATAATGTATATGCAAATGTTGATGATGGTTGCTTTTGCGAATGCCCAAACAGCAGGTAGGCTAACTATTGATGAATGTTATACACTTTCAAAGCAAAACTATCCATTGATCAGGCAATTAGAACTGATCGATAAAACCACGGCATATAATATACAAAATGCATCAAAGGGGTTTTTGCCCCAAATAGCGATCAATGGCCAGGCAAGTTATCAATCGGCTGTAACAGAGATTCCGATCAAAATTCCAGGAGTGAACACACCGGAGGTAAGCAAGGACCAGTATAAAATTTATGCAGATGTTAATCAATCCATTTATGATGGAGGCGTTATCAAATTGCAACAACAGTCGCAAAAGACTAACGGTGAAGTAGAAAGGCAAAAAGTTGAAATAGAATTATACAAATTAAAGGATCGTATCAACCAGTTGTTTTTTGCAGTATTGATTATTGATGAACAGGTTGATCAAAATGAATTGCTTAAAAAAGATATACAACTCGGCATTAATAAAGCTGAAGCTGCAATTGCAAATGGAACTGCTTTAAAAAGCACTGCCAATGTTTTAAAAGCAGAATGGCTCAAAGCGGATGAGCGTACCATTGAATTAAAGGCTACCCGCAAAGGTTATATTGATATGTTGGGATTGTTTATCAACAGGCCTTTGGACGAAAATACAAATTTGACCAAGCCTGTATATACTGCTCAATCACAGGAAATAAACAGGCCCGAATTAAAATTGTATGACCTGCAAAACAAAAGCCTTGATGTACAAAACAAATTGCTCAAAGCAAAAAATCTTCCTAAAATCGGTTTATTCCTGCAAGGCGGATATGGCCGTCCCTCATTGAATTTTTTGAGTAACAAATTTGAGCCTTACTATACAACTGGTTTAAAGATCAGCTGGCCCATTACTGGTTCTTATACTACAAAAAATGACAAGGCGCTTGTCAATATAAATCGCAGGAACATTGATTTACAAAAAGAAACATTTTTATTAAATACAAAATTGGTTATTCACCAGCAAGATGCTGAAATAGAAAAATTCGAAAAACTTGTATCTACTGACTCAGCTATTATCGACTTGCGTACAAGCATAAAGAATGCTTCACTGGCACAATTGGAAAATGGCGTAGCTACCAGTAACGATTACCTGCGTGAAGTAAATGCAGAAGATCAAGCCAAACAGGCCCGCATCTTACATGGATTACAATTATTAATGGCTCAATACAATAATCAAACAACAACAGGCAATTAAAATAAAATAAAATGAAAAGAATATTTATAACAATCATCAGTGTGGCTTTCCTGGCTTCCTGTAATGAAAAGAAAGATGTTTATGATGCATCAGGCACATTTGAAGCTGTGGAAACAATTATATCTGCAGAAGCTTCAGGTGTTATCAAAGAATTAAATATTGAAGAAGGGCAGTTGCTCAAACCAGGCGATACCATTGGATATATTGATGCAACACAATTGAATTTAAAGAAGAAACAATTACAGGCACAATCAAAAGCTGTGTTGAGCAAAAAACCTGATATCACTTCACAACTTGCTTCTTTACAGGAAAGGTTGAAACAGGCAGAGCACGAACAACAGCGCATTAGTAATATGGTAAAAGCCGATGTTGCTACTCAAAAACAATTGGATGATGCCAATACAGAAGTTGCAGTAATCCATAAAGAGATTGATGCTAAACAAACATCATTAGGAATTACTTCTTCAAGCATTACAGAAGAAACAGCTCCATTGAATGTACAGGTAGAACAGGTAGATGACCAACTATCAAAAACAAAGATCATCAATGAAGTGAAAGGTACCGTGCTTACAAAATATGTGGAAGTGAATGAGATGGCTACCATTGGTAAACCACTTTATAAAATTGCGGACTTGTCAACAATCATTTTACGTGCTTATGTTACCGGCGACCAGTTTGCAAAAATTAAACTCAATCAAATAATAAAAGTAATGGTTGATGATGGCAAAGGAAAATATAGTGAGTACAATGGAACAATAACAGGGATCAGTAGTAGGGCAGAGTTTACGCCAAAGACCATTCAAACAAAGGATGAACGAGCGAATCTCGTTTATGCAGTAAAAATAACGGTGAAGAATGATGGTTATTTGAAGATTGGAATGTATGGGGAGGTCAAATTTTAAATTAAGAATTAAGAATTGACGCCGCGGTTTGGTGTTATCACCAACCTCATTAGAATAGCTGGTGATAACACCAGGCCATGGCAAGAATACAAATTCGTGTAATTCGGTTTAAAAATTCGTGTTTTAAAAAATAAAATGTGCAAGCAGTTACAGTAAATAATATCAAAAAAAAATATGGCAAGGAAACTATTGCTGTTGATGATGTTTCTTTTTCGGTAAACAAGGGTGAATTGTTTGGACTGATTGGTCCTGACGGTGCCGGTAAGACGAGTATTTTCCGGATGCTTACTACATTGTTGTTGCCGGATGGAGGAACAGCAACAGTGGATGGATTTGATATTGTAAAAGACTACAAAAAAATCCGGCGTATAGTTGGTTATATGCCGGGAAAATTTTCTTTATACCAGGATCTCAGCATAGAAGAGAATCTAAATTTTTTTGCTACAGTTTTTAATACAACAGTAAAAGAAAATTATGATCTCATCAAAGATATCTATATACAGATTGAGCCATTTAAAAAACGCAGGGCAGGAAAATTATCTGGTGGGATGAAACAAAAACTGGCATTGTGTTGTGCACTTATTCATAAACCTACTGTTTTATTTTTGGATGAACCAACTACAGGTGTTGATCCGGTTTCAAGAAAAGAATTTTGGGAAATGCTGAAACGATTGAAAGAGCAGGAAATCACGATTGTTGTTTCCACACCTTATATGGATGAAGCAGATAAGTGTGACAGGATCGCATTGATACAAAAAGGAAAAATACTTTCTATCGAAACCCCGAAAAATATCAAAGCATCTTATCCTGAAAAATTATTTGCCATTAAGGCCGATCACATGCCTTCATTGCTAAAAGCGCTTGATAATTATAAGGGCACGATTGATAGTTATGCTTTTGGTGAATATGCACATGCATCATTTAAAGAAAATGTTCGTGGAAAGGATGAACTAATAAATTATTTAAATCAGCAGGGATTTAAAAATATAGAAATCAAAGATGCTGAAGTGACGATCGAGGACAGTTTTATAAAACTGCTAAAACAATAAAATATGGAAACAGTTATTAAAGTGGATAAACTTACAAAACGTTTCGGTGAGTTTGTGGCAGTAAATGAAATTTCCTTTGAAGTTAAAAAGGGAGAAATATTTGGTTTCCTGGGTGCTAACGGTGCAGGAAAAACGACGGCGATGCGCATGCTTTGCGGCTTGTCTATTCCTACATCCGGTAATGCAAGCGTCGCAGGATTTGATGTGTATAAAAAAACAGAGCAGATCAAAAAGAACATTGGTTATATGAGCCAGAAATTTTCTTTGTACGAAGATCTTACCATATTAGAGAACATACAATTCTTCGGTGGTGTTTATGGATTGAGCAATAAAGTTTTGAAATTAAAAACGGATGAACTTGTCAGCAAGCTTGGTTTGGAAAATGAAGCAAAGAAATTGGTTGGTTCACTTCCCCTGGGATGGAAACAAAAGCTTTCTTTCTCAGTTGCGATATTGCACCAGCCAACAATTGTTTTCTTAGATGAACCTACAGGAGGTGTTGATCCTGTAACACGCAGGCAATTCTGGGACCTCATTTATGGAGCAACGGAACAGGGGATCACTGTGTTTGTAACAACGCATTATATGGATGAAGCAGAATACTGCAACAGGATATCGATTATGGTAGATGGGAAAATAGAAGCACTGGATACACCAGGTAATTTAAAAAAACAATTTCAATTGAATTCGATGGATGAAGTATTCTATCACTTAGCAAGAGCAGCTAAAAGAGGGGAGTAGTTTTTTCTGTTTGAAGTCTTAAAATAAATTTTCAAAATACGACGTACAATATTCAATGCTCAAAGAAAGACCGTGTGAATATTGAATATTGTACGGTTTATTTTGAAAATTAAAAATAGAAACTTCAGTTTATAACAGAGAGCTGGTGATTTCACAAACAGATATAAATAAACAAATAAAATGAAGCAGTTATTGGTATTTATTAAAAAGGAATTTACACATGTTTTGCGTGACAGGAAAACATTGCTCATTTTATTTGGCATGCCGGTGATCCAGGTATTGATATTTGGATTTGCGCTTAGCAATGAAGTAAAGCGTTCTGAAATAATGATCGTTGACCAGGCAAATGACCAGGCGTCACAGGCCATCATATCGAAAATTGGGGCAAGCCAATATTTTAAAATAGAAAAATTGACAAATGATTCCAAACAGATTGAACCAGCATTCAAGGAAAATAAAATAAAAATAGCTGTCATATTTCCTTTGAATTTCAACAATCACCTGCTTCGTGAAAATAAAGCACAGGTGCAGGTTTTGGCAGACGCTACTGATCCAAACAATGCAACTGCTTTGATCAATTATGTTTCTGCAGTTATCACGGATTATCAATCAACATTAAATAAAAATGCGTTTGCTCCATACCGTATTATTTCAGAAACAAAAATGCTTTACAATCCACAACTTAAAGGAGCACCTAATTTTGTTCCGGGTGTAATGGCGCTGGTATTGTTGTTGGTTTGTGTTATGCTTACTGCAGTATCTATTGTAAGAGAGAAAGAAACAGGTACGATGGAAATTTTACTTGTTTCTCCTATGAGGCCACTTTTGGTCATTCTTTCAAAATCGACTCCTTACCTGATCTTTTCCCTTGTAAATGTTGCATCCATTCTTTTATTAAGCACATATGTTTTGAATCTGCCTGTAAAAGGAAGCCTCTTGTTGTTATTTGCTGAAAGCACGTTATTTATTATTACCTGTCTTACACTTGGTATTTTTATTTCGGTGAAAACAAGTTCACAACAAGTGGCCATGCTTATTTCTTTAATGGGAATGCTATTGCCTACGATTTTATTCAGTGGATTTATGTTTCCCATAGAGAATATGCCTGTTCCGTTGCAGATCATTTCCAATATTGTTCCTTCAAAATGGTATTATATTATCGTAAAAGCGGTGATGATAAAAGGGCTTGGTTTTTCAGCCATCTGGAAAGAAACCCTCATCTTAACCAGCATCACCATTTTCTTACTGTTAATAAGTTTAAAAAATTTTAAAACAAGGTTGGCATGAGAACGATAAGATTTTTATTGCGCAAAGAATTCAAACAGATATTTCGCAACAAATCAATTCTTGCAATGGTAGTGGCGATGCCCATCATACAATTATTAATATTGCCGCTTGCTGCAAATTATGAAGTGAAAAATATTAACCTGGCTATTATTGATAATGACCATTCAACCTATTCACAAAAACTGATCACTACCATCACAGCTTCGGGATATTTTCGATTAACAGGATACAATAGTTCTTTTAAAGAAGCGATGCAGCTTGTGGAAGCTGATAAAGCCGATCTTGTTTTGGAGATACCTCAAAATTTTGAAAGAAACCTGGTTCGTGAAAATGAACAAAAACTTTTTGTTGCTGTGAATGCGATCAATGGAACAAAAGCAAATTTGGGCGGCTCTTATCTTGGAAACATCATAAAAAATTATAACGATGACATCAGGCTACAGTTGATACCCGATTCAAGATCCAATGCACAACCAAAGATCGAAATTGTTTCTTCCAACTGGTTCAATCCTTTATTGAATGATCATTTTTTTATCGTGCCGGGTATCCTTGCTATTTTGATAACGATGATTGGAGGATTTCTATCAGCATTAAATATTGTTAAAGAAAAAGAAATTGGAACGATCGAACAGATCAACGTAACGCCAATAAAAAAATATCATTTTATCTTAGGTAAACTCATTCCATTCTGGATATTGGGAAATGTTGTCTTCACCATTGGCCTGATCGTTTCTTGGCTTGTATATGGTATCGTGCCTTTCGGAAGCTTGTTGTTATTATATGGTTTTGTTGCAGTTTACCTTTTGGCGATCCTTGGATTTGGTTTGCTCATTTCCACTTATTGTGAAACGCAGCAACAAGCAATGTTCATTATGTTCTTCTTTATGATGATATTTATATTGATGGGTGGATTGTTTACGCCCATCGAAAGTATGCCGGATTGGGCACAATGGGTTACAAAATTCAATCCCGTAAGTTATTTAATAAATGTAATGCGCATGGTTATTCTAAAAGGAAGTGGATTGAAAGATGTATTGCCACAATTAGGGATAGTCGCTTTATTTGCCTTGGTTTTGAATGCCTGGGCGATCCTGAATTATAAAAAAACCAATTAAACAACTTATTGTATAATTGGTTTTAGAAATTTGTAGTTTAATTTTTGTAGCTGAGCCTGATTTTATTTTGGCGATTTGAAGCTTTCATTTTTAGTAAGGAAATCTATAGACTCAAATATTTTTTGTGCATCATCTTTATATTTTTCAAAATTCTTTTCTGAAGAAAAATAAGTTAGCATGTACACTTTATTATTATGAATCGTTTTGTAAGATTTTGTAAAATAAACCTGTTTTTTATTTGTCATTTTACCATATAGAATCCACCATTCATGGTCTTTTATTGTTTTGAAGTTTGATTCCAATACTTCCAGATTCATATAAATTTCTGGTTGTGCTTTCATCATTTTAATTTCTACTTCAGACATATCGTGAATATTTGCCTTTTCATAACCAGCTGCTTTATTTTGAATGAGCATTTTAACTGTACTGGGATTAAACATATTGCCTCCGGGGGTATTTACACAAAACTCTGAATTTTCTTCTTCAGCTTTATTGATCTTCCAGCTTGCAGGATAAGAAATGATGAACATTTTATCTGAAGAAACATGAGACTTGGTTTCAGATTGAGCAAATATATCAGCAGAATTAAATACAGTGAAAATTAATGCAAGAATATAAAAACGATTAAATACACGGGTACATGAAATTAGCATAAGAATAAGTTTTGGTTATAGATAATTAAATGTAATTAATAATTAGAAATTAATAGAATAAAATATTGCCATGCAGGAATTATAAGCATCAACAATTAAAATTGAAACCAATAAATTTATTCTAAACAATTAACAATAAGAAATACGAAATGGATAAAAGAAATAACAAAGTAAAGCATTTTGAAATTGTTTTATATTTTCAAGCACCATTTATTTCTTAGCATTGCTGCTGAAAAGCACGCCGGCAAAGGATCTTAAAAAGTTATTGTGAAAATTATTGTTAACAATGACAGTATTATTAGTGATGTTGCCCCTGGAACCAACTTTGGATTCGAATGGTAGAAGTTGTAGGCTTTATAAAAAAAATCCTGCCTGGAAACCTGCGATACTTTTTGGAATTCCAGTTATTTCATATAGCAGGCAATCTTAAATATTTTATGTTGATGATGGTACGAATGAAAATGAAGTCTTAATATTTACCGCTCAAAAAAACTACTCCTGTGCGTAGTATTACTTTCAGCTTCCTGCGCATTCGTATAAACTGAATTGTCAAAATCACCGAGATAATTCTTTAATCTTTCATTCTCTGTTTCTTCATCAAAGGAGGACATTAAAATGGAAGTAGTAAGAAACTTTACAGGCTCGATCTTAACGTCAAATGATCCGCCATTGTTAACTACTTTGATTTTATTTTTTAAATGAATCTCTAATTCGCCCGTAATCTTTTCATGGATGTCGTAAGATTTGACTTCGTGGGCATATTTTCTCTGGTATTTCCACTCAATGAGTGTTTGGCGCATGGAGGACAATGGATATTTTTGCATATCGCTTAAGCCGCAAATTTGTATCCACAATATTAACCGGATATTATGGCAGGAAGATAATTTGGTAATTTGAAGATTTGGTGATTTGAAGATGAAATTTATTTTCTGATTTAAATTTTCTCTAATCATCAAATTTTCAAATTAATTCATGAGGTTAATCTTGTATTTCAGTGTTAGATAAAATACCATTTATTAATCAGCATCTGCCTTTTGCATGATGACTGTTATCGCATCCAATATTTTTTCTGAATTTGCACTTGCAAAAAATCATACATCCCACATCATACATCATGAGACATCGTTTTAGCTTTTTCATTTTACTATTCGTTTTTTCAGCAGCAAATGCACAAACAAGAATTGCGGGCCCACAAGTCACAAAGACAACTGTTTCCAATGTTCCCACGCATAAAAGTTCTTCAAGAAGTATTACGTCTCTTGAGTATAGCCTCAATGCTGTTTTATGGCAACAACGCAGTGGTGAATACCAGGCGCTTTGTTACCAGGCATTTTCTTTTGCTAAATTCAGGTTGCAGGAAAAAATTGCACTTCGTAAAAGTGGCGGAGAAAAGTTGGCAATCGTTACCGATATTGATGAAACTGTTTTAGATAATAGCCCACAACAGGCTACAGATATTTTACATCATACTACATACACAGAAAAAAGCTGGCTCAATTGGACGAGTCATGCCGAAGCAAGCGATATTCCTGGTGCTGTTGCTTTTTTTCAATGGGCCGATAAAATGGGCATACAATGCTTTTATGTAAGCAACCGAAGTGCACAGGAAAGAGATGCTACTATAAAAAATTTATTGCTTCGAGGATTTCCGCAGGCAGATACATTGCATGTTATCATGAAAGATACCAGTTCTGATAAAGAACCACGCAGGGAAAAGATCCGGCAGCAATATACCATTGCATTATTGCTTGGTGATAACCTGAATGATTTTGATAAAATGTTTTACAAGCAATCATGGTTCATACGCAGCAACCTGGTAAGAGATAACAAAGATCTTTTTGGTGATATTTTTATCATTCTTCCAAATCCTGTTTACGGTGATTGGGAATCTGCCATTTGGGAATATAAAAATATTACACCGGCAGAGGCGGAAAAGACAAAGCATGATGCGTTGTATACGTATTGAGTGTGTGAATGGTGAATGGATACTGGACATATTTACCCATTCATTCATTCGCAAGCTTTGTAGTGGTCGGTGGGGACACCGACCACGGAAGACGAGACGAAGTATGATGCGTTGTATACGAATTGAGTGTGTGAATGAGTGAATGAGTGAATGAATATTGGACATTTTGAGTTATTCACCCATTCACTCATTCACAAGCTTTGTATTGGTCGGTGGGGACACCGACCACGGGAGACGAGACGAAGCATGATGCGTTGTACAAGTATTGAGTGGGTGAATGAGTGAATGAAAACTGTACATATTGAGTTATTCACCCATTCACTCATTCACAAGCTTTGTAGTGGTCGGTGGGGACAACATAAGTGTTCGGAAGTTTTTTATCTACCCCAATGATTGGAAAGCGGAAGACACGGACAAGGCTGATGAACACGGATTTATTTTTTGTTCCAAAAAATTACAGATCAATTAATAGGTTTATTATCAGTGATAAGCTGCGCCAGCAGCTTTTATCCGAGATAATCCGCCTTGTCCGTGTCATCCGCGTTCCAATCCTCGGCGTGGATCTTTTGTAAAAAAATTCCGAACAGTTGTGGTGGGGACACCAACCACGGAAGACGCCCCGGTTGTTGTCCCACCAACCGGAACTGAAGTTGATGACTTTATTTTTGAATAGGTGAAAAGCTGAATAGGTGAATGGTTGAATGAATACCGAATGCATTGACTTATTCACCCATTCACACATGACAAATCCCCAATCTAAAATTTCTTTACTACTAAATTTATTTCTTATGCGATCTATAATTATTTCAATATTTATTTTGATCAGTTTACTTATTGGAACTGCCGGGCATTCGCAAACAAACTTATCATCAACAAATAAAAAAATGAATACGAAGAAACAGGTGTTTGCAAGATTGCTATTTACAGCACTACAAAAAAATGATGAAGCGCTTTGGTTATCACTTTATCCAACGGATGAAGAATACAAATCGTTATTACAATTAATGCTTGTTGCAAAAATGGATGGACTTACGCAACAAAAAATTGACCAGATGATAGGACAACGAAAAAAAGAAGCTTCGGCTTTATATAGAAAAGAATTCCATGAATTGCAGGCAGAAGCAAAAAAGAAAGGAATATCATTGGTAAATACAACGTATCAAAGTTTCGATAGTGAAGCGATCTATCCAACAAATTTTCCAAAAAAATATTTGAATGGAGATATTTGGCTTGCAGGTAAAAATGGCTATTATCTTATCGCAGGAATTGAAGCAGTGGAAACGGAAAATGGATATAAGTTGCAGGCGATTGGAGGGATAAGGGAGGTGGAGGAAAGTAATTAGTGGTGAATAGGTGAATGAGTGAATAAGTGAAACCTTTGGAGATTTCAATATTCACATCTATACTATATGTTCAAAATTATTTGCGCAAATGATAAAGATCAGATATTATACAGGCGTATAGATCAATATCCAGTAATATTCTAAATGAACGAGGTTTATTTCTACTGCAATGCCATCGAGTTGTTCTTTTATAAAATTTTCTGTTGGAAAATTCTTTCGCACAAGATGAACGGTTCCATCTTCTAATTTTCTTGTTTGAAAAGTATTGCCCTGTTCATCTGTACCTGTAATTGGATGATTACTTCCTTCTACATAATTATTGTCAATGAAAACAATACTGCCACCGGGTAATACAAAACTATTTATTTTTTTTAAAAACTTTTTCAGATCCTGTACCTGTATATGGCTCCATATAAAACCGCCAAATAAACCTTCGTATTTTTTTGTTGATTGATAACTGTAAAAATTGGCAATGCCGAAACTTACATCAGCATTTTCATAATCTTTGTGCTTAGCTATCTCTAAAACAGTTTCATTTATATCTGTTGCAAAAATGGAGTTAGCTGTTTTTGCAATTTTCTCTGTCCAATAACCAGTGCCGCAACTGATTTCGAAAATGTTTTTATTTGAAAAAGCATTTTGTAAAACTATGGCAGCTTCTTTAAGATCATGTTGCCGTTCTGGTTTCAGGTAAATGTTTTCGTATTCTTTAGCCCTGTCGCTATAGTATGAAATTAAGTTTGTATTCATTGGAGTGGTTATTTGTTATTTTATATAAAATAATGTGCGTACAAATTTTATTTTTGATTTATCAAAAGTAATAACGCAATAATATCCCATAAAAAATGAGCGATGATCAGGATCTTGATATTTCTAAACCTCCAATAGAAATAGCCGAATACAAAACCAATAAAAACGGGGCCGGCTACATTTACAATTGTACCGTACCTGTAATGTAATAATCCAAATAATAATGATGAAATAGAAATAGCTATCCAGTGATTTTTAAAAATTGCCTCAAATCGTGGTAATAAGTATCCCCTGAAAATTAATTCTTCTATTACACCAGCAGTAAGTGCAGTGAATACAAGTAATAATTTACTGTTCAGAAAAAAAACGGTCAGTTCGGACATTTTATCACTTTTACTTAGTAAGCCCGTTAATGATAAAAGGATCTTGAGGATATACAATCCTAAAAAGAGCCCCAGGTAAATCGTGAAAATAATTTTTACATAAAACAAAAGATTGTATTTTGTTTCTTTCCAAATGAGAAGCGGTTGCTTTTCTATTTTTATTGCATAAAGCCACAACAATGCCGCAGATATCCAATATAAAATTCTTGAGAAAAAAAATAAAGTTGGATTTATTTTAGTAAGTCCAAAGAAATGAAGTACAGTTGTTGTACCTAGTAAAGAAACCAGAAACAGTGCTAAAAGAATAAATATTATACCTCTGAGAACAGCCGAACGATTTGTGTTTTGGGGAACAAGGATCATAGTTATCAAATGTAATGAATATGCTGGCAAAACAATAAACCTTTCGCTAAATGGCAGTAGTCAATCGATAAGCAACTTTAGTAAAACAAAGAATGACTTATTTCTTTGCTTTAAGTATTAAAAATGATCGTTTTATTTTGAATATGTTGTTGTGCCGAATTGATACATGCCGCATGCAGGTTAATCAGTGAAACTGGATATAAACATCTTCCTTCTAATCCATTTGCTTCTTTAAGCGTATTTTATATTTTACTGGTATGGGGAATAGGGGTTTTTGGAAAGGCCATTACTATTACAAATGTAATGGTTTTCATTCCTTCCATACCGTTAGGTGCGATGGTGCTCATTGCGATTGTATTTGCAATTTCTGGTAGTAAGTGGAAATGATTCAACCCCTTCAGGGTTGGTAGCAGAGATTGATTTTATGTCCCTGAATTTCATTCGGGGTTATTGTTGTTTAAGTCCTTCGGGCCAGCCTCGCAAATAATATCCTAAATTGAATTCGGGATTATTATTGTTTAAGCCTTTCGTACTAGTGGCGCAAGCAATATCCTTAAGAGAATTCGAGGTAATTGTTGATTATACCTTTTGCGCTAAGATCAATAATCAAATACATGTTCGATATTTATTCCTTCCCTGTTTAATTGTAGCAGCAATTTATCCAATTGTATAACGGGAACAGTTAACGCAATTCTTTTCATTGCAGGATTAGAAGAAATAGGTTGTGTAAATACTGTTTGCGTATTATCAAATTGTATTGAATTTGCAGATGGCACAAGGATCGTTAATAAGATGGCTGAGTTATTTCCTGCAACTTCTTTGAAACCATAACCTTGTTTTGCAAGACCCACCATGGCAGGATAAAATTTATCATAACGTGGAAGGAGTACCAATGCAGAACTGTCATCAAACCTTTTTTCAATTTTTAATTGCTGATCATTGGGTGCTTTATTCAATACAACTGCGGTAGTTGGCAATGCCTCATCATAAACCTGTTTTGTTCCAAGCCCGATCAGTTTGCCATAAGCGTATTTAACCAATAATTCTGATGTGAGCATATACCTGCGTTCTGCTTTTCTAATAAAATTATTTCCGAAGTATGACGTTCCTGTGTAAAGATTTTTTAATTGTGTTTTAAAATCAAATTCATACCAGGGCCTGTCTTTTATAAAATCAACATAATTCTGTGTAAATGCAGTGTTGAATTTATCTTCATCTGTTAGCACTTCATGGGTGTCTGTCATTCTTCCTATCAATGTCTCATACAATGCTTTTATAGAATATTCAACGGACGCACTTGTGCCAATTACCCAGATCATAAAATGATAACCTTTATTGGGAGGAAAATTATCTTTGATCTGGTTGTTTACAATATGATAACTTTCCCAGATCTGCCTTGTATGGCTCATGAAAGGAAATGTAGTTGCTGTATGTTGTTTAAAATATTGTGCTTGTTCATCCGGGCTAAAAACCAAATACCATTCTGGGAAAGTAAGAAATGTTTGATCAGCAGGTCTTGCATCTTTTTGTGGTGTTAATGGATTTTTATTGATGGCGAGCCATTCTTTTTTTATTACCAAACCATCACCTGCTGCAATCGTTGTAGGATTTCTTTTTTTGAAAAAGAAGATCAACGTAGTGATTACAACAGTAAATAGCGTTAGTATTCTTAATCGTTTCATCAATAATTATTTTGTAAATGAAACCAATGTATTGTCAGTAGGGTCATTGTCCTGTAATATTCTTGATCCATTGTCTTTAAATCCATAGTGCGTAAGAATTTTACTCCACTCCTCAATAGACCTGAGTGATTTAAATTCTGCATGATCTGTTTCCCATGATACATTTAATCCTAAATTAAAAACCGTATGCACCAATGAAACAAATGTTGCCATAGCAGGCGTTTCCACATTGTGATCTCTTATAATGAACATACCGCCTTTTCTTAAAACTCTATAAATAGATTTTATATAACCTTCCAACAACTCAAGGGGACAATGATGCAATCCAATATGACAAGTCACAAGGTCAAGACTTTCATCAGCAATTGAATTTGCAGGTATGGGCTGATAATTATTTATGGTAAAGAATTTTCCAATCTTTCCAATCTGTCCTCTTTCCATAATATCAGCGAGTGAATTTGTTGGTGCAATATCATTGCTGATATAAATATTTCCAGAAAGAGCAATGTGTTTTTTCAATTCACTGATGTACCTGCCTGTTGAACCAATTTCCAAATAACCATTTATTTGTTTTTTATTTCCAAGCAATTGTAATACCTGGTTCGACATTTCTTTCTTTTGTTTTTTCAAAGCAGGTAATGCTAATGTTAATTCAGAAAGAAAAGGCTTTATTTTCAGAAGCCCGGCCTGCACTGCTTTATATATTTCCTCATCTGAATTTTTTTCTTTGGTTGTCGCAGCGATCAGGTGATGAAATTTATCTTCAGGATATAAATGAAAGATTACCTGTAAGAAACGATAAAATTTATCACTCCATACCGTATCTGAAAAAACAGCTTTGAATTCGGATGTATTATTCATGTTCATCTTTTTTATAGTAAGTGTTCCAGATCACGTTCCTGAATTTGAAACCGGGATCAAGTTTTTGTTTTAGTTCAAATAATTTTTTTGCATTTGGATATGCTTTGTGAAATTGAGTTGCAGTTGCATGAGCCTGGTAAGGTAAATAATAAGAACCACTGAATGAGATAGCTGCATCAATCAATTCTCTTGTCCACACAGCAACTTTATTTTTTGCCACATCATCTGTTCCCTGTTTGTACCAAACAACAAATGCAAATACTTCTTCTTTGGCCCAGGCTAATAATGAACCCGGATCTTTGTGTGCATGGCGAACAGATACATTAAGCACATTAACATGATACCGTTGAAATATCTCAGCCATCCGAACAGAAAATGCATCAAACTTGTGTACAGGTATAAAATATTCCTGTAAAACATAGGTGCTGTCTTTCCTGCTTTTCGGTTCCAGTTCTGCTACATCATAACCTGCTTCATAATTTCTCCAATGTATTTTTTTACTTAAATAGAAAATGGGTTCAATAATATTTTCCCTGCGCCACTTGCCAAAATTACTTTTGCTAAATGCACTGATGAAATATCTTTCGATGGGATAAGCAGCGGTCAATGGCATCAACCTGGTTTTTACTGTGGGCTTTTTATTTGTTTTGATCCAGCTTACGGCTCGTGCATTTTTATAAGAAGGAGGGTAGAGGTCGGCGTTATGAAATATAACTTCATTATTTTCTCTTGTATTTTTAAAGAAAAAGTCTATATAAGATTCACGCTTCATCGTTTTGCAAACACGAAGCACAGGAATATTGTCTGCAAGTTCAAATTCTACGGTAGCAATTACAGCGATTGCATTGTAACAACCAATGGATGCAAAAAATAATTCAGTGTTTTCATTTTTTGAAGCTTTAACCAATTTTCCATTTGCCATGATGATTTCTATTGAACGAACCGACAATATCACAGCCCCCAATCCTAAATACCTTCCATGGCAATTCACACTTAAGGCGCCACCAACGGTAAAGTTAGAATAAGTCTGCATGATCTTTATACTCAATCCATGCTCATCAATAAAACGCTGAATATCACACCAACGGATACCAGCTTCAACTTTTATGGTTTTATCTTCTTTAGAAAAGGACAGTATTTTATTCAACTTGCGCATATCAATATGAGTACTTCCCGTACTTGCAGTTTGTCCACCCATGCTAAATCTTCCGCCACCAATAGAAATGGCGCCGTTCGTATTTTTGATAATGTTTTGTAGTTCTTCTATCGTTGTTGCTGTTTCAACTTTTGAAACAATGATCGGGTTGATCTTCGTTACATCATCAACAATTCTTTCTCCTGATGTTGAATCTTTTATTTTTTCTGCTTCTCCATTTTTAAAATAATCAGGTGCAGATCCGGGTGCAGCACCAAATTGATTTGCTATGTTCTTTCCTTTTCTAAAGCCCAGGAACCAAATTAGAATTAATGGCCCAAGAATAGGAATGGCAACGAGCCAGAGCCAATGTGCAGATCTGTTTGTATCATGTAATCTTTTTGTAGCAGTAGCTATCAACGCCCAGAATAAAAGCGGGTAAACGATCCAGGTAGCAGCGATAGATATAAGTTCGAGTAAGTTGTAGAGAATGTAAAACGACGTCCATATAAATAATGAAACCGTCCAATAAGTGAGCCTGTTGATGCGCCCCCTGTTGGTGAAAAGTAAATAACTTACCGGTAATTTATCTTTGAATGCCATTTATAAATTTCTTATCAACTAAATATTTTATTTTAAACTGCCTTCGACAAGCTCAGGCTGACAATTTTTTGTCCCACTGAGTTTGTTGAAGTGTTTTGAAATAAGTATAATTATTTTTGTTCATGTTCTTAGTAGCCGGCTACATTATTAAATATTTATCTCTGCCATTTTGATCAATAATTCTTCTTTTCTTCTTCGTGCAACTTCTATTTCACTCCCATCACTCAACCATACCTGCCCACCTTCTCCCCGAACATATTTTTTTATATGCATCAGGTTCACAACGGAACTTTGATGAGTGCGGAAAAAATTATGAGTAGCCAGAAGGTCTTCGTATTCTTTTAAATTCTTACTTACGATTACGGGCTTTTGTCCCTGCAAATAAAATTTACAATAACCAGTAAGGGATTCTATCCAGATAATATCTGACAAGTCAATAAAAATAATCCCTTCACTTGTTGACAATGCTAATTTCTGTGGCGCTTTTTGCTGTGGTTGTTGTAGATGCTGCAATGCCTGTTGAAATATCGCCAGTTGTTCTTTTGCAGGATTATTTTTTTGCTTTAATGCTTTGTCAACGGCTTCTTTGAGATCAGAAGGATCTACTGGTTTTAATAAATAATCAATGGCACTTAGTTTCAATGCTTGTAAAGCAAATCCCTGGTGTGCAGTTACAAAAATTACCTGTATATCATCACGGTTCATTTGCTGCATGAGTTCGATGCCACTTTTTCCCGGCATTTGAATGTCAAGAAAAAGCAATTCAGGATTCAATGAATTTATTTTTTCAAGACCCTCTGCTGCGCTTCCAGCTTCGCCAATTATTTCGACAGCAAGATTTAATTGTTGCGCCATGTTTTTTATAGCGCTGCGTGCATTTGCTTCGTCGTCGATGATGAGTGTTTTGATCGGTTGCATAAATTTTAATTTAAAGGCAATATCAACTTAATGGTTGTGCCAGTTGCTATTTCATTTTCTTTTTTATCTATGATCTCTATAGATGCTTTATTATTTTGTAATTGTTGTAAACTCTCCAACATACCTGCAGTAAGTTTTTCACCTTGTGATTCATGACCCGCTTTCGCATTATGCTGCGTTCTGCCGATGCCATTATCATCAATGATAATTTCTACATTTTTATTTACCCGTTTACAATTGATGATCAGTTTTTTATCTCCTTGTTTTGGCATTAAACCATGCAATATCGCATTTTCAACAAATGGTTGTAATAGCATCGGCGGTATTCTTGCATCCAACAAATCATCATCTTCCTGTATCGTAAATGTAAAGCTGAATTCATTATTAAAACGAAATGCTTCTATTTCAACATACAATTTGAGCGTTTCCATTACTTCACCCAATGGTAAAAAATTATGCTTGGACTGATCGAGGATGCGCCTCATCAGTTTCGCAAATTTTGAAAGATAACCTGCAGCATCAATGGTGTTATTACTTAAGATATAATTCTGGATGCTATTCAGGCTATTGAAAATAAAATGTGGATTCATTTGTGCCCTCAATGCCTGCATGCGCAATTCGCTCATCTGCAATTTTAATTTATTTTCTTTTTGAATAGATGCTTCACGTCTTTTTATAAAATAATAAATGCCAAAGACGATCGCACCTATCAGCAAAATCCGAAACCACCATTGTTGCCAGAAAGGGGGTGTTATTTCGAATGTAAATGTTGCAGCTTCTTCATTCCATTCTCCCTGGTGATTGGCGCTTTTAACTTTAAAAGTATAGGTGCCGGGAGGAAGATTTACATAATTTATTTTTCTTTCCGTGCCGGTATATTTCCATTCCTGGTCAAAACCTTCAAGCATACATGCATAATTATTTTGTTGGCCCTGGTTATAATTAATGCCGGTAAACCTGAATGCAGCGCTATTATGCTGGTATGAAAATGTTTGTCCTGTGCCCATTGAAATAGATTCTCCGTCAACTTCAAAAGCAGTGATGCTATTTTTTGGAATATCTTTTCCCATCAAAAAATATTGTGGCTCGAATAGGCAATATGATTTTGCAAAACCAAGGAACAAAGTTTTCATTTCTTTGTCAGTAAAATTGATGCATGTTACTTCATCATCCGGCAAACCATCCGCTTTTGTATAAGAAGAAAATTTCTTTTTTATTTTATTATAAAAAACGAGACCTCCTTCTGTAGCGATCCATGCATTGCCATCCTTATCACTTACAATTTCATTGATCACTGTAGAAATGATGCCTGTTTGTTTTGTAAACAGGTCAATGCTTTTTGTAGAAATATGATACATGCCAAACGAACCTGATACAGCCATATACAAAACGTCATTGCCATCGCTTGCAATGCTGGTTACATTCCTGATTGGCCTGGTTTGATTTTTTATTAAAGAAGTAGAGAACGATCCGGTTGATGCATCAAATTTCAATAATGTATCCAGCCTTGTCATCCAGATATTTCCTTTATTATCTTCTGTTTTTGGGCCGGCTCTTTCTACAGGTAAATTGCCAGCACTTCTTTTATAATTGATAAAACGATTCGTTGTGATATCATATTTTGCAATGCCATCTGGTAAAGTTGCCCAGATATTTCCTTTACTGTCTTTCATGCCAAAACTTGCCCGATCATTATAAAGTGAATCTATATTAATACCTGCAATGGGATTTAACTTACTTGTAGGGATGTCTATTTGTGTAGCGCCGTACAAAGAGAATAACCATATTGAATTATTAACCGGTAAGACGGTGGTGCTTATACGCTTTTTATTGTATTCATCTGGGGTGTGATCATCAAAAAATACCTGTACTTTATTTTCTGCTGTATCCAGGCTGAACAAACCGGCACCCATACACGAAACCCATAGTTTATGATCATGATATGCGCCACAATTGTAAGATACCAATGCTTTGTTCTCTGCAATTTTATTTATGAGGACATTGTTTGTTTTGAAAAAATTTGTTTTAAGTGAAGATTGAAGCAATCCTTTTGATGTTCCGATCCAGGTACTTTTTTCATCCATGTAAATAGTGGCTCCAAGTCCATCGGGCCAGGATGTAAACCATAAGGGATGATCTGACGCCATTTTTAATTCATGGTTATTTGTATTGTACAAATAAGGTTCGCCAAAATAAGAATTGATGAGAAAAACAGAATCATTCATTGCAAATGCATTGGACATTCTTTTTTCATTGATAGGAGCATCAGGAAGTTTATCAGTAAAATTGCGGCCGGTTTTATTATTAAAACAAGCGAGCAATTCTTCATGCCCGGTTGGAATAGGTTTTGAAATAACAAAAATGGATTCATGATCCATCATTGTAAAGCCCAATAAAGAATAATTATTTTCAAAGAAATTATTTATAGTCAATTCGGGTGAACGTTTTTCAACAGGTATCAATTGTTGATTTTTAAAATCAGGATAGTAACATCTCGATTTTTGCTGGCAATAAAAATATACATCATTGCGGGCATCCATTGCAAGATGCCTTGCAAAATATCCTTTGGGGATATCCGCTGCATCTCCCATCATTTTTCTTAAAATGGTTCCTTCGTTATTTAAAATAAAAATGCCATGCCAGGTACACACCCACAATTCACCTGTATTTTGTTTATACAATATGTCTGCTATTCCATAACCTGATGAGGGGAAATTTTTATTAAGCGGTAAGTTGATGGCTTTACCAACCAGGGTTTCTGTATTCAATAAACACAATCCATCACTGGTGCCAACTGCCAACAGGTTTTTACTGATAAAGCAAATTTTAGTGATGTAATTAGAGGGTAAATTATTTTTTGTATTGCTCAACACATTGATGAATTCAGTACCATCATAACGATTCAATCCTTCATGTGTGCCGATCCATAAAAAACCATCGGCATCTTTTTGAAGGCAGCTGATGGTATTATTGCTTAAGCCGTTCTGTGTTGTAAAAGTGGAAATATTATTGAACCATTGCGCATCAGAACATTGCCCTATCAGTATAGCAGTAATAAGGAAGAATATTCTCATGTGGTGCAAAGTATAAAATTTGATTGGTTTAATGGTTGATGAAGTTAATAAAGTTGATGCGGTTAATAAAGTTAATGGGGTTGATAAAGGAAAATCCCCTTTATCAACCCTATCCCCTTCGTCAACTAGCAACCCTACTCAACGTTGATATCTGCTGTTGCAAAATAATCTTTATCCCTTACTCCATAATAAGCTTCCGATTCATTCTTCACTGCAAAATAAATACGGTATTTGCCTTTTGTTCTTAATTCATCACATTCTTCATAGTACATTTTTCTCCATTCTTCTTTAACGGATGTTTGTTCCCGTTGGTTTAAAAAAGTTTCTTTTCCATCAGCTTCTACTTTATACAATTTCCACCTCATTGTTCCGGGATTTTTTATCTTATCCGGGCTATCGAAAAAGAATGTTATGCATGAACCTAAACTTATTTTATTGGTTTGTCCTATTGGCTTCCAGTTTACTTCGTCAACAGATTTACAGGTCCAGATTTTAAATTTATTTCTGTCATAACTAAATCCATTGATAGTTAGATTGGTTGCTTCTCCATTTGATTTAACAGAAATGGTACGTTTTGCAAAAACTTTATCCGGATGAACCTGGTCAACAAGGCTGATATCATAATCTCCAGCTGGAAAATAACATTCGCTGATCAATAAACTGTCTTTGTATAATGTGCCCCAATACCTGTTGTGAATGTTTCCTTCTTCCGTCTTGCCTGCAGTTGTAACCCTTAATTGAATCTGGTTGGGTAAAATATAATTTTTATAATTCTTAACCATTACCTGCATCGATAATTTTACCGAGCTTACACCCTTAGGAACCTGGAACGTATTTATTTCTTTACCTACAATATTGGTAACATATCCGTTGCTCTCATTCTTAGTCGTTAGTTCATACATTTTTACTGACAATGGTTGTGCATGAATATTTGCGGATAAAAACATTGTTGTAAATGCTATGATAAGATGTTTCATTTTTTTTTATTTTTTGTAGTGTTTAATAATTTGTAACCCTTTTATTTGATGTCAGCTATCAGAAATCAGAAATCAGCTTTTCGTAATGTCTTTGAAGATTTCACCATTCACTATTCACGTTTTTTATTTCCCAAAACTCTGCACCAACTTCGAAATCAAATTTCCACGTTTCGCCATTCTATATGCCTGTGATGTTCTTTCATCAAGTATGATGGAGCCATTTGGTTTTTCAACCCATTCGTTTCCAAAATTATCTACGCCAACTTTATAATTGCGTAACCAAATGAGTAATACCAATCCAAGTACCAGCCAGAAGCCAGCGAAAAAATATAGATAGATCTTATCGCCTTTGAAACGCATGATGCTTTGTTGTACAAATGTTTCCTGGCTATCCGCTACATACAAAACAGATACTGGCTTGCCTATTTCAAACTTATCCCATTCGGGTTGAGAAACATAAGCGCTTGTTTTTGCGTTCACCATTCTTCCATCTTTTGCTGTAAAAGAAATTTCTACTTCATTGTCTTTCTTTTTTCCTACAACTGATTTTGAAATTACAGTAGCAACATGTTCTTCCCCTTTGGCAATCGTATTTTTTAATTTCATTTCATCTTTGTATAACCAGGTGCAACAACCGATGAATAAAAGAATGCATAACACAAAAAGTCTTAAGCCAAGTGCATTGTATTTTCTTAACACGAACCAGTAGATGGCGAAAATAAAAGCGCCGATCAGGAAAAGTTCTAATTTGGAATTCATGTTGTCGAAAAAGATATTGAGTAACATGTTGTTCAGGTTTAAAATTATTTTTGACTTTTTATTCTGACCCCGACGGCAGACCACTGACCACCGAAAGACAGCAGATTATTATTATTAATTTAAAGCGGTAGTAGATCCGAATCGTTGACGCAATACATCATCCATTTGATCGGCCCAGTAACCAAGATCGCTTATCAATGTTTTAAATTCTTCATAATCCATTCCATCTATGTCTCTTTCAGCAATTGCATACATAAAACCTTTTTCCGGAATGATGCTTAATTTAACGCCCATGAAATTGGTATTGTTGGTCAAAGCTTCATGGTATAGTTGTGCTTTCTTTTGTTCGTCCACCGGAATAGCATATACAGGTGAAAAACATCTTACAAAAGTGCGTATTGTCTTTACAGCTGTTTCATAAGAAGTCATAAATACTTCGATGAAAACAGAGCCTCTTGAGAAGGACCATGATTTGTTTTGCTCACTATAAATACTTTCTGGAGTGCATCCGATCTCAGTGCAAAGCTGGTTAACATAAACTTTTACCATTTCTGAAGTTGTCATTGTAATTGATTTTATTTTTTATGATTTTTTATTACGATGTAAAAATAGCTTGCTAAAAGGCCCTTTTTTTTGAGAACATAGTGATGGAAGGGATGGAGATAGGGGTGGTGGAAATGGGGCTATAAGTGGTTTTTAGGAAAATCGACAATATTTATCTTACAAACTGGCAGTCTTTTAACCACGGAGTTAAATGAGTTTTTATATGGAGTTTCACGGAGTTTTATTTTATTATTAATAACTCTGTAAAACTTAACCTTAAACTCCTTTATCTCTGTGGTTAAATACTACTCTAACTTTTAACTAAAATTCTTAATGGAACTTAATATGATCACGCTTGTTTTTTAATGGTGCTATGCAGGCAAGTAATATGCATACCAGTAAACAAACAATGGAGGATGATTTGACATTTAATCCTGATGGGTTTTGCAATTGAAATCCAACATAAACCAATAAGGAACCAATAAGTATGATGATGATTGTTTTTAGAGATTGCATGTTGAATGTTTTTATTATTTATAGAATAGTGATCTCAATTGGCAGTCTTTGTTTGCGTAACAGAGACATAAGCCATGCCAAAATTTTCTTTTATCCAGTTAAGTTGTTTTGAATAATTTTCTACATCGGGTACTGTTAAATATTCCACGATAAAGCTACCATCAGTTGCATTTAATATTCTGCATGGTTTGTCGGTATCCATTGAAAAAAAATATTTTAGTTTTTCCCTGGAAGAATAGGTTGATTTATCGGCTGCAGTAATGGCTCGTTGTTTAAAAATATTGCTGGCAGATCCTGGAGGAAAAATGAATGCCAGGTAATTGGTGAATGTAGTTGTACGTGTATATTGACCTGCACTAACGGTTGATTTAATATAACCCATCCACAGTTGATATTTTATAGATTCAGAAACATTTTTATTAATTGTTCCTTCGGCATACCTCCAGTTTTTGTCACCAAGTATATCCAATGCTGCCTGTGAATATATTTTAGTAGAATAGATTTTATTTTCACTATAAAATTGTTGCAATGCAGGATTGCCATTTGGTTTTTTCAAAACAACAAAGAAAACAAGTATCGTTACTGTAGCCAATAAACCAGCGATCATGCCATTGTAATAACTAATGATCATCAGCAATACCCATGCGCCCACTGTTAACCACAATGAAAGTTTTGGAAATGATTTGCGTCCATACAAATAAATGGCACCGAACAATAGTGCATAGACCACAGCGAAAAAACTCATTTTATTAAATAGTTCCTGCATGATTACCTGTTTATATAAAGTGATTTGTTTGGGTGTGTTGTTATTGCTGAAGAATCAATAATTGGATTATTCCCATAATCAATCCATGATACTTTTGGTTCATTCTCAAAACCTGTAAGGCTTGTAAGCTGGTTGCCTTTTACCGATAAACGGTCTAATTCCGGAAGCTTGAGGTCTGCAATACTTTTTAAATCACAATTCTCGAGGATCAACCAACTTAAGTGCGGGAATTTTGTAACAGTCTTTACATCATTCACAGGCTTATTTTTTATTTGTAGTGAAATGATATTTCCTTTCTGTATGCATATAACAAACTCAGCAGGATTTTTATACATGCCCCAGTAATTGGTACATTGAAGGTTTTCTGGTTTTGTATTTGTTTGCTGAAGCAATTCTTCTAAAGCAATGCCTTGATTATTTTCAATCTTAGTAATATCACGATCGAATTGATTGGGTGTTTCTTTTCCTCCTCCACTATTAACCATATAGCCAAGTACATAAATGCACAATCCAAAAAGACTAAATCCAATGCCTAATAAATTAAACAAACGCTGACCTTTTATAATTCCTGTAATGCCCCAGTATAAAGAGAGTAGGTAAGCTGCAAAAAATGCAATGATGATTATTATTAAAATGCTGTCAGGTAACCTGCGTATGGTATGGAAAGCATTTTTTTCAAATAAACTCATGAATAAAATAAAAATGAACGCTGTTACACTGGAAGATAAAATAAGACTTTTCATTATTTTGTAGTTGCTTAATTCATAACAAAAGTATTTTGAAAGTTGAGGCAGATGGGAGCAAAGGTTGATGTGGGAGGGTTGAGGGTATATTTGGCGGAAGTGTGAGTATAACTGGCTGGAGGAGGGAAATCAGATATCAGCAATCAGATATCAACAATCATTTGTCAGCAATTAGGCATACAAATGCTGCCGTATTTTATGAACCCGACAACGTTTGCATGACTGAATAAATTAAAAAGAATTTAATAAGCTGATAGCTGATTGCTGACATCTGATATCCTTTGCATTTTAATTCCTGGAAAAAACCGTCTTAGGACAACCAAAATTATCAAGTATATAATTATCCATCTCATCTGCATGCTTGATGAAATTGCTTAGCTCTGTAAGTATTGTATTTTGTACCGGGCCATAAAGATCGGCTACAGAGAACCGGTAGGAAAGAAAAATATCATTTTTATAAATACCAAACCTGTAAGGCGCTGCTGCATTAGATGCAAGGTATCTGTACAATGCTTCAAGTTTGCTTCCACCCAACGTATTGATTGGTGAAGTTGCATAAACATAATTATCTCCGTATGTAAAAATTCTTACCAAAGAACTTCCATTGTGAAATTCCCAGAATAATTTTCCAACACGGGCAAGTACGGGATCAGTACCTGATTTTAAAATAGCATCTTCTATCAATGGTGAAAAACGTTCTGTTTCTTTTTGTTTGAAATAATCTGCATTCATAGAAACCCCACAGGAAGGGCAATAAGATGCATCCTGTATTGAAAGATTGCCACATGAATCACATGCGACACTAAATACCTGTTTATCATCTGTAGTTTAGCAAGCGTAGCAATAAGGATCGGGTAGGGGATACCGAAACCTGTGCTATCTGCTTCTATAAGTTTTGAAGATGCGATTGCTACCAGTTCACCATTATTTGTTACAATAGGGCCGCCACTATTACCTGGATTGATAGCAGCATCCGTTTGTATAAACATTTTATTATTAAGTATGCGAGCATTGTTTGAAATAATTCCTTCCGTAACACTGAATGGGCCGTAAGGAAAACCAAGCACCGTAACTTTTTCTGCTTCGGTTGTTTGAAGCGCAGCATTGATATTGATATGAGCGAGCTTTGGTGCATCATTGCAACGTAAGATCGCAATATCATTGGCGGGGTCAACCAAAATTACTTTTGCATGAAAACGATATTTGGTTTGATTTTCCAGGGCTACTTCACGGAAACCTTCTACCACATGATAATTGGTGGCATAGCAATCTTTTTCACTTAAATAAAAAGCAGTGCCTGTGCCGGCTGCAGTATATACTTTGTGAACGGCATTTTTTATATTGACAAGTAATGTATTTTCCATTTTGTTTTATTTTTTAATGATCAACTAAACCAGCCAGAGAATAAACTTTTCTTTTCTTCTTTTTTATCGGGAGCAGTTACAGCAAACTGGTCACGTGGATTTGAGTAAAATTCATTGAGTGCGTTGTAGAGTTTGTTGCTGGCATCCGGCAACGATAGTAACTCATTTCCTGGAAGAATTGATTCCAGCTGTTGCCATTGTGCTTCATTGAACCTGTAATTGTACAACAACCTGAACACAGCTTTCTGTAAATATAAATAAGCGGTAATGATTTCATTTTTACCAAGAGAGGTATAAGCATCTGTGAGCGGCTGTTTTAAAGCGGCCTGTATATTCGCAGCCGATCCTGTTATTTTTGCTGGAATAAAAATGGAGATATCATACAGTTGTGAAAAGAATGCTGATTGCGGCAGGTTATCCAGCGAATTTAAAAAAGCAATGCCATCATTTGCCAGGTCATTGATGTCTCTTTTTTCAAACAACCTGTTAAACGCAGTTTCCATTGAATTTTTTAATGAACCCTGGGGAGCGCATAAATGATCGATCTTCATGATAGTGAGATATACTACATCCCAAACAATATAAGTATATCCTAACTGTTTCCAATAGCCGATCCATTCTTTCGCTTCAGCAAGATATTGTTTAAAGCCAAGCCATGACTGCTGTTTACGGGCTTCTGAAAATGCGACTATATTTGGTTCATAGAGCCAGGTAGCACTGTGCAACACCACAAAATCGTCATCGTATTTATCTGCTGTCCAGCAAATTTCTTTTAATACATCATATATTTTCCAGGGTTCGCATGCTTGCAGCGGGCAACTAAAAAGAAAACAAAGGGTGTCTTCCCTGCATTCGATTTTTGCAAGTGTTAAGCCTGAAAAATTCAGCTCACAAATTTTACGAAGAATGATCAACTTCTGTGCATTTGCAATATCAACAAATGGGGCGAGTACCTGCAACTGTCCATCGTTCAATACAATATTCATTTGTACAGAACCATGAGAGATCTTTACACCAGTCTTTGGATCTTTTTTAAATTGTGCGCCGATCTCAGCATCAATATAAGTAATGGTACTGCAAAGTGCATCTAAATAACTACCCTGTTTGTATTGATCTTCTGCAATCTTCCAGTTCATTTTGCCAAAGCTTAGATCCTTTCGTACCTGTTGGCTTGCAGTATAAGAAAAAGGTTTGTCTGCCATTTAATTAAATTTTTAATTTTTACGAAAATAAATATAAGCAATCCCGGGAAAATTAGAAATCTATATGTGGCGGGAATTGGGCTGCAATCGGCGGGGTGAATGGTGAATTGTGAAAGGTGAAAATATGAAGTCTACACTTCGGTTTGAAAACTGTGCTATAGAAAAGAGGTTAAAATATTTTTTTAATAATTATTAATCTACCTATAAAATACATGCTCGCATTTTCACCATTCACCATTCAACCGCCGATTCCCGATTGCCCAACGCCAAATATATACCTGAAGCTACCAGCACTGTCTTTGCTAAATTCTTCTTTCTCTTCCGCTTTACTTTTGAATTATAATTAAAACAAACTAAAATGAAATCGACAACAATTAAATTTTTTGTATTGGCAATGTTAGCAGGAACACTTTTCATTTCCTGTAATGCAAACGACCTGGAAAAAAAAGCAGAAGCTACTGCAATTAATTTTTACCAGGATCTTCAAAAGAAAGATTATAAAACAGCAGTTAGCCTTTGCAGTGATAAAGCCTTTGCTGACGATACAAAAGGAGCATGGGAATTAGCACTTAAAAAAAATACAGTCCTGCTAGGTGAGTTAAAGTCTTTTACTAAAACAAGTGGCTTTAATATTCAAACATCAACATCACTTGGTACAACAGTAATAGTAACTTATGATGTACAATGGCAATATGGTATGTCAAAGGACTCAGTTATATTAATAAAAGAAAAAGATGGTAACATGAAAGTGTATAGGTATGCATGGGATCACACCAAGTCAAAATATTTAGCTGAAGTAGCTGAAAGCGAAAAACAAGCGGCGCAATATATGGATGCGATCAAATCAGGTAATTATGATGCAGCATTAAAACTTTGTTCTGATTCTGCATTGAGAGCAACAGCCCCAGAAACCTGGAAATCTTTTTTTGATAAAGCATCTGAACAACTGGGAACAATTTCAAACTACAGTGTTTTAAGAGACAGCTCTTATTATAATATATTAACAAAGGGACAATCGGGTGAAGGCAACTATTATGATATTTATGTAAAGTCAAACAGGAATGGTGCTGATGTGATGGAGAAGATCACATTCTTTCAAAAGGATTATGATGAACCTGTTAAATTAGTTGGGCATACTTTTTTATAGGTCCTGTTTCAACTGGTTATTATTGCTGGTTTAGGTTTACGACCTGCTTTTTTAAGCAGGTCTTTTTCCATCTATTGCCGTTGACTTAAGTCAACGGCAATAGATGGAAAAATAGTAAAGTTGTAAGGGTAAAAAATAATTTCGCTTTTCCATTAATATCCGATTCTTTATTTTGACTCCTGAAGGTAAAAACAGCGAGGGAAGAAATGAGGCATAATAATATTTTCAAATTACGGGTTTAATTTTTTATAAACTTCTTTCAAAATATATTTACAAACCTTCTATTTTCATTTTTTTTAACCTGGAACTCTTGTAACGATTTTTTTGAAAACATTTTTGATCATTGCTTGAATAAATATCAAATGATTCTGAATTTCTGTCTCCAATTAAAATCTTAGGTATTCTTTTTACAGATTCTTTTTGCTCAATGCCAGCCAGTATAAATTTTGTATTACTAACCCAAACAACATCTTCGATCCAGTCTGAATCTCCTTTGAATAATATCCTGTTCCAGGTTTTGGTTTTGAGATTACACAATGATATTTGCTGGTCTATCTCAGGCGTAGCAATCATTTTCTTCCCTTCTTTAGAAAGATTTAATTGATAACTGTAAATGTCTATGAATTTTGTTTTGTCCTGGTTGAAACTAAGTAATGGTTTATACAAAGAAAAGAAACTTTTTATGTCGTCAAATGCTTCTACATTGATATTTTCAAAAGGAAGTGTTTCTGTCTTTTAAAATCAGCAAGTTTGAAATTGGTAAAACTTGTTTTCCACAGCTGGAGGTCTTTATTAAAATATACGGCGTATTTTTCAAGATCACTATTTTGGGCTGGTAAAACAATTGCTTTAAGAATAAAAGATACAATTAGTAAAAGATTTTTCATTGGAAGTTATTCGATGCTGGTGAAATTATTTAGTTTTCGGATACAAAAGTTTAAACGCATTATAAACTGCCTGGTGCGATATTGTGGCATGCGTTTCATTGGGTAAATAATCAAAACTCACTTTAATATTTTTATTGCTGATTTTTTTTAGTTTCAGAGACAATTCAAATGCATCATTATACATAAGTGTATCTTCAGCTTTGTTACTGGCACCAACATAAATATTTAATTTACCTGGAAAAATATTTTTTGATAATGTTGTTGGCTCAGTGATCAAGGATTCTTCCCCCCACCATAGGCTTGGGCTGATAATGATATAGGTATCAAATAAAGATGGTTTTTTTAATAAGACCTCACTCGCTAATAAACCTCCCAATGATTCACCGATAATTGTTTTTCCTTCATTGGCCTTGTAATGTGTTTGTATAAAAGGTTGCAGTTCTTTTTCAATGAATGAAATAAATTTTTCGGAACCACCATGATCTTTAAACAAGGATTTATCAAACCCTGCTTTAGAAAGAAAATTTAAATTGGGTACTGCAAAAGTAAAATCCCTTCGCCTGTTTACATTTTCAATTCCAACAACGATCGAGTTTGGGAAGCGTGCAATCCATGGCGTTGTGTAGTAGCGAACCAATCCTGAGATATGAATAAAATCTTCATCTGCTCCACCATCTAATAAATAGATCACTGGATAAGTAGCACTGGAATCGGGTGAGTAGCCTTCGGGCAAACAAATATTTACAACTCTTGTTTCATTGAGTATGGCGGATTGTATTGTTTCAACATTTCCTAAAATAAATTTATTGTTTTCACCTGGCCTGGTTAATTGCCCGAATGAAACATTTGTAAAACAAATGATCGCTAAAATAAAAATAATCTTTTTCATTGTGATGCTTTTTAAATTTAGCTGATGTGTTGTAAGAATTTTATTTTGCCATTGCATGACTTTATTGCAACTCAAATGAAATTGAATTTGAAACATTCCCATAATACGTTAACTGCAATTTATATTTTCCCTTAGGGAATTTGTTGTTATTCCCCGTTTCATAAATAGCAATTGCATACAGGGCATAAATATTTTTCATACTTCCATTTGCTTTGAGCAAAGAATAATAACCAGATTTTTTTAATTGTTTTTCTGTGTAAAGTTGTGTTGAAACCATTTCGGGGCTTGCGAATTTAATAAACGATTTGCCCTTTTCATCTTCTAAAGAAATGGATACACCCCAGGGATAAATTTTCTTATCAGGTTTATCAAACAAAATGTTCTGATCTTTTTTTTCTTTATTTGTTAAGCTGATGGTTATGTCAATGTCTTCGAAGGATGTGAATATAGAATCACGCAGGCTTATTTCAACAGCCACTTTAGGGAATTTAGTTAGCATAGCATTTTGTGCGTGTGAAGAACTGCTTGCCAGGATGATCAATATTAATAAAAAGATTCTATGCATAAATTTTAGCTGATAAGGTTTCGTCGAATTTTATAGAAATGAGTACAATAATTATATTTCTCATAAAATAATATTAAGCCACTAATATAGCAAACCTTTTTAGTTTAAAAGATTTGCAGTTTGTGAGCATCATAATTTTCTTTATAATTACCTGACCACAATTTTCACATCCATTTTATTTACAATAAAAACAATTGTTTGCCTGCTAACTGTGCCGATTTTTTCTCCACTCTTTGTCATAGCGGGATTCCATTTTGGACTGCCCTTGATGCACCTGATTACTTCGTCTTCCAATCCATATCCGCAATTTGATTCTGCCCGAAGATTTTTTATATTTCCATCTTTGTCAATGGCAAACTGGATACTGACTGCATAATTTCCAGTTGGTGCTTTATAAATCAAGGGAACTGCAGGATTTAATTTTCCATGCAAATAATCGGGCCATTTCTTTTGTGTGCTGTCAAATGAGGCTTTATGATAAGCTGCGGTCAACACTACTTCTGCATTATTAAGATAATTTGAAAAACGCCCGTTTTTATTTATTGATGTATCAGTACGAGGCGCATTTTGTGAATATGCGCCCAAAGAAAAAAATGCAATTAAAGAAAGTAATAAAATGGCTTTATACATGTAATACATTTTTGTTAAACCTGCTTTTTGAATTACGTTACTTAACAAATTCTCCAAAGTGCCAAAGTATTCCCGAAGGATCGTGCATAAAACATTCACTGCCCCAATCATTTTGTTTTATGGGAGTTAGTTTTACGCCTTTATACTTAACCGGTAGATTTAAAGCTTTGAGTTCATTCCAATAGCTGCTAACATCTTCAACTTCTAAAAAGACCATGGTATTATCGATCCAATCTTTTACATAAGCATCCTGTAAATAAAAAGCCATTGCTCCTGTTTTAAAACAAGACATGTTTGGAAATAAAACTACTTCCTCAAAACCAAGATCACGATAGAAACTTCTTGATACTTCAAAATTTTCTGCTCCAAGGAATGGGCGAATTGACAATGCTTTGTGTTCCATTTTTTAACAGGTAATTTATAAAGGAAAGAAAGATACGAAACATGGTTGAATCATTTTTAAGAATATGTTAAGTTGAACTTATTGAATAGAAATGTACTTATGGAAACATCAATTTACTCAATCTGCAGAAACTGATAAATTAAAATTCCCGGCTCCATTTCATATTATACGAAACAGGCCCGGGAATTATAATCTTGTTTATGTTATCCTTTTCTATTTTTTATTTTCTTGTTCTAAGACCTCAGCACTTTTTATTGCAGGTTCATATGGATTTGGATTTCCTTTGCCTGTTTCGATTAAGTTCTTCAGGCTGCTTCCAATATAATTGCTCCATGCACCAGAACATATTTTGTAACATTCATATTCCGGAACCAGGCCAATGTGGGTGAACACAAGTTGTGTTTTATCATTCTTTTTTGATATTTCAAAACTGATTTTTGTTCCCTTCCACTCCTGTGTTTTGTCTTTAGTAAAATTGAAATAATTTTCCAATACAAGCCAAACTACTTTTTGCCCTGGAACAAATTCTATTATTTTCATTTTACAGATATGAACGTCTTTAAAGTGGTAATTAAATTCAGCATTCAATTTTTCAGTGCTGCCATCAATTGCTTCTGACCACCATCCACGAACGTTATTAATAGCATTGAATACTTCTTTGGGCGTTTTATCCACTAAAATAGTAGTGGTGAAATTGTTGTTATCCATGTTTTTAGTTTTTATTTCTTTTGTAATTGTTGAATCTTTATTTTCCGCTGGTTGCTTTGAGTTGCTGTTGCAGGCATTCAACAATAAAGCTGTTAAGAGAAAAATTGAAATAGCGTTTTTCATTTTTATTTTTTAAAGTTAGATTTTACTTCAATCAATTGATTCTTTTTGAGGATTTGTTGCAATGTTTGAGTATTCCCCGGGCAACAAAGCTATTGTCTAATCACCGTACAGCCAGCGTGTGAAATGGACATTCTGGTGGGTTGATTTGGACAATGTAAGTTTATATCTTTGTAGAATAAAATATATACAGATGAAACATCTTACTATAGTCGTTCCAGATGCACAAAGTAATCTAAGTACGATTGCATGTATCGTTGGCGCTTACGAAATATTTACTACGGCCAATAAGTATCGAAAGGAAAACAATAGAAAGGAATTGTTTACCATTGAACTCGCAGGCATTTCAAAAAAAACAGAAGTGTATGATGGTTTGATTACGGTGAAGCCCCACACGACGCTTTTAGCAATAGATAAAACTGATCTTATTATTATTCCTTCACTGGTGCGTAATCAAAAAGCTATGAAAGAAAACAAATCGCTTGTTGATTGGATCAGTACACAATATAAATGTGGGGCTGAAATAGCAAGTATGTGTTCTGGTGCATTTATATTAGCAGCTTCTGGTTTGCTGGATGGAAAAAATTGTTCTACACATTGGGCACATGCAGATACTTTCAGGAGCATGTTTCCCAAAGTAAATTTAAAGGCTGACCAATTGATCACAGATGAGCACGGGCTTTATACTAACGGTGGAGCTTATTCTTTCCTGAACCTTGTGATTTATCTTATAGAAAAATACTATGACAGGCAAACAGCTATTTATTGTTCTAAAATATTCCAGGTTGAGATAGATCGAAACAGCCAGTCGGCATTTACCATATTTACCGGACAGAAATTACATGGTGATGAAATGGTGATTAAGGCACAGGCATATATTGAGAGTAAGCTCGAAGAAAAAATATCTGTTGAACATTTGTCGTCGAGATTTTCTGTCGGCAGGCGCAATTTCGACAGGCGGTTTATCAAAGCAACCGGCAATACACCTGTTGAATATTCACAAAGAGTAAAAATTGAATCAGCAAAAAAAGCATTGGAAACAAGCCGTAAAACAATTAGTGAAGTAATGTATGAAGTTGGTTATTCAGATGTAAAAGCATTTCGGGAAGTGTTTAGAAAAATTACAGGAATGTCACCATTGGAATATAGAGGAAGGTATAATAAGGAGGCGGTGGTTTAATAGACTTAACAGGTTTTCAAAATCACTTAGGTTTACTAACTTCTAAGCCCTGGCCTGGTGTTTTCACCAGCCAGGTTTTAAAAGGCTGTTTTTTCTACAAAGCTTTTGATTATCAAAACCGGCTGGTGAAAACACCAGGCCGGGGCATAAGGACAAGAATAGTTTAAAACTCAGAACAGCCCACCATATTTTACTCAGCCCAAATTCTATAATTCGTGTAATACAAGTACCATTGCTTATGAGTGAAGAAAATATGAATTCCTTTATAAGAAGTTTTAATTTCTGCAATCATGCATTCATTGTTTTTTACCAACACAATACGAATAGAACTTTCTTTCTTTAATTTCAATGGATCAAGAGTAATTTTATTATCAGCAACGCCAGTAGAAAAATTTGTTTTAACATAACCTCTAAAAACTTCTGCAGCATTTAGGTATACAACTACTGAATCATCAAACTCGTTATCAAAAACCAGGGAGATATTTTTACTTTTAATTTTATCTGCCAAATCCTTTGATTTTTCTAATACAGCTGAAATGAGACGTCCATTTTTAATGGAAGCGCAGCCGAGACTATCTTTCCCGGATTGTCCAACCGCAGTAATTGTAAAAAAAAGAATGTTGACAAATATCAGGGTGTAATGTTTCATAAAGGTTAGGGTAACAATTGCTATTAATAGGTTTCGAATCATTTTCTATTTCTAAATATTTAATCAAAGACTATAAAATTACCGGGTACAATTTAATCACTAAAGATCAATCGTTTAAAGCTGGTTGAGGATCTGAATTTCTTGTTTAGGCTGAAGAAACTGTACAGTTATAACAGTGTTTTACCAATTTTTTTTAAATTTATACTTTTGCCATTTATACTTAATTTACTCCTTTTAGATAAATATATATTGTTTATCGATAAATATTTACTGATATTTGCAGTATTAAAAAATAAATATAATGAAAACAAGAACAGAAAAAATTTTAGTGATTTTAAAATATGTCGCCCTACTTGGAGGCATTGGGTATTGCATTGAATGTGGAGGACAGTTGGTTTCGTTTGTAGCAAGCTTTAAAAACCTTGAGTGGGCAAAGCAAACTTATAATGTCAATCAAAGCTGGTTTTATATCCGTGAGTATAGTATGAGTTATTATGCGTGCACGATGAGCCTGCTTATTTTATTATCGGGATTAAAAGCATTTACGTGGTTTAAAGTAGTGAATCTATTGACAAACCTCAGGATTACAAATCCATTTTCAATGGAGATAGCAGAGAAGATAGAAAGAATCGGCTACACGTTACTGGGAGTATGGGTAATAGGTATTATCGGGAAGATCTACCTGGAGTGGTTGATCAAGACAACGCACATCCCAATAACCGGCCCCGGCATTGGAGATGAATATCTTTTTATTGCCGGAATTGTATATATCATTTCCCAAATTTTTAAACGTGGTATCGAAATCCAGGAAGAAAACCAATTAACCGTATAACCATGCCTATAATCGTAAACTTAGATGTAATGATGGCCCGCCGCAAAATGCAACTGCAGGAGCTTGCTGAAAAAGTAGATATTACCATGGCAAATCTTTCCGTATTAAAAACAGGGAAAGCCAAAGCAATTCGCTTCAGCACGTTGGAAGCTATTTGTAAAGCATTGAATTGTCAACCCGGGGATATCCTGGAATTTGTGGAGTAGGGATAAGAAAAAGCTAACTCCATAAATATGGATATAACTGCTGCCAGGTTATCGCTATGCAACATAATATGATTGCTATTAGATTTTTATTATAGAAATAAAATAGTAACGCAACCAAACAAACGATGGTAGAAATAAAAGCCATGAATATAAACGGCTTAATAATCGTGTAAACTATTTCGGGTGAGATTAATGGACTTACTATTTGATAGTAGGTTTGATAAATGGAAACAAACTGGGAGCATATAGTTAGCAATAAAATGACCAAAGAAATTTTTGCGCCCTTCTTAAAGTTTTCTGATTTCTGCAAAATCATATCTGTCATTGCCACTACTGTTGTTGTTTACTAATGGAATTTTTTTTTTGGCTGAAAGATACATTCGGTCTGTCACATTGTTAGCATGTAAAGTACTCAATATTTAATATCCTCTATTTCCTTTAGAAAATCTTTACTGTATTAAAAAACGGACATTTCAACGGAATCACTTAGCATTTTTATGAAGTGGGTAAAATCCCGGCGAATATATAGCTCGGCCTTCGGAAAACTTTTTCCGAGTGTATTTTTGGGTAAGTTATTTCGAAGGAAAAGGAATGTCACCATTGGAATATCAGGGAAGGTATAATAAAGAGGGAGTGGTTTAGTAATTTCTACGCCTGGCCTGGTGTTTTCACCTGCCAGGTTTTAAAATGCTGTTATTTCTGCAAGGATTTTGATTATCAAGACCGGCTGCTGAAAAAACCAGGCCGGGGCATAGATGCCTGTGACTTAAGACACCCAGAACATTATTATTCTGCTTTTTTCACGCTTAAATTTTTATAACTGACTGGTAAACAACTGTGACAGTTTTTTAAATTTAAAAAAAGTTGTCACAAGTCTGTGACAAAATATCTGTGACAAAATTTTCTGTCACAGAAAAGTTGTCACAACTGCATGTTAACATATTGCCGAAATATTTTATAAGCATTGGTGTGGTGTTTTCACCAGCCAGGTTTTCGAAGCCATCTTTTTCTACAAAGCTTTTGATTATCAAAACCGGCTGGTGAAAACACCA
>JBDTLP010000016.1:0-59630 GCA_039934735.1 Ferruginibacter sp. | reverse complement strand
CGTGTCATCCGCGTTCCAATCATTGGGGTAGATAAAAAACTTCCGAACACTTATGCTGTCCTCACCAACCGCAACTATGGTTATATGATTCAAATTATTTTAAACAAACTCACAACTTATAATTCACAACTCACAACTATTTATGAAGCTAAAAAGTTGGAAACAAGCTCCCTTGCGTTTGCACACGCATTTTCCAGGTTATCATTCACAACCACTTTATCAAATTGATCTTTGAAAGATATTTCATAAGAAGCTTTGTTCACCCTTGCCTGTATAGATTCATCGGTTTCGGTTCCTCTAACCTGCAAACGTATTTGCAATTCATTTACCGAAGGTGGTTCTATAAAAATACTGAGTGTATTTACCGGGTATTGTTGTTGTACGTGAATAGCACCTTTTACATCTATATCAAGAACAGGAACTTTATCCATTCCCCAGATGCGTTGCAGTTCGGATTTTAATGTACCATAATATTTTCCTTCATACACCATTTCCCATTCTGCAAATTCTTTGTCTTTGATCTTTTGTTTGAATGCTTCCATACCAATAAAATAATAATCCACGCCATCTTTTTCTGTGCCTCTTGCATCACGTGTAGCCGCAGATACGGAAAATTGCAGCACGGGAAATTCTTTCATGAGATAGCGTGTGATGGAAGTTTTTCCAGCCCCGGAAGGAGCTGTTATGATGAGTATTTTTTGATGTATGGTTTCGTTCATAAGCAAAGAAATAACAAAATGAGTTAAAATAAGGAATAAAAATTCAACCCGTTCGTTTCTCGTTTCTGGTTTCTCGTTGTTTCGTTTCTCGTTCGTTCTATTGGTAAGTTTTTCGGAAAACAAAAATAATTTCAATTATAAAATAACGAGAAACGATTTAAACGAGAAACAAGAGACAAGAAACGAGGAGACTTAATCTTTTCGAGTGATATCCGCTCCCAACTTCCTAAGCCTTCCATCAATATCCTGGTATCCCCGATCTATCTGATCGATGTTTTGAATGGTGCTTTTGCCTGTTGCACTCAATGCAGCAATTAACAACGCAACACCCGCCCTGATATCAGGTGAACTCATGGTAATGCCTCTCAATTGTTTTTCTCTTTCCATTCCTACAACCACAGCCCTATGTGGATCGCATAAGATCACCTGGGCTCCCATCTCTATTAATTTATCTACAAAGAACAAACGGCTCTCAAACATTTTTTGATGAACGAGTAAACTTCCTTTTGCCTGTAATGCAGTTACTAAAACAATGCTTAAAAGATCAGGTGTAAAGCCTGGCCATGGATTATCGTACAGAGTTAGGATACCGCCATCGAGATATGTTTGTATCTCGTATAATTCCTGCGAAGGAATGTGTATATCATCATTGATAAAATTCATTTTGATACCAAGCTGTTGAAATTTTTCCGGGATCACACCCAGTTCTTTGATACCTGCATTTTTGATGGTGATATCGCTTTGTGTCATAGCAGCAAGGCCAATAAAACTTCCTACTTCGATCATATCAGGAAGCATCGTATGGGTGGTTCCACTTAATTTTTCTACACCTTGAATGATGAGCATATTGCTTCCAACGCCTTCAATTTTTGCGCCCATACGATTAAGCATTTTGCAAAGCTGTTGTATATATGGTTCGCAGGCTGCATTGTAAATAGTTGTTGTGCCATCAGCGAGAACGGCTGCCATTAAAATATTGGCAGTTCCTGTTACGCTTGGTTCATCCAATAACATGTAAGCACCTTTTAATCCATTTGTTTCCAAACGAAAAAAACCTGTTGTATCATCATAATTAAAACTGGCACCTAATTTTTCAAAACCAATGATATGTGTATCAAGCCTGCGCCTTCCTATTTTATCACCACCTGGTTTTGGAAGATATGCTTTCTTAAATCTTGCAAGCAATGGGCCGGCAAGCATTACAGATCCTCTTAACCTACCGCTTTTTTTATGATAAGCATCGCTTTGTAAATATTCTACATTCACATTATCAGCTTTAAAGCTGCATGTGTTTGCATCGATGCGGTTGATCTTTACATTCATCTCTTTCAGCAATTCGATCAGCAGGTTTACATCAATGATATCAGGAATATTATTGATCATAACTTCTTCTGAAGTAAGTAACGTGGCACTTATAATTTGTAATGCTTCATTCTTTGCTCCCTGTGGTGTTATTTCTCCCGATAGTTTTTTTCCGCCACGTACTTCGAATATGCTCATGAATATTTTTTTTGAATCAGCAAATTAAAGACAATTTGGTGATTTGGTAATTTGGTAATTTGAAAATGAAAAGCATTTTCTAATTGCAGGCTTTCAATTTTAGGTTGTTTTTATTTTCAAATTATCAAATCATCAAATTATCAAATCCTTTCGTAAACAGTGTAAATAAAAAACCCGGTGCTACTAACACCGGGTATATAAACTTTTTCAACCTTTTAATATCTCTTCTTAAAATTACGGTTGTTGTTGTTACGATTATCTCCACCTTGTCCACCACGATTGTCTCTTCCACCTTGTCCGCCACGATTGTCTCTTCCACCTTGACCACCACGGTTGTCTCTTCCTCCTGAGCCACCACGATTATTATCCCTGCTACCAAAATT
Source organism: Ferruginibacter sp. (assembly GCA_039934735.1). Taxonomy (GTDB): domain Bacteria; phylum Bacteroidota; class Bacteroidia; order Chitinophagales; family Chitinophagaceae; genus Ferruginibacter. The sequence continues at coordinate 57,028 of JBDTLP010000016.1, read as the reverse complement.
ATTTTGACGATAATTATTGTTGCGGCCAACATTGCTTACAAAATCTTCTGTACGATTATCGGTTCTGTGTTTTACAAATGGACGATTATTGAATTCAAGTTCGCCATTGGTCATGGAGCTCAATTCAGTTTGTATATTATCATCATGAACAAGTTCCTTATGCCAGTTGCTATACGTAAGTTTCATGTAATAGGCAACTGCATTGGCAAAGCCCTGTTTCTTTTCAGGATTCTCTTCCTTCAAAGCTTTATCAATCACAACTTCTATATTCTTACCAAGGTGGCGGAATTTAGGATATTGTTTTGGATAACCCAATACATCAGGTTTTGCTTTTAAAGTTTCCCTTGTAGGGATTGGGTATGGACTTTCAACATCCAAGGTAAAATCACTGATCAAAAAAAGATGATCCCATAGTTTATGACGGAAATCTTCTACGTTTTTAAGATGAGGATTTAAAAACCCCATTAACTCTATCACAGCATAAGCATTGCGCTGTCTTTCTTCTTTATCCTGGAGTGTCAACAAGTACTCTACCATCTTCTGAATATGTCTGCCATATTCTTTCATGATGAGATGGTTTCGTGTTGTATTGTACTCCATGTTATCAACATTAAGCATAGTACAAATGTAAGCAGTAAAAATGAAGGAAACAAGCTGTCAATTTGGAGATTTGATAATTTGAAGATTTGGAAATGAAAAACATTTTTTGAATTACAATTCAATCATGGCATTTCTGGCTTTCATTAGCAAATTTCCAAATCTTCACATTTCCAAATTGGTATTATCTTTTTTAATATATTTTGCAAAAACCTTACGACTGAAAAGCAATGATGCAAGCGCACCAATACTATCAGCGGTCCAATCTACCAGGTCAAATGATCGTGTAGGAATATAAAATTTTTGTATCAGTTCAGTTGTCAATCCCCAGATACATACAGCAAGTGAAATCTTTAAAAAATAACTCCATTTTTCTTTTGGTGAAAAGGAGGATGACCGGGCAATGGGACGGATAAATAAAAATGACAACAAACAAAAAATGCCAATATGAACAATTTTATCGAACTGAATCAGGTTTACCCATTCGAACCAGCCACTTGGTTGTGGTATATCTTCGCCCGGTAAAGTAACCAGCGTAAGTACTACAAAAAACCAGGCAATGCCTGGTATAAAATTTTTTATTTTAAGTGGTTTCATTTTAAAGAGATGTTTCAAAATATTTGCTAATGGTTGGCAAGCAACAAATATTTTATCCTACCAATCCGGTGTAAGCTTCAGCATTCATCAGCTTCTCAATATCATCAGGATTATCTACCGTCATTTTTATCATCCAGCCTTCACCGTAAGGATCGCTGTTCACCAATTCCGGGTTGGCTTCCAAAGCAGGATTGATCTCGTTAATCGTACCTGCGGCAGGTAAAAAAAGATCGCTCACTGTTTTTACAGCTTCTACGGTTCCAAAAATTTCTTCTGAAGACAATGCTTTACCTTTTGTATTAATATCAACATATACGATATCGCCAAGCTCATGTTGTGCAAAATCCGTAATACCAATTGTAGCTATGTTCCCGTCTAATAAAACCCATTCATGATCTTTTGTGTACCTGAGATTGGCTGGATAGTTCATCTTAAATGTTTTTGAAGTTGTTGTAAAAATTGATGCTGCAATTTAGTAGAAAAAAACATCCTTTAATGGAGTAGATTAAAATTTATTATCACTTGCCTTATCTATTGCCGTTGGCTTCAGCCAACGGAAATAGATAAAGCAAAGAAATTATTTAATGATCTCCATATGCATATGAATATCCACATTTGGCCTATCCTGTGGATTTCTTGGGGCATTTGCAATCTTATCGATTACTTCCATACCACTTTCTACTTCTCCAAACACAGTATAATTCATATCCAGCATGGGTGTACCACCCTGGCTTTTATAAATGGCTTTTTGCGCAGGCGTATATTTTACCTGGCGGCTTCCATCGTAATTATTCAATTCTATTTCCGACAATGGCCTTCCCTGAACAATATAAAACTGGCAGGCACTGCTCGCTTTTTGAGGATTACCATCCCTTGCGGCGCACAATGCTCCTCGTTTATGAATGATGTCTGATTTGAATTCTGCAGGGATACGTTCCATATTACCACCACCACTTCCAAGCATTACGCCGGCAGGTGCATTTTTGCTTGTTGGATCGCCACCTTGTATCATAAAACCAGGTATAATGCGGTGAAATAAAAGGCTGTCATAGAAACCTTCTTTCACCAATTTTACAAAATTATCGCGATGGAGTGGGGTAGAATCATAAAGCTTTACGATCATGATACCAGAATCTGTAGTGATCTTTACACGAATCGTTGCAGCGTTGCTAACATCTTTTTTTACAGTTACTGACATGGCCGGGGTAGCGGTAGCAGGGGTTTTAGTATTGTTATTACTAACTGGTGTTGTCGGCTTTGCATTGGAAGAACTGTTTTTTTTAACCTGTGCATTTACAGAAAAACAAATAACGCTCGTAAATAAAGCGGCCATTAAAATCTTGAATCGTTTCATTGTGTATTTTTTTATCCGGTTTATGGTGAAAGAAAAATTTATATAAAATCCTGTGATTGAAAATAAAGTAAAATATGATCTTTTAGAAAATTTTCCTGTTCAAACAAATTGAATGGAGGAAGCGTTTTCTTTAAGGTAAAGTGCGGCCAGCCCTCATCATCATGCCCATCGAAGCTATAATAACCACTCAGGGCAAGGATGGTACAAATGGCTATATGCATCAGGTCCTGCTTTTGTTCTTTGCTGAATTCCTGTGGCCCCTGGCCTAGTTCCTGCACGCCTATGAGCAATAAAACACCGTTCATATCAGGCTTAATGCCAAATGATTCTTTCAGCTTAATGCGAAGCTTCAGCCAGCGTACCTGCAAATCCTCATCCGTATGTTGCATGACGCAAATGTAAGTAATAAGCTTTTGAGGTTTATATTTGCGGTCTTGGAAATAAATTTAATTTTTTTTCTTGTTGATCGTTGGGATAAAGTGGTTGGTGGGACACCAACCACGGGAATCAAAGTGGTTCCGTTTAAAGTGGTTGGTAGGGACACAAATCATGGGATTCAGCCGCGGTTGCTGTACCCACCAACCGCAATTATTGATCGAAAATTTCAAATGTTTAATAAAAACTAAGTAATAGATGTTACAGGTAAATTACATACGTCAGAACCCGGCACTGGTAAAAGAAAGGCTTGCATGGAGAAATTTTGCCAAAATTGAATTGGTAGATAGTATTCTGCAAACAGATGAGGAATTACGTAAAATAAGAACAGAGTCAGAAAACCTGCAGGCATCTATCAATGCATTATCTAAAGAAGTAGGGATGCTCATGGCCAAAGGAGATAAAGAAACAGCTGAACAAAAAAAGCAGGAAGTTGCCGCTTTGAAATTGGATCAAAATGCTAAGGCTGCGACCCTGCAGGAGCTGGAAAAATCATTTACCGACCAGTTATTACAATTACCCAACCTGCCACACAGCACTGTTCCAAAAGGAAAAACGCCCGAAGAAAATGAAGTTGTAAGAGAAGGAGGGACAAAGCCTACACTTATTGCAGGTGCAGTTCCCCATTGGGATCTTATAAAGCAATACGACCTGATCGATTTTGAAACGGGTGCAAAAATCACCGGCAGTGGTTTTCCTTTGTACAAAGCAAGAGGTGCAAAGTTGCAGCGTTCTTTGATACAATATTTTCTTGATTACAATACTGCAGCTGGATATACAGAATATTTACCACCACTCATGGTAAATGAAACCACCGCTTACGGTACCGGGCAGCTGCCTGATAAAGAGGGCCAGATGTATCATATGCCTGCAGATGGGTTTTACCTGATACCAACAGCAGAAGTTCCTGTTACCAATATTTACAGCAATGAAATTTTAAAAGAAACAGAACTTCCTGTAAAACTTACTGCATACACACCGTGTTTTCGCAGGGAAGCAGGAAGTTTTGGCAGTGATGTAAGGGGATTGAACAGGGTACACCAGTTTGATAAAGTAGAAGTGATACAAATTGTTCATCCTGATAAAAGCTATGAAGTATTGGAAGAAATGGTGAACCATGTTGAAAGGCTTTTACAATTTCTCGAATTACCATACCGCATTCTTCGTTTATGCGGCGGCGATATGGGCTTTACCTCAGCCCTTACGTATGATTTTGAAGTGTACAGTGCTGCTCAACAAAAATGGCTCGAAGTAAGTTCTGTAAGCAATTTTGAAACTTTTCAGACCAACAGGATGAAGATCAGGTATAAAGACGAAACAGGTAAAACACAACTATTACATACACTCAATGGATCTTCATTGGCATTGCCTCGTATCGTTGCTGCCTTGCTTGAAAATAATCAGCAGGAAGATGGGATTCATTTACCGAAGGCGTTACATGGGTATTTTGGGGCAGCAGTGATCACAAAATCTTAGTATAGATATCTCGCCGCGGTGTGGTGTTATCACCGATCGTTTCGGGAATGGCTGGTGATAACACCACAACTGTTCGGAACTTTTTTTATCTACACCAATGATTGGAACGCGGATGATACGGACTGGGCGGATGATCACGGATTTATGCTGCTACGCAGCATTACGGAAACACTACATAGGTAGCATCTGTAATTTTTTGGAACAAAAAATAAATCCGTGATCATCCGCCCAGTCCGTATCATCCGTTTTCCAATCCTACGACGCAATAAAAATTAATATTCTAAAATAGGATTTAAAATCTTCCGAACACTTATGGTGATAACACCAGGCCATGTGAAATGACCGCAAAATTTTAGGATAGATTTTAAAAAAGCCAGTTAACTAAGTCTATTTAGCTAACTGGCTTTTTCTATTGATTGAAGAATTCTAAATTATCTTATGCAAACTCATAACTCATAATTCAGAATTCACAGCTCCTGACCTATTTCTTCAATGCAATCTTATACAACATCCAACCCATTGCTGCAAAAAATGCAACACCTAGAAGATCATAGGCATGATCACCCATCGCTTCAGTAAGTTTTCCTTCCATGGTGATCGCATTTAAGAATCGATTTCCACCCTCACTTCCCGAAACAAATGCGATAATCACACCTGCTACTGCACCTCCTGCAACAAGGCCTGTGGCAAATAAACTTCCTTTGCCCAATTCTTCTTCTTCAGCAGTGGTAACAATATTTTCTTTTTTCTTTTTACCATCAACAATGCCTTTTATAAGGCCGCCACATGCAATAGGTAATGTAGTTGATAAAGGGAGATAAGCACCCACTGCAAAACTCAATGATTTTATTCCGCAAAGTTCCATGGTAACGGCAAGGAATACCCCCACAAAAACATATTGCCAATCCAGGTTGTGTGATAAAATTCCTTTTATTAACGTGGCCATTAATGTAGCCTGTGGTGCGGCAAATTTATCTGTTCCAATCAGGTGATGAACACCTTGTGCGGCCATTTCTGCACTTGGCTTATCAAGAAATTTTATGGTGAAACCGATAACGATTGATGAAACAATGGCGCCGGCAAATAAAGCAATTTGTTGGTTGCGTGGTGTTGAACCGACAAGATAACCGCTCTTAAGATCCTGTGACGTTGCACCAGCATTTGCAGCAGCAATACAAATCATACCACCAACCACCAATACAAGAGGCTCATATGCCTGCCCTGTCCAGCCTACTGCAATAAAGATCAAACTTGTTCCCATTACCGTTGCGATGGTCATACCACTGATAGGGTTATTCGAAGATCCGATCAACCCAACGATCCTTGATGAAACCGTTACAAACAAAGCACCGAAGATGAGTACTAAAACTCCGATCAGCAGCTTTTGAAAAATACTGTCACCAGGAACCTGTGGCAAAATACCTATAAGTATAACAAGGGCAAGACTTCCTATACCAACTACTTTCATGCTCAGGTCTCTTTCAGTTCTTAAAACAGTATTGGTTTCGCCTGCAGCATTCTTTTTAATTGAAGTGATACTTCCTTTAACCGATTTTACAATCGTGGGAATTGTTTTAACCAATGTAATGATACCACCAGCAGCTACCGCACCAGCACCTATCTGGCGAATGAATGCATAATAAACAGCCGCAGAATAATCATTGAATGTATGTGTGGCAGCATTCCAGCCACCTTTGCCACCATCTTTGGCGATATCAGCGAGATAACCAAGTTTCTGTAACTGGAGCGCAATCGTGTCAGGATGCACAACGGACGATAAAAGCGGAATCAATACCAACCAGCTCAATACACCACCGGCAACCAATACACCCGAAATACGTGGGCCGATGATATAACCAACACCCAAATACTCAGGTGTTATCTCACCGCTTACTTTGGCTGAAGGAAAATATTTGTTTGTATGTTCGGTAACATATTTCGGCGTCTCTGCCACAACGTGAATAATTTTTTGAAGGATTGCATATAAGAATGCAATGCCCAACCCCCAGAAAGCAGTCTTGGCGAAGTCACCGCCTTTTTCACCGGCTTTTAAAACATCAGCACATGCAGTTCCTTCAGGATAAGGCAAAGTATCATGTTCATTTACGATCAGTGCTTTTCTTAAAGGAACCATCAATAAAGTACCAAGGATACCACCAACAATTGCAAGAATTAAAATAGTCATGTAATTAAAATACTCAGCACTGCTTGGTGAAGAAAGAAATAAAAATCCCGGCAATGTAAATGCAACACCCGATGCAATACTTTCACCGGCACTTCCTGCAGTTTGAATAATATTATTTTCTAAGATGGTGGTTTTAAAAAACTTTCTTCCAAGTGTAATCGCAATAACTGCAATGGGAATAGAAGCAGAAACGGTTAACCCGGCTTTTAAAGCAAGATATACATTGGCTGCACCAAAAATGATCCCGAATAAACAACCCAGCAGGATCGATTTAACGGTGAGTTCTTTCATATTGGTTTCCGGAGAAACGAAAGGCTGAAATATTTTCTTCTCAAGCATAAGCAATTTGTTTATAAAAGGAAGATAGATAAAAAACGTGATACGATGATTTGAAAATTTGAAGATTTGAAAATGTGCTGATTAAAACAAAATATAAAAATACTGCGATGAAAAAAATGCATTTCATCTTCAAATTTCCAAATCTTCAAATCTTCAAATTAAAAAAGGCGATACAATTTTGTATCGCCTTTTACACTATATAAAATATTTTATGCAGACCCTGTCTTTTCTCTTACAATTTCATTCAATGATTTTATTCTTGAATAAATTAATATACCGGCAACGAATGCAGCGATCACAAGAATTAAGAAGAACATTTTTTTATCGGTAAAGTCATCCCAGAAACTTGTCATAACACCTGCTATCTTTCCACCAATGGAAGTTGATAAGAACCATCCGCCCATCATCAATGCCGTTAGCCTTGCAGGTGCAAGTTTTGAAACAAGTGATAAACCGATCGGGCTTAAAAATATTTCACTGATCGTAAATACAAAATACGTTCCCCATAACCAGGCAGGTGAAGTTTTAAATCCATAAATAGAAGGAACAGACATGATGGCAAAAACCATTACTAACGCTGACAAGCCAGCGATAAATGATGCCATTCCAAATTTTGATGCCGTGGTTGGTTCCTTACCTCTTTTGCGAAGCCAATCAAAAAATGGTACAAATATTAAAGTAAGTATAACAATGAATAGCGGGTTGATAGATTGGAATAATTCCGTATTGATGAGTTTTACATCTTTTCCTTGGGGCCATTGATCTTTTGGAACATTATTGAAATATGGATCAGGACCCATTACCAATGCATTTTTTGAACCTGGATCAACTTTATTGCCAGCAGCAGTAATACCAAAAACCTGTTTGGAAGTATCAGTCTTATTGCCATTTTTTGTGATAGTAAAAATGCTGTCTTTTCTTACAATTGAATCTTTATCTTTTACATTTACAAAATACTGATCCAGTTTATCTACCAATCTTAGCGTATCAGTTACTTTTTGCAGCGGAAATATGTTACCGGTGATTTTTGCAGTTGTTTCTGAAGCGGTCCTGTCAGTATGTTTCTCAGCCCAAAGTGTTAATCCTGTTGAGTTCTGGTTATAAATAGTCCAGAATACAATGCTGATAGAAAATATGAATAACAAAGCACCAATACCTTTTTTATCCTGCCCCTTTGCTTTAACCCAAAGAGAAATATAAAAGGCAATGATGGGTAAACATGCAAATATAAATGCATCATTAGCCTGGCTTCCCATCATGGTTCCACCAAATAATTTCATTGGCAAAAACCATCCGATGCAAGCGGTTATAAGTGCTGGTAAAAAAACATATCCAAAGATCTGTCCCAACGACATATCTTCTGCCTGTACCGGTTTTTTTACATCACCATGTTTTACATGCTTTAAGTTTAGGGCAAGAATGACCAATCCTATTAACAAACCTACACCTGCCGCAGCAAATGCATAACCCCAACCGTAGGCATTGCGCAAATAGGCAGCAACAAAATTGCAGACAAACGCACCAATATTAATACCCATATAAAAGATATTATAAGCATTGTCTTTAAGTGGCTTAAGGTCTTCCCTGTTATAAATATTTCCAAGGATAGTAGAAATATTGGGTTTAAAGAAACCGTTCCCAATAATAATTAATGCAAGCCCAAGGAACATGGCAGAGTTTCCCGGCAGCGCTAAACAAAAATATCCTGATGCCATTAAAATTCCGCCAACAAAAATCGCATTAATATAGCCGAGGTAACGGTCAGCTATCAATCCCCCAATAAATGGTGTTAAGTAAACCAGTGCGATGAAACTACCAACCACATCGGCACCAACATGTTGAGAAAAGCCCTTTCCGCCAGTAGTAGTATCAATCAGGTAAAGAAAAAGAATACCTACCATCAGGTAGTAAGCAAAACGTTCCCACATTTCTATCAGGAAGAGAATGTATAACGCTTTCGGATGTTTGCCCAGTTTTGGCTGATCATTCATAATAGTTGGTTTTAGTGCTGGAGTTATTTTTATAATGGCTCAAAATAGCGAAATTCTTTTTACCATCATCAAATTATGTACTTCAAATCACATAAATTTATCGAAGAAATATTGTTTTAGTGATACCGCTGATAAAAAAATTAATGACCGAATCATTCAACAGTAACTAAATTCGCCTACACTTCAAATTGCTTACATGAACATTCTGATAGTTGGAGCCGGCGGAAGGGAACATACTTTAGCCTGGAAATTGAAACAAAGCCCGCTTTGTAATGATCTTTTTATTGCCCCGGGAAATGCGGGCACTGCTTTATGCGGAACAAATTTACCAATAGAGACAGGCGATTTTGCAGGATTGAGAAATGCTGTAAAGAAAAATAAAATTGAGCTGATCATCATTGGCCCCGAAGAACCATTGGTGAATGGGATTGCAGATTATTTTGCTATGCATGAAGATACAAAACACGTAAATCTCATTGGGCCATCCAAACATGCATCACAGCTGGAAGGCAGCAAAGCATTTGCAAAATCTTTTATGGAGCACCATAAAATCCCAACTGCGAAATATGTTGGCTTCACCATAGAAAATTATTTGGAAGGCACAGAATATATCAGGAAGCATGCGTTACCGGTAGTTTTAAAAGCAGATGGGCTTGCAGCAGGTAAAGGCGTGTTGATCTGCCAAAGCCACATTGAGGCACTTGCTGAATTTGAATTGATGATCATGCGGTCAAAATTCGGCGAAGCAGGAAAAAAAGTGATCGTTGAAGAATTTTTACAGGGAATAGAAATAAGTGTTTTTGCCTTGACAGACGGTGTAAATTATATTCTATTACCCGAGGCAAAAGATTACAAAAGAGTGGGTGATGGTGATAAGGGATTGAATACAGGTGGCATGGGTGCAGTGAGCCCGATTCCGTTTTTTGATGCAGCATTACAGGAAAAAGTAAAAAGAACAATCATTGAACCCACTGTTGAAGGATTGAAGAAAGATGATATGAATTATAAAGGGTTTATCTTTTTTGGATTGATGATATCAGGTACTGATCCTTATGTGATCGAATATAATTGCCGCCTTGGCGACCCGGAAACTGAAGTGGTTATTCCACGGATTAAAAATGACCTGGTAGAAATATTTACTGCAGTTGGCAATCAGAAATTAAATGAAATCAACATTGATATAGATGAAAGAGCAGCAGCAACCATCGTTGCAGTGAGTGGTGGTTATCCCGGTGAATTCATTAAAGGAAAAGTAATCACAGGCCTTGATCATGACCCAATAGAAGATAGTCTTGTTTTTCATTCCGGTACTATAAAAGAAGAAGAAAAAATATTGACCAATGGAGGCAGGGTGCTTGCCGTTACTGCATTTGGAGCAGATATCAGGGAAGCCTCAGAAGTAGGTTTGTATATGTTGGAGCAATTGTATTTCGAAGACATGAATTTCAGGAATGACATCGGATACGAATTCATTTAAAAGCATGGATTTTTATTAGTATAAAAAATAATAAAAAGCGATAAAAAACGTTCTCTTGTAAAGGAGCACAGGTGCTTTTTTCAGGAATCAATTTCAAAGCTAACAACAACCTTTGAAACCCATGAAACTTCTGAAACCCCTGAAACCTTTTACACCGCTGGAAAAAATGTTTGGAAATAAAATATTAGGCGTTGTTAAATCCAATATTTTCCTTCAACTTTGCCTGCATTCATAATATACACGATTGTTACTTAATAAAATATGGGCATTTTTAATTTTTTCACACAGGAAATAGCAATAGATCTTGGGACCGCAAATACACTTATCATTCATAATGATGAAGTTGTTGTGAATGAACCTTCTATTGTGGCACTTGACAGAAATAATCCTAAAAATTTATTGGCTGTTGGAAAGAAGGCATTAATGATGCATGAAAAAACCCATGAAAGTATTCGCACGGTGCGACCATTAAGAGACGGCGTTATTGCAGATTTTAATGCTGCAGAATTAATGATCCGGGAAATGATCAAAATGATCTATCCTAAAAAACCATTGTTTGCTCCAAGCTGGCGTATGATGATCTGTATTCCCAGCAGCATCACTGAAGTAGAAAAAAGAGCGGTACGTGATAGCGCTGAACAAGCAGGTGCAAAAGAAGTTTACCTGATACATGAACCAATGGCAGCAGCCCTTGGTATTGGAATAGATGTAGAAGAGCCTGTAGGAAATATGATCATTGATATTGGTGGTGGTACAACTGGTATTACCGTGATCGCACTTGCCGGTATCGTTTGCGATCAAAGCATTCGTATTGCAGGGGATGAATTTACAGCAGATATTATGGAAGCATTGCGCCGCTATCACAGTCTTTTAATTGGTGAGCGTACTGCAGAACAAATCAAAATACAGGTTGGTGCAGCAATGAAAGATTTGGAAAATCCACCAGACGATATTCCTGTGAATGGACGTGATCTTGTAACTGGTATTCCTAAACAGGTAATGGTAAGTTACCAGGAAGTGGCAGAAGCACTCGATAAAAGTATTTTCAAAATTGAAGAAGCCATTTTAAAGGCTTTGGAAACAACACCACCCGAACTTGCAGCTGATATTTATCGCCGCGGTTTATACATAACTGGTGGCGGTGCATTGCTAAGAGGACTTGACAAAAGGCTCACCAACAAAATAAAATTACCGGTACACGTAGCCGATGATCCACTTAAGAGCGTTGTAAGAGGTACGGGCATTGCGCTGAAAAATTATGACAGATTTCCTTTTGTGATGCGTTGATTGGCAGGTTAACAAAGATAATATAGTTGACAATGTTGACAAGTTGATACAGCTGCCTTATTAACTTTATCAACTGAATCAACCTTTCAACTAAATAACCAGCGTTGCGTAACATCTTTCTTTTTATCCGTCGTTATTCCAATCTGCTTTTTTTCCTGGTATTGCAGGTTATAAGTATTTATTTCATTGTACATTATAGCAGGTATCACAATGCAGCATTTGGTAATTTTGCCAACCAGTTTACAGGTAAGGTAAATACACAATATAGTAATGTACAACGCTATTTCAACCTCAAAAAAACGAATGATTCCCTGGTTAAAGCAAACGAGGTTTTATACAATAAGCTCAAAGCAAATTTTGAATTACCAGATACCACTTCGAAAACAGGAGTAGATTCTATTAAAGTAGATTCTATCTTGCAATTCAGGAAGTACACCTATATGGCTGCAACGGTTGTTTCAAATTCTGTTTCTGCACAAAATAATTTTATTGTTTTATCAAGAGGAAAAGCAAAAAATGTAAAGCCTCAAATGGGAATCGTGGACATTAATAATAACGTTGTTGGTATTGTAACCGATGTAACCAATGATTTCGCAGTAGTAATGAGCGTGCTTCACAAAGACAGCCACATAAGTGGCAAGCTTTTAAAAACAGGTGAAATTGGTACCGTGCTGTGGGATGGTAAAGAAGCCAACAGTGTTACTTTGACAGGCATATCCAAGGGAGTGAAAATTGCAAAAGGAGATTCAGTGATAACAAGTGGATTTGAATATAGCTCATCTTTCCCTAAAGGGATGTTGATTGGGACCGTAGAGGCAGTTTACAATGAAGTAAGTACCAGCTATGTTAAAATAAAAATACACACTGCAGCTAATTTTTATAACCTGCAGTATGTATATGTCATAGACTATTCCCAACAGGAGAGCATTAAAGAGATCATGGAAAAAGTAAAAAAGCAACTTTAGTTTTTGAATGAGCAGTTTTGTAAAAAATATAATACGTTTTGCATTGTTTATACTTTTCCAGGTATATGTACTGGATAAGATACGCCTGCACCAAATGGTAACGCCCTATATTTATTTCATGTTTATTTTATGGCTACCGTTTAAAATGAACCGCACTTTGCTGATGTTGATAGCATTCTTGCTTGGATTTACCCTCGATAGTTTCAATCATGCGTATGGTTTTCATGCAGCTGCTTGTGTACTCATTGCTTATTTCCGCCCCTTTTTAATAAACCTGCTCATACCACAGGAAGGTGGCGAAACCAACTATGATGAACCTTCTTTTAAAAGTATGGGTGGCATGCTGCCCTACTTAATCTATGCAGGTGTGCTAAGCCTCTTACACAATATATGGTTGTTCTTTCTGGAAGCCTTACAGTTTGGCGATATCTGGTATTTCTTTGTAAAAACATTTTTATCAACTGTTATTAGTTTGTTGTTGGTACTTATTACTGAATTGTTGTTTACAAGGAAGCAACGGTTCAGGACAAACACTGTTTAGATTAAAAAGTTAATACAGTTGATAATGTTGATAAAGGAATGCAACTTTGTTAACCTGTCAACGCAATTAACTCAGTCAACTTTGCCCAACCCAGTCAACTTTATTAACTTTATCAACTGATAATAAAACAAACCACAAGTGTCCGTCTTTAACCAGTCAAGAAAAAATGTAATCCGGCTCATATTCATTGCGCTTGTTGTTGTTATCATTGCCCGTCTTTTTGCTTTACAGGTAATTACCACGAAATACCAGATAATGGCAAATGACCAGGGTATTTTCCGTAAAGTTGTTTATCCTGATCGTGGACTTATATTCGACAGGAAGCACAGGGCCATCCTGCGAAATACAATCATCTATGACCTGATGGTCACCCCCGGTAAAATTAAAGGTTCAGATACAGCATTGCTTTGCCAGATACTCGGAATAGATACAGCAGAATTCAGGAAAAGGATCGTTAACTGTATTATTAAAAACAGGAGCTACCGGCCATCTGTATTCGAAGCTTTGCTTAGCCAGGAAAAAAAGGCGAAGATCGATGAGAGCCTTTTCAAATTTGCCCCGGGATATTTCCTGCAGGAAAGACCGGTAAGGGATTATCCTTATGATGCTGGTGGAAACATACTTGGATATTTGTCTGAGGTGGATACAAATTATATCAAGAGCCATCCCAATGATGGATACCTGTCGGGTGATTATGCTGGTAAAACAGGAATAGAACGCAGTTATGAAAAAGTATTGATGGGCCAGCGGGGAATTGAATTCTATAAAAGGGATAATAAGAACAGGCTCACAGATAAACTTGAAAATGGAATTTATGATACGGCTGCAATTGCCGGCCAGAATATGTACACTTCTATTGATATAGAATTGCAGGCATTAGGTGAAAAATTAATGGAAAATAAACTGGGCTCCATTGTGGCTGTTGATCCAAAAACAGGTGGCATTCTTTGTATGGTAAGCAGCCCAACATTCAAACCAAAATTATTGACAGGTGCCCAAAGGAAAAAACATATCGCAGAATTATTATTGAACCCTGCATTGCCATTGCTGAATCGTGCGGTTGCTGCAACCTATTCTCCAGGCTCTACATTTAAAACATTGCAGGCGCTTATTGGTTTGCACGAAGGTGTGATCAATACAGAATTTCGTGTTACCTGCGGTGGCGCTTTTTATGGTTGTGGTGGTGCACATCCAATGAAATGTTTGGATAAAGGAACATTCAATCTTAGAAGTGCCATCACTGTTTCAGATAATACTTACTTCGCTACAGTAATGCAACGCGTCATTGAGAACAGGGCTTACCCTAGCCAGGATAGCAGCTTAGCTAACTGGGACCGATACATGTACAATTTTGGTCTTGGTCATAAACTGGGCGTTGATGTGCCTTCTGAAAAAAGAGGTAATATTCCAACACCTGCACTTTTTGATAAAGTGTATGGCAAGGGAAGATGGAACTATTGCAACTTCCGTTCAGTAAGTATTGGCCAGGGTGAAGTAGATGTAACACCCATACAGGTAGCTAATGAAATGGCTTACCTTGCCAATAAAGGGTGGTATAAAATTCCGCACATGGTGGATTCGATAGAAGGTGGAGATAAATTTGGACTGCTTGCAAAGTATAAAGAAAAACAGGGCAACATTGATATTCCCGATAGTGTTTTTGAAGCAGTACATGATGGAATGGAAGGCGTGGTTGATCATGGAACAGGCGTAGGAGCAAAACTGAAGAACATTATCATTTGTGGTAAAACAGGAACTGTAGAAAATTATTTTCGTGGAGAGAAACAACCCAATCACTCTTTCTTTTGCGGTTTTGCACCAAGGGATAATCCTAAAATTGCAATCATGTGTGTAGTGGAAAACAGCGGTAAGTTCGGAGGAACATTTGCTGCACCCATAACCGGGTTGATGATAGAAAAATATTTAACTGATTCAATAGCTGGAAAAGACAGGCAGGACAAAGTGGAATCTTTATCAAAATTAAATTTGATACCACCCCGTATTTATGCAGCCGTTCGAACACAGGATTCGCTTATGCACAAAAGAGATTCTGCTTATTTGGTTGCAAGGGGTTATATTAAAACAGTAAAAGATACCCTTAACCTGGAAGACGAAGATACCAATGACGCATTGGAAAAACTGGATGTTTCCAAAAAAGATAAAACTGATAATTTACCATTGGCTCCCTTCAGTAAGGATAGTAACAATATAAAACCAGAAGCCATTTTGCCACAGGATAAAAAGAAACCAGAGACAAAGGATACTGCAAATAACAATAACTAATAAACGCTTGAATAAAAATTTTTAATAAAATGTTCTTCGCCTCCTCTCCTTCTGGAGAGGGGGTTGGGGGTGAGGCTGAAAACATGTTTCAAAAAAGAGAAGTAATATTTCGTGGTAAAGATTGGGTCATGATATGGCTCTATGCGATTCTCGTATGTATTGGGCTGGTTTGTATCTTTTCAGTAGAGTATAAAGCAAATGACGATTTCTTTAAAAGCCTTTTTGAATTTAAAAAAAATTATAGTAAGCAGTTTTTATACCTCGGCATTTGTATAATACTCGCCATATTTATTTTACTAACGGATAGTAAATTCTTTACGGCAACGCCAAACCTGTTGTACATCTTTGGTATATTATTAATGTTGGCAACTTTTGTTGTAGGGAAAGCTGTAAATGGTTCAAAGAGCTGGCTTCCATTAATACCAGGCGTTATTAACCTTCAGCCGGTAGAAACATGCAAAATATTTACTGCATTGGCGCTTGCAAAATATTTGTCGAGAAACGATACCGATTTTAGCAAAACAAGATCGCAGCTCATTGCAGCAGGAATATGTTTCCTGCCAATAGTATTTTCTATCCTGCAAAATGAAACAGGTTTGGCACTCGTATATTTTTCTTTTTTATTACCCATGTATCGGGAAGGTTTTCCTCCTGGTTATTTAATAGCAGGAGCCTCACTTGGTGTATTGCTTGTTATTACGTTGCTTTTTCCACCGTTAACATTGATCATCGCTTTATCAGTGATTGCATTACTCTGTGCTTATTTTCTTAAAAGAAAAATAAAGCGAAACAAAGGATTGTTGTTGATCATTGCTGGCATTTGGCTTCTCGCTTCACTTTTTGTTGGAGTAGCTGTTCCATTTATATTTAAACATGTTTTTCAAAAATACCAGGCCGACAGAATCTTTAGCATGGTGGGCCGTGATAATCCATTTGAAGATCAAACAACTGTTAACCTTGATGCTGCAGAATTAAATTCAAAAAAAGCAAAGAAGGAAAAAGAGAATTATAATGTGAAGCAATCTAAAATCGCCATTGGTTCAGGCGGATTACTTGGTAAAGGTTTTTTAAAAGGAACACAAACACAGGGAGATTTTGTACCCGAACAACATACCGATTTTATTTTTACATCAGTAGGAGAGAATTTTGGTTTTGTTGGATGCACCGTGTTAATGCTTTTATATCTCACCATGTTGCTACGCATTGTACATATTGCAGAACGACAGCGAAGTACTTTCACAAGGGTATATGCTTATAGTGTGGCTGCAATTGTATTCTTTCATATCGCCATTAATATTTGTATGACCATCGGCCTTGCTCCTGTAATTGGTATTACACTTCCATTGATGAGTTATGGTGGTTCTTCATTGATAACTTTTACCATCCTTATTTTTGTGCTGGTAAAATTAGACTCCGATCGCCAGATGATCCTTCGCTGAGTTGAGAATTATGAGTTAAAAGTTATGAGTTGGTAGCTAATGCTTTGAAAACACTCTTGCAATTAATCAAACCCCTAACTCATAACTCAAAACTCTTACCTCCTTACTGGCATAGTATATGAATTACATGATTGTTTAAAATTAATGATCATGAAAAAGTTTATTAAAATATTCATATTATTTCTATCTATTAATATCTCACAGTTAGCAATATCCGAAAATGCATCAGCACAATCCGTAAGCTTCCAGGTTTTTTATGATGACCTTAGCCCATATGGCAACTGGGTGGAAAATCCTGATTACGGATATGTTTGGTGCCCACGTGTATTTGGATTTTCTCCTTATTCTACCAATGGATATTGGGTATTGACCGATGTGGGGTGGACATGGGTATCTGATTACTCATGGGGATGGGCACCGTTTCATTATGGCCGTTGGTATTATGATAATAGTTATGGCTATGTATGGGTTCCCGGTTACGAATGGGGGCCGGGCTGGGTTACATGGAGAAGATCAGATGATTATTATGGCTGGGCACCCATTGGGCCAGGCGTTAGTATAAATGTTGCTTATAGCAACGGGTATAATATTCCTTATAACCATTGGAACTTTGTAAGGTGTAATGAGTTTGGAAGAAGAGATATTCATAATTATTATATAGACCGTTCAAAGAATGTCACTATAATAAATAATACGACTGTTATCAATACTACGAGAGTTGATAACTCAAGAAAGACAACCTATAATCCCGGACCGGATAGAATGGAAGTACAAAAAAGAATCGGTAGACAGGTTAACCCCGTTGCAATCGTGGATGAAAAAAAACCTGCACAACGTGTAACAAAAAACAGTGTTCAACTTTACAGGCCGGTAGTAGAAAATGATTCAAAAGCAACAAAGAAACCTGCACCAACCAAACTGTTACCCGTAAACGAAGTGAAGCAACAGGCCAATAATTCAAATATCCGAAAAGATAATGGAGCAATCAATGAACGAAAAGCAAAACAACCACAACAACCGGAAGTTGTTAAGCAGCCTGTAAAGCAACAGCCAACAAATGAAAATAATAACCAGCGCAATAAAGATCAACAACAGCAATCTATAAAAAAACCGGTAAGAGATGAACACATAAAGCAGCCAGTTAAACAGGAGCCTGTTCAGCAACCTGTACCACAGCAACCAACTAAACAACAAACACCGGTTCGTAAATCAAGAGATGAACAACAATCTCCACAAGTGAAACAACAAAGAAATGTACAACGTCCTTTGCAGCAACAACCCGAAAGACAACAAACCCAACCGCCGCCAGTGAGGCAACAGAAACCACAGCGTCAACAAAATGTGAACAGACCGCCAGTACAACGACAACCAGTAAGACAACAAAGTCAGCCTGTTCAGCAACAAAGGCCAATGCCACAGCAAAACATAAATCGTGAACCTGCAAGACCAATACCCCAACAACAACCTGTAAGGCAGGCGCCAGTACAAAGACAACTTTCAGCAGCTCCCAAGGATAGAAAGGGATAAGCAAATAATATATATTGAAAAAAAAGTTGGATCGTTTGATTCAACTTTTTTTATTTCAAATACATTGTAAGATAATTTTTTCAAACAGATCCTGTTTACCGCCGGAAATAGTAAGAATACTTCCTTTGGGAAATTACCCGATAAGCGGCTACGCCTTCCCGTTAATTTTACCGTTCTTATTAAGAAAGCATTTTTTATGAAAAAAATTTACTAGTAATACAATTGTTGTTCTTCATTTCTTATTGCATTGAATGCACCTTCTGCTGCTAACCCCTGTAACCTCGGTGTTGTTATTACATCCATGCAAAACCTGGGTAATGTTATAATTAAAAGAGGACATCGATCTCAGTCAATTGGCTTCGGGATTGATGCCAGTGTATTTCGATACTATGATATCCTTCCTGCAAACAACACAAATATCAATGCAATACTAAGGTTTAATTATTTTAATGCTGAAGTAAATGGCCTCAATGAAAATTCATTGCAATTATTCAGTAACATGAATAATACAAATTGGTCCAACTTGGGTTTTACTTCAAAAGATGCCACAGTAAACTTTGTAGAAAGTTCGGGCATTAATCCCTTTTCGAGGTTTACTTTATCGGCTGGCAAAAGCTCGGTTATTGTCAATTGTACAAACGATGCATCAGCGGTTTGGCCAAACCCATTTCACGAAAAATTATTTATTAATATTGTTAGTTGTAATGAATCGCAACTCCAGGTAAAAGTATTTGATAGCAAAGGAGCATTGGTAATGATTCAAAACGAAAGGGTTTCGCAAGGCAATAGCCAGGTAAGTTTAAACATGAGATCGCTGGCGAAGGGAATTTATGAGTTATCTCTTTATTGGAACAATGGGAAAACAAAAAAGACAATACAGGTAATAAAACAGTAATAATAAATATTAGCAGGGATAAGATCTTTTCAGGGGAAGTTATCTCTGCTATATTCTGCTGTCAATTTATTATTAAACCCGAACACAATAAATATGATCAGTTAAAGATTGATCTAAATTACTCCACCCTAAAATCATATCCTCTCTGTCGTAAGTCAATATCAGTTGTATCAACATGTAAAGCGTTATAATGCAAATAAAGGTGCTGCTCTGAATTTGTTACGGTCATTGTGAAACCAGCATTGGTGCAATCGTCACCCCGAAGACCTCTACTCGATAAATCGCCAGCGCCTATTCCGTAAATACCTTTTTTTTGACAAATGAAAGCTCCTACGAATTCATAATTAAGGTTAGTTTCATTATAATTGAAAGCTATTCCTCCATTCTGGCTGCCAGCTAACTCGGAAAAATTTCCCTTTACTGAAAAGAGATCAAAGCTGTCTCTTGCGAGCACGGGCCGCTGTGCTACTGAATCTAAACAGATTATAGTTATATCCCCCTGAATGCCCACTGAATTACTGTAATCAACTGAAAGTGAAGTATTGACTTGGTCAGTCATCGTTTTTGGAAAGTTAGATATAAAGTAAATGGTGTCCCCAATATGATAAGTTTCCTTTTGTGGAGACCATTCAGAGGTGACTGCAAAGCTGTATCCTCCCCTTAAGCAGGGAACCGTTTTATCATTATTACATGCTTGAAATACAATACTTGAAATTACTAAAATTAATAAACACGGTTCTACATACTTAATAATGATACGCATTGAATAAAGTATTTACGTTCACACTTTGATTATTGCCATTTTGCAATAACAGCCTGTCTTTGAATGCAGGAACTGTTCTTACATCCACTGCCGTGGTTCGTGCCTACACGAACCATAAAGCCAGAGATTTTGGGGAATTAGAATGGAGGCGCATGTTGTCTCCTATATTGTAAATTTCCTGTTGAGGGCTCAATGCTGAAGTTACAATAAAACTATATCCTCCGTTCAGGCAAGGTTTTGTTTTGTCTTTATTGCAACTCAAGGATAATATAATCAGGGTTGCCATAATTAACAACCCTGATTTAAAGCATTTAATAATTGTATTCATTGAACTAAACATTCGCATGTTTTGATCTGAAGATAAATTGAAATTATTGAACCCGAAAATCATAAACTTTTTGCTGCAATTCCTGATCAGTAGTATCTACATTTAAAACATATTGATGTAGATAAAGATGTTGGTTCGTATTTGCCAGGCTTAAATTAAATCCGGCATTTGTACAATTCTCGCCCTGCAATCCCTCACTTAATAAATCGGATACACCAATTGTGTAAATCCCTCTTTTTTTGCATACGAAAGCCGCCTGGAATTCATAATTTTCAGCGTTTTCAAAATAATTAAAATTTAATCCCACATTTTGGTTGCCCGGCCTTTCAGAAAAACTTCCCTTAATTGAAAAGATTGTAAAACTATCTCTGGCAGCTATCGGTTGATGCGTAATGGTATCTAAATATCCAAAACCAATATCTCCCTGAATACCTACTGAATTACTATAGTTAACGGAGGAATTGTTGATTTGATCAACTAACGTTTTAGGAAATTGCGATGTAAAATATATGGTATCGCCAACCTGGTAAATGTCTTGTTGAGGAGAATATTGGGATGAAACCACAAAGCTATATCCCCCATTTTGGCAGGGGGTTGTTCCATCTTTGTTACAGCCAAAAAACAAAAAAGATTGTACTGCTATTATTAGCAGTACATTTCTTGAATATTTAATAATTGTAGTCATCGAACAAAGTATTTACATCAATATTTTGATTATTCCCATTTTGCAGTAATAATCTATACCTAAAAGCGGGAATTGTTCTTACGTCTGATTGTAACGCGTTAAAGCATTGCTGAATGGTATATCCGACTACATTGTCGTTAGGGTTTATAACATTAAAATTACGATCATTCCTCCCATCCCACAAATCATAAGGCAATCCTTTAGGAATCCACCTTTCATTATCCGTTAATAAATTAGGATTAAAATTTTCAAGGGCTATTAAATGACAATTTAATCCTCCGGGATCATTAGGCCATTCATACTGCAAATCAGCCGTAAACCCACCTTCATTTAAAGTACCATTGGCACCACCATTTCCATAATGCCTGTCAGCGTAAATATGCTCCATGTAATATCCCCACATTTCGCCAAGTGCAACAACACCCGCATCTGTTTCCGTTCCATCACCATAAGGTACAATTGCATCACCGCCAGGGTTAAGCGTTTTTTCAGTTATCTCTTTAGCAAGGCGATTGCGGTACGTGTACCAGTAATTACAACCGGCCTGTGAATAATGCGAGGCATGGCTCAATTCATGATACGTGGTTGCTTTTATCGCTGCAGAAGTTAACCGGCAATCATATTCTCCATCTGGTGCAAGATAGTTAATTGCCATATCGGTTTGATTTTTTAAAATGTCAACCAGTGTATTCATAGTGCCCGCTACAAAAGATGGTTGGGCAATAAAATATTCTATAAAAGCCTGTATAAATGGTAGTTCTGTGGCTGTAACGGGACATTTGTTCCACAAAGGTGTTGTACCCGATGATTTAAAATCCCCCACATTCCAATTGCTAAGTATTATATGCAAATGTAAAGGTGGTGCTGCCATACCGTCTTGTTCGGCATATTCTCTATGTTCGATTACGCTGTTATGTACTGTGGCCGCCACCCAATAAGGTAATTCGCTGTCGGCACTGTTGGTTGGTTTTGGCTTCCGAAAAGTATAGTTTGCATAAGCCATATCTCCCTGGTCGAACACGCCGATCTTTTTAGTTATTGGGAAAAACATTTGCCATAAACGTATGCCTCTTATTTTGGCAATCTTCGCATTATCATTAAATGTTTTCACATTTATCTTCACCTTGTGTTTAAACTTTCTTGAAGATATGAATTCTCCCTGGTCATTGGTATAACCCCGCCATATTTTAAACCATCTTTTACACACAACCCTTGCCTGCCGAACAGCCACATTAACTATCGGATTTGTTGCGCTACAGGTTCGTTGATCCTGTACCGTTATAATGCCTCTTGGTATGCGTGGGTCGTGATACTCGCCGGGTGTTCCAGGATTATTACCGGTAGGAAAAGTACCGCATTCATCCTGCGTTACACATCCGCTATGGCAAGGATCAACTTCGCAAGGCACCGGAAAACGATTGGGCACTATCAATGGTTCGGCAACTGCATCCGTACGGGTAATATGCCGGTAATCCACAATCACCGTATCATCATAGGCAGCCCCACCGGCAAGGCTTTCGGCCATGCCTTCCAATAATAAGTTATCATCGGGCGGTATATACAATTCCTGTAATATTTCATATTCTATCCCGGCAACCGGTACATAATTAGCTGGAACCACCGTGTAAAGCCAGCCAATCTGCTCATTCTCCAAGGTTGGGTCCTGGTAATACTGCCCTTCCTGCAATACTTCATAATCCATTGGGTAATCCTGTAGTTCAAGCGAATTGTCTTCCACAAGTAAAGAAAGTTGTGCGATTGTTTCGGGCTTATATCGTACATATAAATGTGTAACGTAAATGATCTCATCAGACCCATACAAACGCATAGAAGCCTGTTGCATATTTGCAATAGAATAGGGATTACGCAACTGTGTACCAAGTATAACTGGTAGGTCGCCGTTGTCGTAATCAGTATTAAATGGAGCTGCAGTTGGATTTTGATTCTGAACGGCGTCAGCTACGCCAGGAACTTTACATTCTTTAAAAAAATTATCTGGGACATTTACATTCGTCCAGCTGGTATTGATCTTTTCTGGATTGTTAACTGGCTTCATTTCTTTTTGACAGGCCGATAATAAAAGGATCCCGGCAAGTAAAATAAAAACCCAATTGTTTTTTAGCGGGCTGCAATAAGTAGTGCCATTTTTGTTTGCGGGTTGGAAATTGTTTTCTAAGAGCTTGATTATTTGATTAGGGCAGTAAATAATAAATAACTTAACACGATCAAGGTAAGTACAAATTAAAAGTTTACGGTGGGTGATTACACCCACTCTTTGGTTTTTTTCACCCTTTTATTATGAGTAAAACTTTTAATTGTGGGATTGATAAGGAGTCAGTATGACATTAATAGAAAAACACTAATGAAAAATAAACTATCTAATAAAATATATCAATTACATAAACGTCCTAAAGAAATATAAACCCAAACTTCAGCAATGATCATTTTCCTGGTAGTAGTCGTTCTTATATCTCTATCCATTTGGCTGTTCATGCAGCAACCGTCATTCGGCAAACTTTCTTCCGGCGAAAGATTAGATCGCATTAAAAGATCACCCAATTATAAAAATGGACAGTTTCAGAATATTCATCATACACCAAACCTTACAGAAGGTGTGAGCATGCTCACCGTGATGCGGAAATTCTTTTTTGGAAAAAACAAAAGAAGCAAACCTGCGGACGTTTTGCCTTCAAAGAAAACAGATCTGCTGAATTTAGATCCGGCTAAGAATGTCATTGTTTGGTTTGGCCATTCTTCTTATTTCATCCAGGTAGATGGAAAGAAGATATTGGTAGATCCGGTTTTTAGTGGTGCTGCATCTCCGTTATCTTTTACCACAAAAAGTTTTCCCGGGGCTGATGTTTATACAACAGAAGATATTCCCGAGTTGGATTATTTATTCATCTCACACGATCATTGGGATCATCTCGATTATGAAACGGTTATTAAACTAAAAACGAAAGTTAAAAAAGTAATTACTGGATTGGGAACTGCGGCTCACCTTCAACGTTGGGGTTATGAAATGAATAAAGTAATTGAAAAAGACTGGAACGAAGAGATTGTTTTAGACAATGAATTTATCGTACATACAATATCTGCCAGGCATTTTGCAGGACGAACATTTAAAAGGAACCAGGCCATATGGATGTCATTCGTTTTGCAAACGCCATCCATGAAATTATTTTTAGGCGGCGATAGCGGCTATGATACACACTTCGAAGAAACGGGAAATAAATATGGCCCCTTCGATCTTGCCATTTTAGAATGCGGACAATACAACGAATACTGGAAATACATCCACATGATGCCCGAAGAGGTTATACAAGCCGGCATCGATCTTAAAGCAAAAAGAATATTGCCAGTGCATTGGGCAAAATTCTCGTTGGCACTACATGATTGGGATGAACCTATAAAAAGAGTCACTGCCGAAGCTGTAAAAAAAGGGATGCCTTTGATTCATCCAATGATTGGTGAAGAAGTGGATCTTGGTAGTACTGCAACATCAATACGATGGTGGGAAAATATCAGCTAAAATGTTTTCTCGTTCCATAGGAACGTTTCGTAGGTAGCTAATGAATTTATGTATTAGCATTTCGTTCCGTTAGGAACGATTGGTGCTTTTACATTGATCAGTTTGTAATACCAATTGGATATTATTAAATACTGTCAGGCTGAGTTTGTCGAAGCCTTTTCGTTATCAACCATTATTAATTTCTGTCTGCCAATTGTTCCAATAAAACTAAGTTCTCAAAATAAATAATTACTGTTTTGGTTTGAGGATGAGATTACCCGCCCTTTTTTGAATAGAAATTTCGATTCCGGAAAATATTTCTATGGTTGTTGCGTCTTCAATAATAAGCCGCAGCACTCTTGCATTGGCAGTAAGATGGAAATAAATTTTTAAACAAGTAAAGTAATCAACATGAACAATATAAAAACAGTTAATTCCATCGGAGCTAATTCCATATTTACAAAAAGCGCTATAAAAACAAAAGCTGATTATGCAGAAATGGAAACGACATTGCCCGTATGTAATAAAGCGGAAGTGTTGCACATTCATCCAATGCAAACAACGAAACTTGAAGTGCTGGATGGCAATCTTGGTATCATTTTACCAGACCGAAGACTTGTGGTAACATCCGGCCACGGTTATGAAATTCCAAAAAATATAGAACATGCCTTTTATAATGCAGATGAAAAACCAATTCGCTTTAAAGCCATATTAGAACCAGCGCTTCATATAGAATGGTTGGCAAAAGAAATGGTTGCTACAAAACAAAGAAAACAATCCAAATTAATGTCAACGCTGGAATATTCATATATCCTCCACCAGGTAAAAGGAGAATATTATCGCTCCGGTATTCCAATAGCGATTCAAAGAATGATGCACCCGGTTTTTTCTTTTTTTGCAAAAGCTTTTGGGATTGATAAGAGGGTGAGCCTGGTTAATTAATAATATAGGTTGTCGGGGGGTGGAAGAGAAATAAAAAAGGCCGCTTTAAAATGGGGCCCGTTAGACCGGACAAATGATAATATTTTACTGATAACGGTTGCACCCAATAAATCTTTTTAAGATGGAACGCTAATTCCTTTTAATTTAAAATCCCCTCAAAAACATTTTTATTTTCTATAAGTTCGGCCTTGCCATAATGTACAGCATCAAATTCACGAAGGCATTCTTTCAGCCTTTCGTTTTCATCATTGGCATACAAATCATTGATACTTTTTTCAGGTGTTATAAAGGACAAAGGATTAATAAATACATCCAGGGGGCCAGCATTGTTAGTGACACTAACAAAACTTTTTAGCATAATTTCAATTTGACCATATCGTTTCAAATTAAAATGATATGATTTCCCGCCATTATCATACAACTTACTAAGTTTCCACTTACTAAGTGTTTTGTACATGTTTGATAAAATATTGATAGATGCATTCATAAATAAAAATAATTGCTGGTTGAATACCTGCGTGTATTAAAAATAATCAGGATGATAGGTTTAGGTGATTAAGTGCATACTCTTAATGGGTATAGAATAAGCGCATTGCGCTCTTTGCTTATCTTTTTTGCTTTGCGTGTAATTGGAACTTCTTTACATGTAAAGCAAAAAAGATAAATACAAACAGCCAAAGAATTATTCTAAGCTTTCAGCAGGCCTTGACTTTTTTATATTAAATGAATAAAGGTTTGTGGTCTACCTAATTGGATTAAGATTATTAAAATCCAACCACTGCTTCCATTACATAACCATTAAACTTACCTCCATTACGGTAATCATTCACCGGAAAATCTTTATACTGCTGTATTACATATTCAGCTTTTAACAGGATGTTTTTTGTAAGAAAGAAACCTCCTGCAAATGCGACCCGGTTGATCTTTACATCATTGTCAATTCCTGGCAGTTCAGCTTTAACTGCATTATAACGGGTTCCAATAAATATTTTTTCTGCATGGCCAAAACGATAAATGATATCTCCGGCAAGTTGGGTGGCGTTTCTTGAACCCGTCTCGGTTTTAGACCTGCCTTTTGCGGTTTCAAAAGTTCCAAACAATTCCAATCCACCGGCTTTCAAAAAACCATTGAGCATAATGGCATCCACTTTTTTGGTGAACCCCGGATTCAGTCTTCCTGAGAAAGCAATAGCCGTAGATGACTGCACATTACCCGCAGCATCTTTCCATTTTTCTATCACGTCCTGGTAATTAGAACCGCCACGATCTCCACCATACAAAGTAAGGCCACTACTGGAGCTGCTTGAATTATGATATAAACTACCAGATACGCGTATGCGTAGTTGTTCTCCTAACTGTTTGTCGAAACCACCCTTTATTATAAGAGAAGGATTGCGCTTTGTATTTGCATCTACAATTTCTCCATTTACCATGCCCTGTGTTGCAGAATCTACACTGCCTTTTATCATACCACTGGTTACAGAAAGCACGCCGAACAACCCGTACTTTTGTAATATTACTTCTCCTCCAATTTCGGTCGTGTACGCATCCATGATATAACTTTCCATAAATGGATTATACAAAGCCTGGCCAGCATCAGACCGGCGAAAATGGGCATCGCCATAATTGATTTCCATATGGCCAACTTTTATCGTTGTCACATCCATTAGTTTATTCCAGAAGCGGCCTCTGAACGGAAGTTTATCAAATTGTATATAACCGCCTTTTACCCATGCTTCATTATGGTGACGCGTAGATAAATAAGTAGTAACATTTAAGTGAATACCATCAGCCAGCTGGATATCTAAAAAAAGATTTGCCATGGCAGTCATAAATCCTGCGGAAGTAGGATAAAGCTTGTTGACGCTTTGGTTATCTATGGCTGTATTGTGTTGTTGCAGGTTTTGATATTGCTGGGTAAATCCTGCACCTAACCTTACTCGTGGCCCCTGGAAAGAAGAATCAATGATTTTAACTGTTTCAAAAACATTGATACCTCGTTGATCGTATGGTCTCCAGTAAGAAGGGGCACCGTAAAATTCCCTGATCGTTTGTGCGTTGCTTACAAGCGGGCATATACAACTTACGAGTAAGGCTAGTTTAATTGAATATTGACTAAATGTTTTTTTCATGGCTGTGTTTAAGTTTGAAATTGTGTTTTTAAAAATTAGCTGCTGAATTTTATGTTATAAGCAATGCTGATATCATTGCCGGTTTTAAGTGTGCCAAGCAATGCTTTTGGTGGCGTTACATTATAATCTGTCATTTTCATTTTCTTTATTCCTGTTATGGTGAAGGTTTTATTGGCTGGATTATAAATTCCACTTGCTGCCAGGTCTGTTTGGTTTGTTACTCCTGCAATGGTCATTTTTCCTACACAATTCAATTTGTAATTATTTCCACCGGAAGAAATAACAGTGGCGCTTACCAG
Organism: Ferruginibacter sp.; assembly: GCA_039934735.1. Classification (GTDB taxonomy): domain Bacteria; phylum Bacteroidota; class Bacteroidia; order Chitinophagales; family Chitinophagaceae; genus Ferruginibacter. The sequence goes on along the minus strand of JBDTLP010000016.1, from coordinate 28,980 downwards.
CACAAAACTTATAGTGGGATTGCTGTCGGTTTTTAAGGCTTTGTAGGTATTTTTATCCATGGCATTGTGACCACTTTTCAGGTTTTTTGCCGGTAGTGAAAAGTTCAACTTGGAAACAGATATTACTTTATCCTTCTCAACTACAAATGATGCGTCACTGGTGCCTGATATTGCTTTCATTTCCCAGTCGTGCAGGTTGGATGTGCCTGTTAATTTTATTTCGAATGCACTGGATTGATATTTACTTTGACCGCTTACATTTATTGCAACTGCGAGGTTTATCGCCGCAAGTATGATCATTTTTATAAAGAGGCTTTTTTTCATAATATGGTTTTAATTGTTTGAAGTGATATTTTTTCTTCAATTACAAAGTTATCCCGGCAACATTTTTTTAGCGATGATTATGCGGTGGCTAAAATATGTTTGTTATCATGTTTTTCGGATTCATGCGATTTGACATGACCATAATCATTTTTATTTATGATAAACAATGGATAAACCGGTTTTATATACCGTTATTTTTGATGGAAATGATTCAGTTGTGATTGCAGGTATCAGCTATACTTCACCGTCAAGTATTGATAAAATGGAAACAGGATATAAACAAATTTTAATAACCAATAAAAACACTTTGCTTGATATCCAGCAGGCCTTTAGCAACTATTATCCTTTTTTGAAAATAGAATTTATTCAAATTGAAAAAAGTACTTCCTCTTTAAAAAACATAAAGATTGACCCTGCTACTTCCTTAATTCAAAAATTAGCTTCGAAAGAATATTTTTTGTTTGATATAAACGAAGAGCGACAAGTTGCTGAAGTAGCAAATGAGTTGAATAATAGACTTGGTATGATTGCACAGATGTTCAGGAAATCCGGAACTGTATGGAGTTTGATCTCACTTACCGATAACTGGACATTGAAAAGCCAAAATGATGCAGGAAAATTTATCAGTGCAGAGATGTCGTTACCAGTAAAATAAATAGCCTGAGAGGTCCTTTAGTTTTAAAAAGGCAGGTTTGCCAGTTTTCTTTCATCGGTAATTGTTACTTTCCCTCCTTCAATGATGATAAGCTTTTCATCTTTAAAATCTCCCAATGTCCTGATCAGGGATTCAGTAGCAATGCCGATGGATTGTGCCATGTTTTCTCTGGATAAATTTAATACAGGTTGTACGCCATCTTCCTTTTTATATTTTCCGGATAATTGTATCAGTCCGAATGAAACTTTTTTTCTCAGGGAGTTATAGGCAAGCATCAATAAACGTTCTTCTTTTTCAACAACATTCCTGGTAATGATCTTAATGAATGATTGGGCTACCCCGATATCGCTTGATATAAGTTGTAAAAATTCCTCACGCGGTATCAACATCAAAGTAGTGTCTTCCAATATCAATGCTGAATCTTTATAGTTAGTTTCTTCCAGTATTGCAGTGTATCCAAAATATTCCCCATTGCCATGTATTTCGGTTATAAACTCTTTACCATTTTCATTTTGCTTAAATATTTTCAGCTTACCCGTAACAATATAATAAGCGGCGCGGGGACGTTGGCCCTCGCTATAGACAACCGTATTTTTAGTATAATCAAAAGTCTCCCGTTCATCAGCACGTATCATGAGTTTACCAGAGTCTTTTACATTGTCAAGAAATTGTGTTAAAGAATTATCACTTCCATAAGCTGCTTTAAATACTTCATTTTTTTTCAATCTTACCTCAATAGCATGTAAGAGCTCGATGCCTTCAAAAGGTTTCATGATATAATCATCTGCACCCATTTCCATGCCCTTACGAAAATCTGCTTTCTCTGATTTAGCTGTAAGAAAAATAAATGGGATAGTGGCAGTTTCTTTATGCTTACTCAATAAATGATAAACACCATAGCCATCTAAAACGGGCATCATGATATCACAGATGACAAGATCAGGCAATTCCTTTAATGCCATTTCCACACCTTCTTTACCATTGGCTGCAGTAATTACCTTATAATTGGACAATTCAATTATTTCAGCTGTATTTTCCCGTACTTCCAGGTTGTCTTCTATGATTAATATTTTTTTCATGCTATTTTTATTTGCGGAAGATAAATGGTAAATGTTGTTCCCTTATTTAGGCTACTTGTTAACGTTATGCTGCCTTTTAATAGTTCCAGGTATTTACCCACGATATGAAGCCCCAATCCTGTGCCCTGTACATTTCCTGCATTCTTCCCCCTGAAGAACCGTTCAAATAAATGCTTTTGATCATCGATGGAAATTCCAATTCCGTTATCCGACACAGCAAATACAAAATCGTTATTTTCAATTAGAGACCTGACTTCGATGATGTCATTTTCGCCGGAGAATTTTATTGCATTGGAGATAAGGTTTACAAGAATGTTCTTTAGTAAATTTCTATCAATAAGTATATGCTGTGTAACTAAATTATTGTAATCAATTTTCTGCCCCGGTTTTAAAAGCCCTTCAAGATCCTGCAATAAATCATGAAGGATACTATCAATAATTACCGGGCTGATTGTTTCAATATTTGTTTGCATCTTGCCTTCTTCCATTTTGCCAATGGAAAGGAAATCTTCCAGGATGTTTTTCATCCCCATCACGGCTTGCCTTACACGCTCAATATGTTTTTCTACCTTTGGGTCGGAATGAAGTTTATTATACTCATCCAGTAAATAAGCAGAAGAAAGTATTGTTGTTAAAGGGGTTCGGAATTCATGAGATGCTACTGTAACAAAGCCCGACTTTAATTCATTTAGTTCCTTTTCTTTCTCAAATGCAAGGTTAAGTTCTTCCTTGGAGTGTTCCAGTTCTGAAAGAGCTTCTCTCAACATCTTCGTCCTGTCTTCTACTTTTTGTTCCAGTTCAACATTCATCTGTTTTATTTCGGATGTTATGGTTTCAAGTTCATTCTTTTGTTGAATGGCCATTGCCTCATGTTTTTTTCGAACGGTAATATCAATTACAAATGCGATTACAAAAGTTTGTTCTTTAATTGTATAATGGCTCAGGCTTACTTCAACAGGAAAAGTATGGCCATCTTTGCTTTTCGCAAAAAGATCCCGTCCATGTCCCATTATTCTCGGTTCGGGATGTTGATAATATTGTTCCCGGTATTTTTCATGCCTGCTATGTGTTGAATCCGGTAAAAGTATTTCAACTGGTTTACCTGTTAACTCTTCTTTAGAATAACCAAATTGTGTTTCAGCATATTTATTAAAGTTGATGATCTTCCCCTCGTTGTTTGTAACAACAATTCCAATAGTAGCAAAATTGAATAATGCTTCGAACTGGTGAATGCTGTCAATTTCTGTTGTAGGCATATGAATGAAAAAATCCTGTGAAAGAAAATTTTTGGAATGCGAACCAAGGGTAACGCGTTTAGCTTTAATTATAAAGCTTATCGCCAGGCGTAAAGAAATAGTCATTGTTCAGGCTGTGCTTTACAACTGGTAACACTGTAAGCTATGCTTTAAACAATGCATTTAAGTTTTTCTTTTTTAAATCTATGTTTCAGGAATCTCTGGCACAATTATCCTGTTATTGTATAACGGTATGATGTTTGACTAATACCTGTACTCTCCTAACTACGGTATTTATTCCTTCTATAGATATTTGACGTTCTGCAGTTATATCAATTAGATTAAAGCTGTACCAACAAAAAATGTCAGGCTGAGCTTGTCGAAGCCGGGTTTATAACGAGAATCGCCTTCGACAAGCTCAGGCTGACAGACTAGTATTAATTTTTAATTGGTATAACCTGGTAATTAATACTGGCATGCTTTAAAATAATGGGGCATTTCTAAAAACCTACCTGTTCCTTTTTGGAGAGGAATCAAAGCTGAGGTACAAAAAAAGGGAATAGGTTTTTAGATGTGCCTAATGAAATCAAAATACACGAATGATATATTTTCTGCTTATCGCTGTTTTTTTTATACTTTCTGCAGCAATGTTGTTTGTAGGAAGAATGAATTTATCCAACCTTTTTAATGAGGATGTAGAACAATTATTTTTATCGTCACAAAGTATTTCTGCTCAAACATTCAGCTATCAACAACTTAAAGGATTGCCCGATCCTGTTCAGCGTTATTTTAAACATGTATTAAAGGAAGGGCAGCCTTATATAAGTTATGCAAGGATTACGCATGGTGGGCAATTTAAAATGGGATTAGAAAAGCCCTGGAAAAACATCAAAGGCGAGCAATATTTTACAACAGAAAAACCAGGTTTTATATGGAAAGGAACAACCAGTATGTTTACTGCCCGTGACATGTACATAGCCGGTAAAGGAAGATTGATAGCTACACTATTCTCACTTTTCAATGTTGTTGACGGGCAAGGTGAGCATTACAACCAGGGGGAATTGCTTCGATGGCTTGCAGAAAGTATTTGGTTTCCTACAAATCTTTTGCCCAAAGAAAATTTAAAGTGGCTGGCCATCAATGATTCATCAGCCAAACTTCAATTCAATTACAATGGACGTGCTCTTTCTTACATCATAACTTTTAATGATAAGGATGAAATCATACAAATGGAAACAATGCGATACATGGATAACGATGATTTAAAAACATGGATCATTAAGCCATCTCTTTATAAAGAAATAAATAACATTTTAATTCCAACTGCAAATGAAGTTATATGGAGACTTAGAAGTGGAGATTTTAGCTATGCGAAGTTTATCCTTGGAAAAATAGAATATGATAACCCAATGAGGTTTTAATAACGGCAGGCATGTATGTTTCCGGTTTTTAGAGTAAAGGCTTTTTATATTGATGTTATATCTGTTGCGAAATATGTAGTTGTAAAGAAAAGAACGAATTATTTATTTACGTTCCAAATAAGATAGTAAGCAAAAAAATGCGTTACAATAAACATACGAATAAGCTGCTTACTCTAAAAATTAAATTACCAACAGGGGCACAGCAATAGTAACACAATGAAGAATCAGAAAATTGATTATCATAAAAAAAATCTCTTCTCTCTTTGTTTGCTTTAGCAAGCGAAATCTTTATAACCGGGAATGTGATTGCACAGGATACTACGATGGCAGTACAGTATCTTAAAGCAGCTGCAAATAAAACGGCTGATGCCGTAGATAAAACAGCCAATAAAGTGGGCAAGAAGACGGCCCGGATTGCAGCCAATACCAAAGCGATGGTAATAGATAAGGTTTATGAAGGTAAAGTAACTCCCGGGCGACATCGGGCCAAACAAACTGCCCGATTAAAGTGTTTTTCTATCCTGGATCAGCCGGTATTATAAGTTTAAATTAAAATGAGAAGTTGTTTCTTCTTATTTTTTTTATTTTATTAATCATTTTGGTATTATTTCTATTGGTTATTTTTTCTACTTCAAATTAGTTCTTGTAAATCATATTGAGGTTAAAACGCTGTCAAATAAAAAGGGGCCACTGTAAAAACATAGCCCCACTTAGACTATCACTTATTATTTTTAATAAAAATTATTGGAGTTATCCCCGACAGCGGTTGCAAACCTTGTCGGTTTTTTTTGAATGATGAAGTATTATCTATTGTACCAGTATTGGTAAAGTAACGGTTTTGTGAGATGGATTATTTACAATAAGTTCATACTGACCCTTTGATAATACAGGAATATTTATTCTCATCAACAAATTATTTACTTCAATAGATTTGTTAAGAACTACAGCTCCTGCTTCATTGATTAATTTAATATTCGTAGTTCCATTTTCAACCTGCTGAAAATATAGCCAGATGATATTGTCTTTTACCGGGTTCGGATAAACGCTGATCGGTGATGATTCACTGGCATCATTCACTTTCATGATATTGCTGTAAACAGTTGTTCCATCGTTCATGGTTGCTTTAATCCTGTAATAAATTATTCCCTTGTTATTGTCTTCAATAGAAGATGAATATATGTATTGCACATGCTGGCCGGTGGAAGGTTGTATTACTTTTAACGCAGTGAATGAAGATCCATTATTAGTGCTTCTTTCAATTGAATAGTTTTTTACTTCTGCATCATAGCTTACGTTCCAGTTTAGACTTGCCGTATTATTGTTTTTCACAGCTGATGCATGGTTGAATTCAAATGATAATGGAAGAAGGGTTGATTTAAATATAAGCTGAAACCTGTCGGACGCATATGATAACGGGAAGTTATTATCGGTTTGAAAAGAAACGGTTGATGTGTCTGTAAGGCTTAAGGGTGTTTGTGTTAGCAGGTATTTATCTTGCAGGTATGCAGTTGTACCATAAAGATACCATTGTTGAGGAATGAATTCCAGGTAATAAGTTTGTTGCCTTAACTGGCTTAGTTTATAATGAATGGTATCATTTATATTTATTACCGGCCTGCATTCAACAGTAACGGTTGTGTCGCCGGTATAGATTGCAATATTTTCTCCCGTTTGATTAAATTTAAATGCATCATCTTTATCCAGCAGTGCCGAAAAATTATTATCGAAATTTGATAACACACCATCAATCAATACCGATCCTTGTGAATTAGAAACATATAGATTAGTACGCAATTGTGTCATAGCAATATTATTGATCCTTGTTACCAGCGCATTGTTAGAAACCTTGCAGTTCTCACTAAAGCCTACAGTACCACCGGAAGAAAGTGACTTTACAAAAAATGCCTGTCCTGATTGAATTGAATTTGTAGATGATCCATAAATGCCTCCCGGAGGTGTAACATCATAAGCAGCACCATTTCTTGTAAGTGTACGATAACCTCCATAACCATATGAAGAACCTGAACCAATGATCGTTAATTGCGGATCCCATACATAATAGATGTCCTGTACGTCGCCGGTTCTGTTGTCTGCAAATACAGTAAGATCAATCGCAGAAGCATAAGGGTTTCCAACCGATTCATATTTGCCTGGCAATACAGTTGTTGTTGATGGCGGATTAGAAACGGGCGCAAATAATTTACCGGTAGCTCTTAGTATTGTTGGCAAAGCCGTGCTATTGGCTCCGCTAAAATTAATCACTGATCGGTCACCTCTTACAAAAATCATGTATCCCTTGGGGTTATACAGCGAATAACCAGTTGTATTTGGAATGCCATCCCATGAGCCTGTACCAGCCGGATTAAAAGTTTTCATAGACGGGCCACCTGGGCTGTAAACATCAAAGCCCAATGTTGTCGCTCCTGTTAAATTGCTACTGATCTGTGTGCCATACCCTGATTTGAAATTATCATTGGGTGCCACCGATCCTTCCTGCCAGGTACTGTTTACCGTTAGCCCGCCATTTACAGGAACTGCGAGGAATTGCCATGCTTTGGTGTGCTGGCCCGTTGATGTACCTGTTGCAATATAACGTTCTGCAATAAAACCGGTATTTGTTTGGTAGCTGATAGAAGCAGTAACAGGTATGATACCAACGTTTGCAGTATTTGTTGCGTCAGACTTTAACGTGATATAACCTGTTTGTAAATTAAGTTTTGCATTGTCTTCAAAAGAAAGCTGTGCAACGATCGTCATATCGCTTAAAGTAGAAAATCCAACAGCATTGTTAAGATCAATATTGTAAAAACTCATTACTGTTGCTGAGGACGTATAAGATTGCGCAGTTGTTCCATTGATAACAACGGTTCCATTGTTATGGGCAAATGTGGCGACTCCTGTTTTGGTTAAGTTACCATTGACAACAAGATTACCTGCTGGTGCTGTTTTGATACCGGTTGTCCCCGACAATAAAAGATTTTGATATGCAAGGCCATTGGCATTTGTGATTGGCTGATCGCCGTTGCGTGAATATTCAACTGTACTTCCGCTTGCAAGAACAATATTCGTAATATTTGAATGAACAGATGAATTATCTATGAGTGTAGCAGTAAAGCCATTGAAGCCCTGGTTATTTCCTGACCTGAATAATCCACTACTTTGTACTGTGACAGTTTGCGTATTCGTTGCTGGTAAGATTCCAATAATAGAATTATCATTGATTACAAATACACCTGTTGGCATGACCTTAAAAGTACCATTATCCCTAAGCGTTATATTACCAGCCGAATTACCTACTCCTGCTCCTGTTACTTCAATATTCTGGTAGGTCTGCGTGCGAATTGTTTCTGAAGAAGCACCCTTAAATTCCACTACACCGGCAGTAAGATTGTATGCCCCTTGCATGGCAGGTTGTGTGCCGGTAGTTGTAACGATAAGTCTTCCGCCATCCATCGTGAGTGCAGTAGCTGCACCGCCAAAATTGAAACCATTTGTATTTACAATGGCACTTGCTGTAATGAAAACAGTACCATTGGGTGACGTAGTGCTTGCCAATAATTTTATACCGCTTCCGCTAAATCTTACATTCTTGTATGAAACCGTACTTCCCTGCACTGCCTGGTTGCCGGTTAATGCGTACTCAATCGTACAGCCCGCATTTAGTACAGGAACAATTCCAGGTATCGCGGCGCTTGCTGCAAAGAAGCCCTGTATATCCCGGGTGATAAAAGTACCTGTGATAGAAATTGTACCGCTTCCGCCATTTATTAATTGTGTTTCTCCTCCATTATCGTACGTGCTTCCTGTGGCAATGGTTAAGGAACCGGAAAGAGCGATATGATGCACGCCATCCATTTTTAAAACGCGGTTACCGGAGAGCGTTATATTTCTTAAACTTATATTGCTGCTTGTTGGCAGGTTGATCGTTCCGCCTGTTGTACCGATAACGCCAAGATCACTGGTTGATGTACCACTGACATATCCGCCAGTTGCAGTTAACGAAGCTCCATTGAACTCAAGTTTATTACCTGCAGTAATAGCAAGCGTACCTGATGAAAGTGTGACGGAATTATAAACACTCAATATACTATTAAGACTTACTCCATTGCTGTTATTAATAGTAAGATTGCCAAGTAGTGTAACACTTGTCGGAATAAAAACAGAAGTAAAGGTTCCTCCAAATACAAGTGAAGATGATGTTGTAGTATTTAAATTAGTTGGAGTGCCTGTAATTGCCGGGCCATTTAAAGTCAAGGTATAATTTCCAACAGCAAATGCGCCATTGAGTACCAGGGCGCCGTTAATGATCAATGATTGATCGAGGTTAACTGCGGCCCCAATGGTAAGATTATTAAAACCTGCTGTAACAATACTACTGGTTCCCGGGAAATTATTTGCAGCATTAATAATAATTGTACCATTATTAGTAACGGTCCCGCCTCCGGTATAGCTACCCGTAATAGTTAGTGTTACTCCTGTATCAATTAAAAGAGTACCACTTGTTACAGCAAGGTTATTAATAGTCTGGTTTGCAGATACTCTTAAAGTACCTCCATTTATGGTAACGTTGGATGTGGCAATGATGGTTTTACCACCAGTGTTACTTAATCTTAATACACCTCCGCTAACAATTGTATTTCCTGTATAGGTGTTGGTATCCGCCAGTTCAAGGGTATCAATACCCGATTTTATCAGGTCTATTAACCCGGCAATCGTACCTGAGTTAAATGTTGTGCCAAGGCCAAATTTACCCTTACCCGATACAGTTAGTGTTGCATTTATTGCGGAAGTAATGGTATTTTTATTTATTGAAGCGTTTATACCGGTGATTGAATTCAGTCCGGCTATCTGCTGCATGTGGCCGTTTAAATCTAAAATCCCAAGATTTGTATTAGAGGCTTGTCCCATATAAATGCTGGTAGTTACCGGAAGCCTGTTGTCCCCGTTTCTAATCCTGAGTGTTCCGTTATTTATGTAAGTATCACCGGAATAGGTACAAACATTTCCTATTGTTAATCTTCCTGAGCCCTGCTTCGCCCAGGTTCCTGTTGAAAGTGGTTTATCTGCAATCACGCCATCCAGGAATGTTACACCTGTGCTGCCAAGGACACTTATAGAAGTGCTGGGAAGACTTCCAACATATATTGTTCGTGTTGAGTTAATGGTTGCATTCGTAAGTGCTGTTGAAACGCCCAGTGCATCTATGCTGCCTATCGATAACCTGCCTCCATCTATTGTAACGGAATTACTGTTTCCAAATGAACCGTCATCATTAAAAACAACTTCACCGGCATTAATTGAAATAGGGCCGGAATAACTGTTCAGTATATTCCCCAAATAAATTTGTGCAAGACCGGCACCATTAAATGTAATGCCTGCTCCCGCATTTCCTGAAATAACACCGGTATATCTTCTGCTGCCACTTAATGTAGAATTAAGTATTGACCTTGTTGCATTGCCCAGGGATACGGCCATGCCCCAGGTAGCGTTTCCTGAACCTGTATGCTCAAAATCACCGCCGATAACAATAGATGATACTCCCATGGTACGGGTAGACGAAGATTGTATGGTGCCACCATTGATATTGAATGTGCCGCCACCAAGCGCATTGTCTCCGCTCACTACCATTGTACCGCTGTTAAGTGTAAACCCACCGGTAAACAAATTTGCCTGAGATCCAATATTCCATGTACCAATTCCATTTTTTATAAATCCTGTTCCGGCCGTTGTTGAAACGGGCTGGTTATTCCAGGTTAAAACGGAACCATTGCCTATATCTATTGTACGAATATTTCCATTTGTATTAAACGTTCCGGCATTGCCCCAGTTAACGCCAGTGCCAGCGCCCAAGGTAATATTGCCGACGGGCGTATTAGTTACATTGGTTATAGCATTGGTAGCGGCTGTAAAAAAAATATTTGAATTATCAATCCATGCGCTGGTAAATGGCCCTGCCGATGTTGTTCCCCATACAGGGTTCGTTAATAAAAAATTGGCACCATCTGTACGCCAATACAACTGGCTTTTTACAGAAAGAGCAATAAGCATGCATGTTATAAGGCTGGAAAAAAAGTATACTTTCTTCATAAGAAATTAATTCGTGGTCTCATAAACGTTATGATGAGAACTTTTAAGAAATGTGAAACCGGAAAGCTAAATTTTACGAAGGAAAGGATCAGTCCGCAAGGTAGATAAGCGGGAGGGGGCAGGCAGTTTTGGGAGATTATATTATCATTAAGTAATTGTTAAGCGATAAGATGAAATCCTGGTAAAATCTTTGCGATTCTTTTGCGCTTTTGTATGAGGCCGAAGTTTCATTTCACGCAGAGGCCCGAAGACAAATGCATAAAAGGGAAACCGAACTTTGTATGCTTTTTTTGAATTTTTTTTTCCAAAAAATAAGGATCTGCAACTATTGAGCTAATCCTTATTCTAACAATCAGAATGATATGTTTGGCTTGTTGAGGGGAATTTATTCAAATGCAAGTTGTATCCCGATCCTGAATTGGTTTTTCCAGGTTTGAGGATCCATAGGATCTTCCTTTTGAATGTGAAAGTATTGTGCTTTTATCATGGTGCGTGAACCATTCAATATATATGCAATGGCCCCGCCAAATCTTTTTGAATTACCAGCTTCAAGATCATTAATATCAAATTCCTCGTACCTGGCAGACAGGATCGTTTTGAGTGGCATAACGTAGTAGCTTAGCTGCCCATACCATCCACCGGATTTAAAATAGCCATCTGTAAGTTCTTTAGGCAATCCTCTTAGCAATACATCTTTATCACTGTTTGGTGTACCTTTTACCTGCTGTGTTTCAAATTGCAGGTTAAATCCTTTATATTGAAAAGCAGCATCAGCTCCTAAAGTGAGTTTTTTACCATCAACTACTTTTACCCCGTAAGTACCACTTTCCCCATCAATAAAAGCCTGGCCTGCAGGAAGATCTCTTTTTGTATACCGGCCATTAACCCCGATTGCAAACATAGGGACTGGTGTATTCTTTGGATCAAAGTCCTGGTAACGGAAACGGCTGGGGTAAGCAATATCCAGGCGTCCTACATATTCAAATGCACCACTCTTATCATTATCACCCTGGTAGAATAATTCACCTGTGCCGGTATACATACCAAGGTAAGCATTGATGCGTTGGTTCCACAATGACTTTTGTAAGGTAATTCCAACATCATGCCTGGAAAAAAGCTCACCCCTTGATATTTCCGGGCGTTGCCAGTAAACAGATTTTGTTGTTGCAGTCATGGATGACCGTGAGTATGGTATATCCTGATAGCCGATTTTTATATAAAAAGGTTTGAATGCCTTATACATAAACCATGCATCATACAGTGCAGGGCTTTCCGGATCAACTGTAGTAACCCCGATATTGGCAAAATCAACCTGTAATTTATATTCGAACTTGTTTGAGTTGTGTCCTTCAAGATAAAAACGGGCGTCCCTTAATTTATACCTGTTCTTATTCTTGTCCCGATCCGTTTCTTCGGCTTTGAGTGGCCGGTAATTTAAATACGCAGAAATAACACCTCCTATTTCCAGGTTGTTGTCGCCGGTGCCAAATGATACCTGCGCATGTGCAGATGAACTAATCAATCCTGCAAATAACAGGCTGCTGAATAAAAATTTCTTCACAGTTCGTTGGTTATGGTTTATTATAATAATAGAGTTTGCGCATATCATCTGAACAGATGATCAGTTTTCCTTCCTTATCGAAAGCAATGCCTTCCGGATTCAATACATTGATAGAATATTTTTCTGTGATCTCGTAGGTCATTGGGTCAAGGCGAAATATTTTCATATCCTCATCACTCAGGAGCCAGATGTTTCCATCATGCCAGGTAGCGGACGAAATATCCCTGGCAGCGTTGAATTTCACTTCATTTACTTTATGGAAAGTTTCATCGTATTCGAAGATGGTAACAGGATGCTTTTCGGAAACAGTTACGAAAACATTTTTCTTTTCATTGAATGTGATAGACTCAAATCCTGCATTCCTTGCTCCGTTATAAGGGAGCTCGAAAGTTGCAACAGATTTAAGATCCTTGTGATCCAGTTTGTAAACCTTGCGGGCACTTTCATCCATTACAAAAACAAAATTGTCATTGGAATATACGCCTTCAAAATCTGTCCCCACTAAAGATGATTTTCGAATGATCTTTCCATGGAGATCGGTTTCGTATAAACCCCCTTCATCGCTTGCAATATATAAGCCATTACCCGATGGCGTTAGGCAGATGTCCGAAGGTTCAGGTACTTTAATATCATTCTTTCCTGTGAACATCAGTTTTTTTACAGTAAACGAACCGAGGGCCAATACTGCAATGATCGATAAAGACGCGGTTATTTTTTTCATATATGAACTCCTTCAATTACGAGATTATCAAAACGGTTATTGCCCGAAGTGCCGGTACTGCCATTTGAAAAATCGATGTTTATTTTAAAATTGGGGTTATTGTCTATTCCTGCTATTCCGGCAAAGTAGTAAGTGATCAAAACATAATCGGGATCTAATCCAGGGGTATATGTATTGGAAGCAATTCCTGTTGAAATGAAATTAATGCCATCAATACTATAAGTAAGTGTATTTGTTTGAGCCCCGGAACTGCTTCTTTGTACAGCCATTGTCAATACAATATTCTTATGGTCCGTTGTAGGTGCTGTAATTGTAAATGTACCGGCAGGATTTCTCAATCTTAATGCTCCACCTGCCGGATCACCATTTCTTATATTTATATCCGATCCGGTTGCATATGCATCCCAGGTTCCAATATATGCAATTGAACCACCACCCAAAGTATTTGTTGCAGTTGTAAGTGTATTGATATCTGTAGGGTCATTAAAATTCCAATAATGCAGGATTTCTGGTAAAGCAACTACAGTATTAATGATGTTTCCATCTACAGTTATATTATCATAACGGTCATTGCCACTCGTTCCATCCGTATTGATAGCGAATTCAATTTTGATTTTAAAGTTTGGATTGTCATTCGCCCGTTTGATGGAAGAGAAATCAAAATAATATTGATTCCACAAGGTATCTGGTTTAAGCATATGTGGCTGCAGGCTATCTGTAATAAAATTTACACCATCAATCGTATATGAGATTGTATTTTGTTGTGCACCACTACTGCTGCGTTGCAATGCAAAACTGAAAACAATGTCCTTATAATTAATAGTAGGAAGGGATAAAATGAAATCACCTGCGGGATTGCGTAATCTTAAACCGCTTCCATCGATATCGCCATTCCTTGCATTTAACGTAGTTCCAGGCTGTACATCATCATAAGCAGCACCCTGGTATACCAGTGACGCACCCCCAATTGTAGATGTTGCTGATAACAATGTCGGTACATTATTAAAGTTCCAGTAGTGAATGGCTGTCCTGGTATCCAGGACAGGTGCGCCTGGTTGTTTGTAGATAGTATCCAGTGCTGGAAAATCCCTGTCCTTTACACACGACAAAATAAAAAAAGAAGCAGATAAGCAGGTAATAATAATTTTTTTCATTTCAGTTAAATTCCGGCAAAGGTATCCAGCGGGGCTATGCAAGTGCATTCCAGGCTGTTAAGAAATTGTTGCCTTAATATTAACGAATCGTTACTTAATCGTTACCGGATTTTTATATTGATCCAATAACTTAGGTTGCACCTCGTTTTAAAAATAGTTGCATTTAAAGTGGCATTTGTCAACAAACTAACGTTAAAGTATAAATGCTTATTAGTTATTTATATTTAAAAGCGTTCCACTTTTAATTTACAGTAAGTTAATATTAGATTTCATTTTCGGAAATAAGATAACTCTATTTTTGGCTACTGAATTTAAAAGCACCTTAATTCCGTCCTTTTAAATACCTGTGATAAAAAATTGTTCTCGGAGACCATCTTCATTGTTATGCTTGCTAAGCAAACCTTAAGAGAATTTAATAATAGATCAATTTGCTGGTATCATACCGGTAGTTTGTATTATTTACCATAAAACAAATAAATTTAAATACAATTAATATGAAAGTTTCTACACGAACTTCCGAAATGGCAACTAGACTGACAGAGCAGTTGATTGCTGATCATCAAACTACTTTTCTAAAACTGAAAACTTCCATGAAAATGAAATTGCTTTCGGTTGTTTTTTTAGGAATAATGTTATTTGGCTCCATGGTCAGTTGGGGACAGCTATACTGGCGAACCGATGGTACAACCGGTACATGGACAACATCAAACTTTTGGAGTGCTGCTCCAACTGCTACGGGTGGATCTGCCTGGGTATCTGGTTCAAATGCAATATTTAATGGCAACTCAACGCTCACTTTTGCTACAACTGTTGTAGGAAATGTAACGGTTGCAAATGGATTTGTTGTTACAATTACCGCTGCAGGAACTGCTTCAGGAACTACTGTTAGGACTTATGATATAGGAACGGGCAGTACTTTAACCTGGACTGGACAAAATCTACCAACCAGTTCCGGATTTGGTGTTATAAAAAATGGTGCTGGAATTTGGGATATGGGCGCCCAGGGAAACGCATTTAATGCAAGCAATGGAGGATTTACAATAAATGCAGGGACTGTTATTTCAGGAGGCAGTAATAATTTTGGTGGGGCAGGTGTTGTGCTGGGATTAAATGGTGGTACAATACAATCAAGCGGAACGAGAGCTTATGCAAATAATATCACAATGGGTGGTAATTTTATTTTGACTGGTACAGGTAATGCAACACATTCGGGGACTGTTGCTTTAGGGGCGGCTACAAGAACATTTACCAACTCAACAACAAGTGGAAGCAGGATTTTCAGTGGGATCATCTCTGGTTCAATAGGTTCTGGTTTAACTTTTGATGGCGCTGGTGCGGGCACAATAAATATCACAGGTGCTGCGAATACTTACACTGGGCCAACATCTATTAACGGTGCTGAAGTAGAATATGATGGAGGAGACCTTAGCTTCGGAGCAGTTCCCGGTTCTGTAACAGCAAATAATATAATAATTGATGGAGGAAGGCTAACGATTAATGCTGCAAGTTCTTTTACATTAAATTCAAACAGGGGTATACAGTTAGGTGCAACAGCAGGAACTTCAATCAGTGTAAAAGGATCAACAACAACTTTAACGTATAATGGTATTATTGCTGATAAACCTGCTACAACAGGTTCATTGGCTAAACAAGGTGGTAATCTTCTTCAACTTGGTGGTATAAGTACTTATACAGGATCTACCTTTATTAATAACGGAACAATTCAGCTTTCAACAGGAAGCAATCGCCTGCCAACAGGAACTGTTTTAAATATAGGACAGGCAGCCAGTGCTAACGTGGGTATTTTTGATATGAATGGATTTAGCCAACAAATCGCCGGATTGAATTCTACTTCCGGTACAAATGCTACCGCAAGTGACAATACAGTTACTTCTTCTACTCCAGCTACGCTTACAATTGGTGGTTCAGGATCCTATAACTATGGTGATGGTACTAATGCAAATTCAGGAGTTATAGGTGGAGCAATTTCAATGATAAAGACAGGAAGTGGCACTCAGATTTTAGGTGATGTAAACACGTATACAGGTAATACAACAATTTCAAACGGTGTGCTTGCTTTAGGAAATGCAAACACACTTCCTGCTGCAACTAATGTTACCCTAAATGGAGGAACCTTGAGAACAAATGGTGCTTCAGCCGCAGGATTTACCCAATCAGTCGGTACCCTGAATTTAACCAACAATTCATTTATTGCTTTGGGAACAGGAAGTCATACACTAACATTTGCGAATAGCAGCAGTTTAAGTCCATGGACAACAAGTACTACTTTAACCATTACCGGATGGGCTGGTACAGCAGGCGCTTCAGGTACTGCAGGTAAAATAATGGTAGGCGTTGGTGGCCTTACTTCACAACAACTTGCAAAGATCAACTTCACTGGCTATCCTGGTACAAATGCAGCGATTTTAGGTACAGGAGAATTGGTACCAGCTAACCCTCCTGCAGTAATAACAATAAATGGGGCTGCTTCTGCAACAGCTACTGCATTTACTACAACTTATGGAACTGCATCGGCTTCCCAAACTTTTACTGTTGCAGGAACAAATCTTATTGCTGATATCACAGCAACGGCTCCAACAGGTTTTGAAGTTGCAAATGATGGAGCTACATATGGAGCAACAACTACATTTACACAATCTGGTGGCAGTGCATCAGGTACACTTAGTGTACGCCTTGCCGCTAGTGCAGCAGTAGTTGGTTCATATGATTCACAAAATATTTCATTGACCAGTACTGGGGCAACAGCAGCGAATGTTGTTACTGCTGCAACAGGAAATACCGTTAACCCTTTGGCATTAACAGTATCAGGAGCAGCTGCTAATAACAAAGAATATGATGCAACAAATTCAGCAACGATCAATGGTACTTTAAACGTTGTGATCGGCAGTGATGATGTAACATTCAATGGAACAGGAACTTTTGTACAGTCTGCAATAGGAACAGCAATAGGAGTGACATCAACTTCAACATTGACTGGTGCGCAATCGGGCAATTATACCCTTATACAGCCAACAGGGCTTTCTGCAGATATTACTTCAAAAGAACTAACCATAACTGGAATTGTAGCAAACAATAAAGCATTTGATGGTAATACTACTGCTACTTTGTCGGGCACAGCTACACTTGTTGGAGTGGTAGCTATTGATGTTACAGATGTTGTATTGGGAGGAACAGTATTAGTTAATTTTACTCAATCCGCTGTAGGCACCAACATACCTGTAACGGTTAGTGGCTACACAATCAGTGGTTCTGCATCTGGTAATTATACGCTTACACAGCCAACAGGGCTTGTGGCTGATATTACTTCATCACCAACACCAGTGATCACAAGTACACTTACTTTTTCAGCAACTTATGGAACGGTTGCAGCTACATATACAATCACAGCAACCAATTCACCAACATCATACAATGCAACTGGTTTGCCTGCAGGATTAAGTGTAAATACCACCAACGGAGAAATAACAGGAACAGCAACGGACAACCCGGGAGATTATACTGTTACGATCACAGCAACCAATGCTGGCGGTACAAGCACACCGGCCACATTGATTTATACAGTTTTACAAAAAAACCTGGATGTTTTAAATGCTATAGCCCTCAGCAAAGAATATGACCGTACCAATACAGCAACTATATTTGGTGATGTTGATGGAGTATTCGGTGCTGATGATGTATCACTAAGTGGTAGCGGAACATTTGCACAGGTTACAGTAGGAACCAATATTGCAATTACATCAACTTCCACACTAACGGGAGCGGATGCCTTTAAATATACATTTACACAACTTACAGGCCTTGTGGCGGATATTACTCCGAAAGGAATTATTGTAATTGATGCTACTGCTAATAACAAACCTTATGACGGAAATACGCTTACAACTGTTACTGTTAATACAGTTGCAGGTGTGATTAGTCCTGATGATGTAGTAGTTAGCGGAAACGGAAATTTTGCTACGGCTCAGGTAGGTAACAATATTTCTGTTACAACGTCTTTGGGATTGAGCGGAACGGATGCATCTAATTACACACTCGATCAGCCAACAGGCCTAACTGCGAATATTACTCCGGTAGGTTTAACCATTACGGGGGTTACCGCAGCAAATAAAGTTTATGATGGAAATTCAACGGCTACTTTAAATGGTACAGCTGTATTGAATGGAGTAATCGGAATGGATGTTGTAAGCATTTCAGGTACATCGGTAGCAAACTTTAATAATAAAAATGTTGGTACATCTAAACCAGTTACAGTTACTGGATATACATTATCAGGAACTGACGCTGGCAATTATTCAGTAACGCAACCTGCAGGTTTGACTGCAGATATCACAACAGCTTCTTTAACTATTTCAGGGGCAGCTGCACAGAATAAGAATTTCGATGGTAACACAAATGCAGTAGTAACGGGAACGCTTAATGGTATTATTTCACCAGATGGGGTTACCCTTGTTGGTACAGGAACTTTTGCAAGCTCAGCGGTAGGTACAGCAATACCTGTAACATCTACTTCTACATTAACAGGAACAGATGCTTTGAATTATATCATCAATCCTCAGCCATCAGGCCTAACGGCAAATATTATAGCCGTTCCTGATACGCTTGCTAAATGGACTTATGAGCCCCTACAGGGAGCTACTGCTACTCCTACACCAAATGTTGGAACAGGTTCATCATCACTTGTTGGTTCAATGACAGGACCCGGAACAGCAACAGGAATGAACGGTACAGGATGTGGTGCACAGGTTACAGGACAAAATGCATGGGCAATTGCAACTGCAGCACCAGGTGCAACAAATCAAAGCAGCGGGGCACAGTTTAATACCAGTACAGTTGGTCATTACAATATCAGGTTCTCATGGGACCAACGTTCGTCAAATACTTCTGCCAACACTGAACGTTTACAGTACACTACGAACGGAACTACCTGGAATGATTTTACCATGACAGCAGGTAATACAACTTTTTGTCTTGGGTCAATCAATAACGGAAGATTTGAAAATAATGCAACTGGTGATTCATACAGGAGAATTTCTGTAGACATGTCATCAATAACATCTATTAATAACAATGCAAATTTCGGAGTAAGAGTAGTTGCTGCTTACTACCAGGCTACTGGTCAATTCCGCCAGACACTTACACCTGCTACCGTTGCAACCGCAGGCACATGGAGATTTGACAACGTTTATTTTGCTGCAGACATAGCTCCTGTAGGATCAACTGCGGCAGTACTTTCAGGTACTGCAACAATTTGTAATGCCACAAGCACTAATTTACAGGTAGCCATTACAGGTGGAGTATCTCCATACACGGTTGTATATTCTGATGGAACAAATAATTTCACAGTAAATAATTATACCAGTGGCGATAATATTTCTGTGAGCCCGGCTGCTACAACAACATATACCCTGGTAGCTGTTACAGATGCGGTAAGTGGTATTGGTACAGGAAATACCGGTTCTGCAATCGTTACTGTAAATGGTCCTTACACAATTACTGTAACGGCAGGGGTTAATGGCTCAATCACTCCTGGTTCTGGTTTAGTGAATTGTGGCACAGATGCTACATATACAATTACGGCTGATGCATGTTATTCAATTGCAGATGTAATTGTTGATGGGGTATCACAAGGAGCAGTTGGAACATACACATTCACAAACGTTACAGCTAATCACACGATCAGTGCAACCTTTGTGTTGAATACTTATACAGTAACAGTAACAGAAGGGGCAAATGGTTCTATCAATCCAGGTACGGGTACAGTTAACTGCGGATCAAATGCTACTTATACAATCACAGCAAATGCATGTTATTCAATTGCAGATGTAGTTGTTGATGGCGTATCGCAAGGTGCAGTTGGAACATATACGTTCACAAACGTTACAAATAATCACACGATCAGCGCATCATTCATATTGAATACTTATACAGTTACAGTAACGGCTGGGGCTAATGGCTCAATCACTCCCGGTACTGGTTCTGTAAATTGCGGTGATAACGCTACTTACACGATCACTGCTAACGGAGGATTTACAATTGCAGATGTTATTGTTGATGGCGTATCACAAGGAGCAGTTGGTACATACACGTTCACCACCGTAACAGCTAACCATACCATCAGTGCAACTTTTGTAAACAATGCAACCTTTACCATCACTTCAAGTGCGGGGCCTAACGGTTCTATCTCACCAAATGGTGCAACTGTTGTGAACAGTGGTGCGAACCAATCTTATACCATGATACCAATTGCATGTTACCATGTAGCAGATGTATTGGTTGATGGTTTATCTGTTGGAGCAGTTACTACATATACATTCACAAACGTAACGGCTAATCATACCATCAGTGTAACATTTACAATCAATGCAGCACTTACAGCACCAGTTGTAACAGGCCCGGTGAATGTTTGTCCATATGTTGGAACAGGTACACAGATAACTTATACATTTAATTCCCAGGGAGCTACCGGCTATAGCTATACGCTTCCTCCAACAAATGTTACCCTTGTTAGCAGTACTGCCAACAGCATTACAGTAACATTTGCTGCTGCCTTTAAATTGAATGGTAATAAACAAATCAGGGTTACAGCACTTTCTCCTTGTGGCAACAGTCCATTACTTGTATTTGTACTGGCTGCACAGGCGCCAAATGTACCACAGCCAATTGTTGGTACCAGCAGTGTATGTTCAGTTATCGGAACAGCTGGAACACTTTCTTATACCATACCATCAGTAATAGGTGCAACATCTTACATCTGGACAGCACAGGCAGGAACAACCACGATCACGCATCCAAACGGACCAGGTATAAATGATACAACAGTAAACGTTAGCTTCAGCAATGGCTTTACAAGCAGTAACATCACCGTAGCAGCAGCCAACGACAGTTGCGGAGCGAGTAATGCAAGAAGTCTTGCACTAGTAAAGGCAAATCCATCAACACCAGGTTTGATAGCAGGTTCAACCAATGCTTGTCCTTATATGGCACCAGATGGAATACCAGCTACCTACTCAGTGCTTGCAGTATCAGGTCAGACCTACACATGGACAGTACCTGCAGGCGCCACTGGTTTAACAGGACAGGGAACTGCAACGATCTCGTTTACATATCCAGCGAGTTTTGTAAGTGGATCAATATCAGTAACGACAACGAATGGCTGCGGAACAAGTCCTACGCCAAGAACATTGTCGATCAACAAACTGAACCCTGCAATACCAGGTGTAATCGATGTCATACAAACACAACCTTGTCCAAACAGGGTGTTCACATACACCATATCAACTACGCCTGCAAATTCAACATCGGTTCAGTGGACAATACCTGTTGGTGCGACACTTGTATCGGGCCAGGGTAGTAACAGCATCGAAGTATCTTATCCGGGAACTGCAGTTAATGGAAGTGTATCTGCACAATCCTTCAACAATTGTGGAAGCAGTACCATCAGGTCAACACAGGCTAAATTACCTGCTTGTTCAGAAGGAAGGCCAACATTTGCAAAAGGAGGAACTGAGGCAACAACGCCTGCCCCAGAACCAATGAAAGTGAATGTTTATCCTAACCCAACGGTGAGCGACTTTAAGTTACAGGTTGTAACAACAGGTAAAGAAGCAATTCATGTACGCGTACTCGATATGCAGGGCCGTGAATTAAAGAGCATCACAGTAATGCCATATCAAACCATCAACATTGGATCTGATCTTCGATCTGGTTCATATATGATGGAAGTAAGGCAGGGCAATGAGGTTAAGGTTACGAAGCTGTTGAAGTTTTAAAGAATTGACAATTGACAATTGATAATTGACAATTGTTCGCACATAATATGAAGAGCTCATCTGAAAAGATGGGCTCTTTTTGTTTTTAATTGTCAATTGTCCAATATAAATTGTCCATTGCAAAGTATGGGCTCTTTAATTTGTATTACTTTGGCAAAGCCCAGCAATAACTTTACATATAAAATACCAACCGTGCTCGCCAAAGTTGGAGCTAGTGGAGAATCATGGAAATAAAAACTGTGATCGGAAAAGTTACCCCTTTCATTTGTCTGAACCGTTGATTTGTGTGATTAAATGATAATTATGATTAATCCTCAAATCTTTTAATCCTTAAATCCTAATACCAGACCATTTAATCATTAGCTATCTTCCAATAACGAGTATTCCACCGATAACAACCCCCAGGTTTCTGTTTCAATCTTTTGATCAAGAGCATCTAAATAAAATGTATGTGCAGTATGCTGGTATATAAAAAATGCATCAGTTGACCGATCACCAAAAAACATACTGATGGATTCAAAAAGCAATTCAGACAGTTTTTTTAAATTCGTAACTCTGATACCAAACTTAAAAGGCATTTTCTTTTTTATACAAGGGATATAATAACTAAAACTATCTGATATCTCTGCAAATTGATGGCCAGCTTAAGCAGCAAGGCCATATTCTATTGCCAGCATCATGTTATCAGTGTCATGCTCAGCTTCCGCAATTGTTTTTCTAATGCTTACCATGAATGATCTTTCATTCCCAACTTTTAAAAATTCATAGATCGCGGTTTTGCTATAGTCTTTAAACTCATGGAGATTTAATAGGATCATGATAAACTCTTTATTGATTATTAAGGCTGTTTTTATCTGCAATGGATAAACGCTTATTGGCTGTATAATAAAGCCCGAATGTAATTAATCGATATACCAGGTCAGGCGTTAAAACTGAAAAGAAATTATGGGACTCTACGTCAAGGGCTACATGCATGCAGCACCTGTCTAGTGGATTAAATGCCTGTATCATAATATAGAGAACTTCTGTAAACCTTCGTTTATGATCAGAATCAACAATAACCTGAAAATAAAATGGCTCCTTTTTAAATACACCGGGAACCGTATAAGAAAAAACAGCTGTGATTTGGGAAAGCATATAACCGGTATAAGCTGCAATATTAAAATCTATGGAAACAAAAACATCTCCTTCTTTTTGCACCGTATAACGTCTTGGAATAATAATTTGATATTCTGTTTCATCTGAATAATACAGGAACCAATATAGCTGCTTATAAGTACATCTTAATAGTTTAATTACTGATATCGTAATCATTATAATGAATGTTTACCTGTTGCTGATTTTTTTATCTCAATTCAGTAAGTTATGAACAGCTATATTTTTTTTCCAGGTATATCAAAATATTTTTTCTCATTGGCCCCGCAGATCTGATAGCGCCATGGATCGCCTGGTGAGATAAAGATGGATATTTCCTGTGCAGGTATTCTACTTCTGAAGGATCTTTTGAATCTACACGGATTCTATCCTGTTTGCCCTTTATATTTTTATTATCGGTCATAAAATCAAATTTTATTTAATGAATTAATCAGTAATTATTTATTGAATCTACTTTCAGGTATGCAGCATTCAACCGCAGTTGCCCTGATCGTGATGGGATACCATTTTTTAATCATTTCCCTCTCTTATAATATGCGGTATTCCAAATTTTGAAAAAATAATCTCCACCTGTTGCACCGTATACCATTGTCCAATCCTGTTTCCAATAAGATTTCGGATAGGGGATATCCATCTGATAAATGTCCGTGGTGGGATCTCATAAATTCCGGATAGCTCTTTCGTAGTATAAGCCTTAACTTTTATTTCGAGTTCGGTCCTGCAACTTTTTGAAAGCGTATCAGGGTCAATATTGCTTTTAATTTTTCCGGGTTTCATATAGGTTAATTTTGGGGTTTAATTTTATTGCATAGTAGGATTGGAAAACGGATGACGCGGATTCGGCAGATGATCACGAATCTTGCTTGCTAAGCAAGCTGAAAATAGATTTTATTAGTCTTTAAAATACTTGCGAAGCAAGTATGAGATCCGCATTCATCCGCCGCATCCGCGTCATCCGCGTTCCTATCCTCGGCGTTGATAAAAAAGCTGCTGCTCCCGTGTTTGCTACTCCCATGGTCGGTGTCCTCACCCACCATTTTACTCCCATGGTCGGTGTCCTCACCCACCATTTTACTCCCATGGTCGGTGTCCTCACCCACCATTTAAAGGATCTCTTAAATCTGCTGCACAATCCTAAACGATGGCGTAAGCGTTTTGAAAAAATTACTAAAATAAAAACTCGGCTCTACTTTCGTTGATCCACCAAACAAGGTAAAACGCCCAACCCCAATCTTAAAACTATGCTTATCATAAAATTCACCCTTGCGCTTTATAAGATATGCCAGTGAAATATAAGGATAGAGATTGACGGCTGCAGAAGATGATCTGATGGCTTTTGGATCAATCCTGGCACTGCCATAACTCAGGGTTAAAAACAGGTTTGGATAACTATGCGTTTTACCGGCACTGTCAGTTGAAAATAAAAAATGAAATTCCGTGCTCAGTGCAAATTCCCTGCGGATAAGATTATGACTCGACACAATCGCAGCCGATATCGTTGCAGAAGGCACAAAATGATTTTTATAGTTTTGCACATCTACCGAATAACGTACGATATAAAGATCACCACCACCAATATTTCCGCGATCAGCCACTGCCGTTATAGAAGAGTCAGATCGTATTTGCACCTTCCCATTTTTTGCTAGCCAAACCTTATCCAGGTTGTCATGCAGTACGGCAATTTTTTCATTCAACCTTCCATCCATATAACGGGTCAGGTCGTTGAGGTCGTTTAAATAAAAACTAATTCGGTAATAATCCCAGGCAGGCCTTAAGGGAAAAAAAGCAGCAACAGGTTTTCTCCTAACCCTTCCTGTTATGACCAGGCTATCCTGGGTGATTTTTAGAAAAGCGATCACGCCATCGGTCTTGATATAATCACTGCTTGCGGGAGCTGGTAAATTTTGTACACGTATTTTCACCATGCCAGGTGCATCCATCATATAAAAGATGCGCCTCGATGCAAGCGGGTCTGTAAAAGAATCTCTAAATGGCAGCAGGTCCTGCTCAACGATCTTTACCAACGAGTCAAGATTCTTCAAATAATCAAGATTCGATTTTTCCGTTAGTTTGATCTCAGCCTTATTGCCATTGCCCAGGTCAAAGAAAAACTGGCGCTTAAAATTTTCAGGAGATACATCAAATGGATCCTGGATTTGTTTTGCATATTGGGCGTAGGTTGCCGCTGCTGCACTTATTAAAAGTGCCAGCATCAAAATTGTTTTTTTCATTTTTTAGTTTTGTAGATTTTTGTTTTGATTAATTACATGCTCGCTGCTGTACACCGGAAGAGCAGATGGCGGCATACCCGGCCTCAGTATGATTCGCCTGAACGGGTTTTTAATATCACCAATAGCTTCTTCCGTGCTTTGCGGGGTTTTCAGGCTGTTGATATTTACAACAGGATATTTTCTTTTCACAGGAGCAACGGCGGTTTCAATAATTGGATTTAAAGCGGGGCTGTCGGTGGTAATTGGTGCAATGAGATTGGGTACAGGACTAATAACTACCGGCTCATTTTTTTCAACGGGTTTAATAACAGGATCATGTTTTATAGCAGGAGATGTCTTCTGCACGACCATTTCTTTTTGCTGCACGTTGTCCCTGTCTTTCACGATTGCAGGAACAGCAATGGTCTTACTCACGTTGCTGTGTACCAGCTGCAGGTTAGCATGCTGGTCACCACTTTTTTGCATCACAGCCGGAACCAACAATATAACGGTAACGCAAGCTGCAGCAAGCATAAAAAAGATTTTCTTTTTACTTTCTTTTTGCTCCTGCATTTTTTTGCGCAACTTCAGCAGCGACTCTTTCCGGTCCGGCATGTCAATCCCCGGCACATATTCCAGTTCCGCAACTTCCTGGATCCGGCTGGTTGATTTATTTTGATAAGGTTGGTTCATGATTGCTCTTGTTAACGGTTAATTTTTTTTGTAAAAGTTTCCTGGCATACATCAATTGGGTACGGGATGTGTTTACCGAGATACTCAACATGTTTCCAATTTCTTTGTGATCAAATCCCTCAATAACATACAGGTTGAAAACGGTGCGATAGCCGTCCGGCAGGCCCAGGATCACTTTATATATTTCCCTCGTAGAAATATTATTATAAATATCATCCTGCATGGGCACATCATCTGCTGCTGTTTCCGGTACAAGCTGGAAGGGAATTTTCTTTCGCAATTTCTTCGTACAAACACTGGCCATAATTTTTTTCATCCAGGTAATAAAAGCTGCATCTCCCTGGTACCTGAATGAACCAATATGCTTAAACACATTGCAAAAGCCATCCAGCAAACTTTCCTCCGCATCCTCTGTATTTTTTACATAACGCCTGCACAGGATAAACATCCGGCCGGATAATTTAGTGAACAACGCATCCTGTGCAGGTTCACTGCCTGCCTGTATCTCCCGTATAAGCTCAGCGATTTCCATCTTATAACCTTTTTAATTACGTAGAATTAAATATAATAAAGCCACTTTTGATATCAAACGTTGTATGCGATAAAAAATATTTTTTTTGAAATGCTGAAACAACGTTGCCGGTTACCGGTAGCGCATGAACCATTGACGCTATATTCATATCATCAACAACCTGCACCTCTTTTACCACGATCCCATTTTCTTCCTGCCATTTTTTCACCGCATTCCTCAACAGGCGATTGGTTTCTAAAAGCTGTTGTTGCTTTTCTTTCTTTTCCCGCAGCATATACTCTTTCACCGCCGCATTGTAAACGGCATTGCGTTTCCTCAGTTTCTCTTGCCAGCATCGTTTCCGTTCCACATCCGCAATCACCTCCTTCGCATAAGCAACTGCCTCCTTAAATAAATTCCTGCACTTCCGCTGCCGCACCGTCGCCACAATCCCCGACATATCCGGGTACTTCGTCTTCACCGCACCATCTTTATAATGCTTGATCACAAATTCTTTCCCGATGGCACCACGGATAAGTGTTAAGGAGAATGGTAGTGCTTGCTTCATGGAGTTTGGTTTTTATCCAATATTTAATACCGATTAGAATTTAAAACTTCACCAACAAAAAAAAATTGTCAGGCTGAGTTTGTCGAAGCCGGGTTTATTAGAAAGATTGTCTTCGATTAGTTCAGGCTGACAAAAAGTAGTCATTTCTAATAGGTATAATTGTGAATACAAACTTATAATGCCTGCTAAAACATTTACAAAAACCCGGCGGAAATGACAGGAAATGGTGGTTTTGGAAGGTTGAGCAAGTTTTCATCCTTCGTTGCAGAAAGAATGTGGGTAGGAAGCAGGTAGGGTGTGGGTTGGATGTGGATTGCATATTGCCTGTGTACAAAGCCGTGCAGGCTTACACAAGCCCGACAGAAATAATATTCATCCATAACCACTTGCTTTATTCGTCATGTATCCTTCCAGGCAAAGTTTCCAACACAAATGTACGGGCCGTTCATAAATTTTATCCCATGCATGTTTTATTTGGCCGAATTGGCCGATTTGTCTTAATGCAGCCGGAAAAAATATCTATTTGTTCTACTCTTGTTCTACTTTCCCAGTACTTTTCTTTTACTCCACTACTGCATTTCTAAAACAAGAGTAAAAGAAATCCAAAAGAAGCATGAAAGTTTATTACCCCTTGAAAACAAGCCGATAAAGCCAAATTAGCCAAATCGGCCAGACAAGCCTGGGTGTTTGAAATTACAAAGTGAAGTGGATAGCTTGCATTTGAAATTGAATATGTTGTTGTCTACGTAATTGCAAAACGAATAATCACGTAAAGAATTAGTGTCGGCACTGCCGACACTAATTGCATGTCTTAATCATTTGGAAATTTTTCGCTCTGAAAGATTCAGAACAGAGGTTATTTTATTTATTCATGATTAAATTAAATTGAATCCCAAAAACTCTAATCAAAAAGCAGATAGTTCATGTTTTCATTATTTTTTTTACAAATTAATGGTTTTGAGAAACTCAGTATATCATTGAATTTTATTCTTTCACATATACCGCAAGGTAAGTAGTGGCTGGAGTGCCAATTCCCAGGCATCCGGCTTTTTGAATTTGAAATACTGAATGAAATTTATATCCTGAATCAGCATATTTATTAAACCTGCTTTCAAGATTAGAAATGTCTTTATCAGAGAACTGTGCTCCGATTGTTTCGATTTTGTATTGCATATAGTTTGAAATGATTGATTAAATTACTTCATCGATACCACCATTTTTTGCACGGCAACGGTATAATCTTTTGATGGTTAATAAACTCCCTTTTAAAAATCCCTTTTTTCTGTAAGCCATCTCCGCATAACGGGAACAGCTTGGATCATACACACACCTGTTGCCTAACCTAGGTGAAATTTTCTTTTGATAATACCTGATAAGGCGAACAATTATTTTTAACCATAAAGAGTTTTTAGGAATAGCCTGGCTTTGAATTTCAATATCTCTTAGTGTATGTTTATTTAACTGCCGTTCTATTATCACCAGGTCTTTTTCATCAGCGTTTATTTCAAAACTATTCTCACCAGATAATATTTTTTTAGTTGCAGTCATTTTCTTACACGATTAATCAGTAATCTTCCTGATTTTTATTTTGACGATATTGACCTTATAAATAATAAGTAACTTTTTTCCTACTTTTTCAATCTGGTTTTTGAAAAAAGGTGTTTTCACGGGGTTGCAGTTGTATAATAACCCAATCACTTGAGCTATTAATTCTATCCCACTAAGATTAAGACTTTAGCCATTTGCATTGTATAAGAAATAACTGTAAATTCCGGCTAAACTGACCCCCTTCCGCCATTTCAAATTGACCCCCTAA